>JACDHZ010000082.1 GCA_013820755.1 Chthoniobacterales bacterium
CGCAGATGCGGATCGACTGGGAGATGAATGGCTCCAAAGGGGTCATGATTAACAACGGCAAAGGCGAGGCGTGGAAATTCGTGAATGGCAAGGAAGCGACGACGCAGGATGACATCAGCGGCGCGCGCGGTAATACCTTTGGCTCGCACTACGTTTTCGGTATGCCCTTCAAACTGCGCGATCCAGGCACGACGCTGGAGGACGCGGGGAAGATGACACTGGAGGATCGTGCGGTGGTTCAGAAGGTTCGCGCCGTTTATGGCAAGGGCATTGGCGACGCGGGCGGCATGCACGATTGGATCTACATGTTTGATCCGGAAACCGGCCGCCTGATCTGTAATCATCTGCAATACGAATCGGGTAAATATGATTGGACCGAGTACTACGATGAAAAGCCGATCGGCTCGATGCTGCTCTCAACCCGGCGCGTCGGATACGAAGCCGACGCGAACGGGAAAGTGGGGCCGAAGCGGTCGGAAACAGTTTACGACCAGATCGAAACCAACGTGGAATTTCCAAAAGATTTGTTCAAGAAGCCGCGGTGAAGATTCGTCTGCGCGCTGATTGATGAAGTGCAAATTTACTCAATCGAATGGCTCCTTGGTTTTGGTATGCGGTCGTTGCGGCCGTCTTATATGGCGCGCATCAAATCTTCACCCGGCTCGCTTCTGAGCACATTGGCGATGGCTTGGGCGGCTTCGTGGTCGAAGCGACTGCGGCGGTCACCATTCTGCTTTACCTTCTCGCACTCTGGCTAACAAATCGTTGGGAACAGAAGTTCGGCGCCACCGGCTTTAACTACTCCGTTCTCACCGGCATCTGCGTCGGCGGGGGTACCATAGCATTTTTCCTGCTTTTTCAGCGAGGTGGGCCTTTGTCGTCTGTGCCTGTTATCCTCGCCGGCGGCGCCGCGATCATGGCGATCGCCGGCATCTTTTTTTTCAAGGAGCCAGCATCGATTCCACGCATCGTTGGAATTCTTTTGGCGCTCATCGGACTCTTTTTGCTGCGGTCGTAAGGGCGACGCTTTGCGCGTTCCCGCGCCTCGTCCACATGCCGTGCAGGATGTAACGTGCGCGTTGCATGCCAAAGCTAAAACGGGAGCGCCTCAAAGTCTTGGTGCGGGGCGCGGTTCAGGGTGTCGGTTTTCGTCCGTTCGTTCATCGGCTCGCGACTGAATTGCTGCTTGATGGCTGGGTTCTGAATTCCTCCCAGGGGGTATTCATTGAAGTCGAAGGCGCGCCAGCGGTTTTGAGAAGCTTCCTTTTGCGCCTGGAAAAAGAGAGACCGTCCCGCGCCGTCATTCAGAGTTTAGAGCCATCTTTCCTCGATCCAGTTGGTCACAAGCGATTTGAGATTCGCGAGAGCGACGAAGGCGGAGAAAAGACCGCGCTCATTCTGCCCGACATCGCGACGTGCGCCGACTGTCTCCACGAGCTTTTCGATTCCACAGATCGTCGCTTCCGTTATCCCTTTACGAACTGCACCAATTGCGGCCCTCGTTTCTCAATCATCGAAGCGCTGCCCTACGATCGCGCGCATACGTCGATGAAAAAGTTCCCGATGTGCGCTGAATGCGACCGCGAATATCGTGATCCGTTCGATCGCCGTTTTCACGCACAGCCGAACGCGTGCCCACGCTGTGGCCCGCAGGTCGAACTTTGGAGTGACGCCGGTAAAATCCTTGCGCGCGGCGATGGCGCGTTAGAAGAAGCGGCCGGGGCCGTGCGTTCTGGAAGAATTCTCGCTCTGAAAGGCCTCGGCGGCTTTCAGTTGATCGTCGACGCAACAAACGAAGGTGCAGTCCGGCGACTCCGGGAGCGGAAGCATCGCGAAGAAAAGCCGTTCGCAGTTATGGTTTCGTCACTCGCCGCAGCGCAAGAGCTTTGTCGCATCTCGGAGATGGAGGAGCGCCTCCTCACTTCAGCAGAATCGCCGATTGTTTTGCTGCAGCGAAAGAAGGAGGGGCAACTGGCTCTGTCCATTGCGCCGAGGAACCCTAATCTTGGCGTACTGCTGCCAAATACTCCGCTGCACCACTTGCTGCTGCATTCGTTAGGCGTGCCGGTCGTAGCGACGAGCGGCAATCTTTGCAACGAGCCAATTTGCATCGATGAGCGTGAGGCTCTTGAGCGGTTGCGAGGAATCGCAGACCTCTTCCTCGTGCATAACCGGCCAATTGTCCGCCACATGGACGACTCGATTGTGCGAGTAATGGCAGGACGTGAGCTCTTGCTGCGTGGCGCGCGCGGCTACGCCCCACTTCCCATCGAGTGGCAGTCAGAAGTTGGAAGGCAGAAATCGAAAACAGTTCTCGCTCTTGGCGCGCACCTGAAGAACACGGTTGCACTTGCGAGCGGCAGAAACGTCTTCATCAGTCAGCATCTCGGTGATTTGGAGAATGCGCAGTCCTACGCAGCGTTCCTTGGTTCGACCGCCGATTTGCCTCGCCTTTACGACGCCACACCGAAGTTGGTCGCCTGTGACCTTCATCCTGACTATCTGTCGACCAAGTATGCGGCGGAACTATCGGCGCCTGTCCGCACTGTGCAGCACCACTGGGCACACGTCGCAGCTTGTATGGCGGAAAACGAACTCACACCGCCGTTGCTCGGTGTCGCTTGGGACGGGACCGGATTCGGCGACGACGGCACTGTCTGGGGCGGGGAATTTCTCTCGGTCGATGCGAAAGGATTCACGCGAACCGGCCATTTGCGTCAGTTCCGATTGCCCGGTGGTGACGCCGCTGTGAAAGAACCGCGACGAAGCAAGCTTGGTGTCCTTTACGAAATTTTCGGCGGCGACGAGCTTTGGCAACGAGAGGACCTGCTGCAGGATTTCACGAAAAGCGAACTCACGTTGCTTCGGCAGACACTCGACAAAAAAATCAACGCGCCACTTACCTCCAGCGCTGGCCGCCTCTTCGATGCAACTGCGTCACTTCTTGGAATCGGATCACGAGCGAGTTTCGAAGGGCAGGCAGCAATGGAGCTGGAGTTCGCGGTGCAGTCAGGAGTAGATGAATCGTATTCGTTCGTGGTGCGAGAGGGCTCGCCACTAGTCGTCGATTGGCAGCCGACAATCTTGCAGATTATCGAGGATCTGCGGTCGGACCAGACGCGCGCACTGGTCGGGGCGAAATTCCACAATGCACTCGCGGAAATGATTGTGACGGTCGCCCGCAGGATCGAGCAACAGAAAGTAGTGCTCAGTGGAGGGTGCTTTCAAAATCGCTACCTAACTGAGCGAACAATTGAGCGCTTATCTGAGGAAGGTTTCCGGCCCTACTGGCATCAACGCGTCCCGCCGAATGACGGCGGGATCTCCCTCGGACAGGTTGTTGCCGCGACGATGCAGGAATGAATCTGATCTATGCCAAAATCGTAGAGGTATTCATTGAAGAGGACATGCGAATGGGTCGGGTTCAGGTTGGTGGCGCGATCAAGAAAGTTCCATTAGACCTGCTGACGGAGGCGCGCCCCGGTGATACTGTGCTGCTCGCGGACGGCGTCGCCATTAGCAAGGTGCGTCCCGATGAATCGCCATGAAGTATCTCGACGAATATCGCAGCGAGGAACTCGCACAGAAAATCGTCGCCGAGATTCACCGCACCGTTACGAAACCGTGGGTGTTAATGGAGGTCTGCGGCGGGCAGACTCACAGCATCGTCAAGTACGGGATCGATCGTCTCTTGCCCCAAAGTGTGGAACTGGTCCACGGACCGGGGTGTCCGGTCTGCGTCACCTCTTTGGAGATGATCGATAAAGCGCATGCTATCGCGCAGCGGCCCGATGTGATTTTCTGTTCATTCGGGGACATGCTGCGCGTGCCCGGTTCGCACGGCGATCTGCTCGTGCTGAAATCCCGCGGCGCGGATATCCGGATCGTTTATTCACCCGTCGATTGTCTCAAGATTGCCCGGGCTAATCCCGACAAGAAGGTTGTCTTTTTTGCGATCGGCTTCGAAACCACCGCTCCCAGTAATGCCATGTCGGTGTGGCAGGCGAAGAAACAAGGCGTGAGCAATTTCTCAGTCCTCGTGTCGCACGTCCTCGTGCCGCCATCGATCGCTTCCATCTTGCAATCACCACTCAACCGCGTGCAGGGATTTCTCGGGCCCGGCCACGTTTGTGTGGTGATGGGTTACCGCGAGTATGAACCGCTCGCAGAACGCTTCCGTGTCCCGATCGTCATCACGGGATTTGAGCCAATCGACATCTTGCAAGGGACGTTGATGACGTTGCGCCAGCTAGAGGCCGGTACACATACGGTCGAGAATCAATATCCGCGGGTCGTAAATCGCGACGGGAACAAGGTCGCGCAGGATCTCGTGAACAGTGTCTTCGAAGTTTGTGATCGAAAGTGGCGAGGCGTCGGTTCCATTCCGAAGAGCGGCTACAAGTTGCGCTACGAATTTCACGAACATGATGCAGAACGGATCTTCGATGTGCGCGAAATCGACACGGCGGAGCCGGCTCATTGCATCAGTGGTCTCGTCTTGCGCGGTGTGAAAAAGCCGCACGACTGCGCGTGCTTCGGAAAGGTATGCACGCCAGAGACTCCGCAGGGCGCGACGATGGTTTCCGCCGAAGGCGCCTGCGCCGCGTATTATGCATACGGCCGTCATCTGGAGCTTCAGAAGGGACTGGCGGAGGTGGCACACGCTTGATTGCTCCCGCCGTCGCAGAGAAGTCTAACGAGAGCTTCCGCGACAAGGTTCTCCGCAAGTGCGGCGAGAGCGTGGAGATGAAGGAGAAATTCTTCTCCAAGTACGCGGAGCAGATTGAAGCCTTGAGCCGCGAGATGGCTTCGCGTTTCGCACGTGGCAACAAGCTGCTCACGATGGGCAACGGCGGAAGCCTTTGCGATGCGATGCATTTCGCGGTCGAGTTCACGCATCCGATCATTGAGAAGCGCGCCGCGTTTCCTGCTATTTCGCTCATGACCGACATCGCGACGATGACCGCGATCGGGAATGACGCAGACTACTCGCGCATCTTTGTCGATCAGTTGCGCTTGCTCGGGAATCCGGGAGACATGGCGCTGGCGGTAAGTACCAGCGGTAAATCGCCGAACCTGATTTATGCGCTGGAAGAGGCGCGGAGACGCGAGATGCTGACTATCGCGTGGTCGGGGAAAGACGGCGGGCGCTTTCCCGACCTCGCCGATTATTGCTTTGTCGTGCCATCATTCAGCATCCATCGCATCCAGGAAGTGCACGCAACTCTCGTGCATGTGCTCTGGGATTTGATTCACATTGCCGCTGGAGCCGAGGATGTCATCTGACGCGGCCGGCGATGCCGGTCTGCTTGGCGCCGCCTGTCCGATCCCGATTACGAATTATAGCGAGATCGTTCTCGCGCACGGCAGCGGCGGAAAACTGAGCCATCAGCTGATGCAGAAAATGGTGCTCCCGCAGTTTCGTAACGAATTGCTCGATCCGCTGCACGATGGCGCGATCTTCTCGTTAGACGGGGAGCGCATCGCATTCAGCACTGATTCATATGTGGTGAACCCCATTTTTTTCCCCGGTGGCGACATTGGGAAGCTAGCAGTCCATGGCACCGTCAATGATCTCGCAATGTGCGGCGCGAGACCGCTCTACCTCTCGGTCGGCTTTATCCTCGAGGAAGGCACGCCAATGGAAGAATTCTGGCGCATCGTGCAGTCGATGCGCGAAGCAGCGGATCTCTCGGGAGTGAAGCTGGTCACAGGCGATACGAAAGTCGTAGACCGCGGAAAAGCAGACAAAATTTTCATCAACACTTCCGGTATCGGAGTCATTCCGGACGGCGTCGATATCAACCCCACCCGCGCACATCCCGGCGACAAGATCATCATGAGTGGGCAAATGGCTGTCCACGGCATCGCCATCATGTCCGTGCGGGAAGGGTTGGAGTTTGAGACAGAAATCGCGAGCGACACGGCGCCTCTGAGTGGACTGGTCGAGGCGATTTTGAACGTGAGCAAAGATGTGCACGTCTTGCGCGACCCAACCCGGGGCGGTATTACGAGTGCCCTGACTGAAATCGCGCAGGCCGCGAAGGTCGGGATGCTGCTGAATGAAGCGGCCATTCCGATCAGCGAAGAAGTCAAAGGGGCGTGCGAAATTCTCGGGCTTGATCCACTGTATGTTGCTAATGAAGGCAAACTGCTCGCGGTTGTTGCGGCCGACGATGCTGCGCGCGTTTTGGATAAAATGCGCCAGCACCCGCTCGGCAGAGCGGCGGCGATCATAGGCGAAGTCACCGACGGACATCCCGGGTTTGTCATGATGAAGACTCGCGTCGGGGGCACGCGAGTTGTCGACATGCTCTCAGGCGAACAGCTTCCGCGAATCTGTTAACCTCCAGTTCAGCGTGCCTGGAGGGATTCGAACCCCCAACCTGCTGATCCGAAGTCAGCTGCTCTATCCGGTTGAGCTACAGACACCCGCGCGGACTGTAGGTCGCGAGCGCCGATTTGCTAGCGGTAACCAGCGTCCTTGTTTACGAACCCGCCGCGTGCCGTCACGCCGCAAGCAGGTGAAGGTCATCCAGAGCTGCGATCAATTCGCAACCGACGACGAGCTTTTCGAGATTGCCGAAATCCTGCAGCGAATGGTCGTTAACAATGTGCTGCCAGAAGGCACTGTTGGCGGTGTCTTCCGTGTGAATATCGAGTGTGGGGTGGATCACGCAGAGAGCTTTAGCATGGCTTGTGCCATTCCCTTCGCGCGAGCATCCGCGGTCGTGGTCGAGAGCTGCTGACCTAATGCAGCGACGCTGCCGATGATAACGTGGCGGACTTTCTGTAGTCGGTTGGATCGGTATTTCTTCGGACACCGGGGTGGCCAACGGGACTCGAACCCGCAACAGCCAGAATCACAATCTGGAGCTCTACCATTGAGCTATGGCCACCATCGCAGGTGGGATTTTAGGTTCGTGCGTTCTGATTGCAAAGGTAAAGCGAGTACCTGCTGGCGTGCGTCGCCATAGGGGAACATGAGCCAAGGAGCTGCAGCATTGCAACAACGCGGCGCTCAGCTATCATCCGCCTCGTCCACGCATGAAGAAAATCGGTCTGATTCTCCTTGCCGGTTTTTCACTATTTTTCGCAGCACCGGTCGAGCTGCTCGCGCAGACGGACGACCCGAGCGAAACGTTCCTGAAGGCGTATATGACCTCGCAGCAAGGCGAGAGGTTGGAACACGAAAACCAGTTCAAAGCGGCGCTGGTGAAATTTCGGTTTGCCGGAACCCTCCTCGAGGAGTTGCGCAAGAGACATGCTGGATGGCAGCCCGCGATCGTAGAATATCGGGCACGTAAGGTCGGCGAAGGCATTCTTCGCGTGCAGAACAAGATCGGCACTGAAGCAGCCCTTGCCGCGACTGCTGAGGCTTCGCCGGTCCTGTCCAGCTCTGCAGTTCCTGCGTCTTCACCGTTGCTGCCGCAGAATGCTGGTCCAGCTGAACCAAGTGTCGATATCGGCAAAGCCCGTGTCGGCGAAGCGCGGCTCCCGGTCGCTCAGCAGCCATCAGATAATCAAGCCCTGGTTGCTGCCCCAGCATCTCCCGCCAGCGAGGCCACTATCAAGGAAGCAACAAGGAAGCTGCAGGAGAAGGTGGATCAGCTCGAAGCCGAACTGCAAAAGAGCCGCAAAGATTTCAGCTACGTGCAAAGGGAGAAGGAGACGCTGACGAGTCGGCTAGAGGAAACAAGCTCGAAGCTAGAGAGAGCGCAGAGTGAATTACAGAAGACCCAGGGCGCCGAGAAGCAGGCGCGTGATCAGCTCGCTCAAGCGCAGGAATCGCTGAAAAAGATCCAATCGAGCGGCAGCACGGATGCCAAAGCTGCCGACGCGTTGCGTGCCGAGATCAGCCAGCTCAAAAACGCACTCGCGTCCGCCGAACAAGGCCGAGCGGCTGCGGAAAAGGAGAAAGACGCCGCGAGCGCTAGGTTGACGGAAGCAGATGCGGAGATCGCCAGCGTCAGAAAAGAGCGTGACGAATTGATCACGCAGCTGCAGAACGCCGGCGAAGCACAGCAACGTGTGCAGGTCCTGGTGGCCGAAACTTCAGACCTGACAAAGAAGCTCGCAAACGCGGAGAAGACCGTTCGCGAGATCACCGACGACAGACCGAAGAAGGAACAGGAAATCGCTGATGTGCGCCGGCAGGTAGAACAGTTGCGGCAGCAGCTCGCGAACAGCCAAAAGCAAAACAAGGATTTTGAGGTCACGGTTGCCGACCTCCGGTCACAGCTCGAACAAGCTGGTGCCGAACTCGACAAGGCGAAGCTGACCGGCGCAAACCCGGAAGAGACTGCGCGGCTGACGAAAGAAAACGAAATGTTGCGCAACATCGTGATGCGCCAGCGGCAGGAGGAAGCGCGGCGCGATCAGGCCCGCAAACTTATGCTGGCAGAATTCGATAAGCTGCAGATAAAATCGCAGACGCTGGATCAGCAGATTGATCTCCTTGCGCAGCCGGTCACGAAGTTAAGCGCTGAGGAGCTGGCGCTGTTGCGTGCGCCGATCGTCGCGACTTCAGACAGCAACCCAAACGTGGTGACTGCAAGCTTTGCGATGGCGAAGGAGGGACGGCCGGAGAATGCGACTCCGGCGCCGACAGCGACTCCGCGGGCTGGCAATTCGGCTCCGGTGCCTGGGCCAAATGTTGAGACTTCTTTCCGGCCGAGTGTTCCCGAGGAGCTTGTGCCGCTTGCCAAGCAGGCGAAGCAAAATTTCGACGCAGGCAAGTTCCGCTCCTCAGAAAAACTGTATGACCGCATCCTCGCGAAAAGCCCGAATAATCTTTATGCGCTCTCAAATTTAGGCGCTGTGTATTATCGGACCGGCCGGCTGAAAGCCGCTGAGCTGACACTTAAAAAGGCGGTCACGCTGGCGCCGAACGATGAATTTTCACGGAGGACCCTCGGCATTGTTTACTACCGGCAGAGCAAATTCGATGAAGCGGTCGCGGAACTAACAAAAGCGCTGGCGATCAATCCGAAGAGCTTCATCGCGCACAATTATCTCGGGATCACCGCCAGCGAGAAAGGGTGGCAGGAGGCCGCGGAGAAAGAGATGCTCCAGGCGATCGCTGCAAATCCTGACTATGTCGACGCTCACTACAATCTCGCCGTGATTTACGTCACTAATAAGCCGCCGGCGAAAGAGCTTGCGAAACAGCATTACGCGAAGGCGGTCGAGCTCGGCGCAGAGGCGAATCCATCGCTCGAGCAGATGCTGCGCTAATCCCGCGCGGTGCTGTTGCGCGCGAGTTCCTGTGTTCTATCGATTCCGCGCAACCAACTCCCGCAACACGAACGGCAGGATTCCCCCATGCCGATAGTAATCGATCTCGATAGCGGTATCGATGCGCAGCTTCACCGGCACAGAATGCTTCGTCTTGTCGGGCCGCATGATTTCGAGCGTCGCCATCTGGCCGGGCTGAATATGGTCCGACAGGCCCGTGATGCTGAACGTTTCCGAGCCGTCGAGCTCGAGCGTTTGCGCATTCATGCCGTCTTCGAACTGCAACGGCAGCACGCCCATGCCGACCAGGTTCGACCGGTGGATGCGCTCAAAGCTGGCCGCGAGTACCGCCTTCACGCCTAGCAAGCGCGTGCCTTTCGCCGCCCAGTCGCGGCTCGAGCCGGTGCCGTATTCGTGGCCGGCGAGAATAACCAGGGGCACACGCTCTTCCGCATATCGAATCGCCGCGTCGTAGATTGACATCTGCTCGCCTTCCGGCTGATGAACGGTCACGCCACCTTCGACGCCGGGCACCATCAGGTTCTTAATGCGAACATTCGCGAACGTCCCGCGCGTCATTACGAGATCGTTCCCGCGGCGGCTGCCGTAGCTGTTGAAGTCCACAGCCTCGATACAGCGCGAGTTCAGATATTGCCCGGCCGGCGACGTAGCCTTGATCGCGCCTGCCGGCGAGATGTGATCGGTCGTAACGGAGTCGCCAAAGACGCCTAGCGCGCGCGCGTCACGAATGTCTTCGATCTGTCCCGCTTCCATTCCGAAGTCTTTGAAAAACGGCGGCTCGTGGATGTAGTCACTGTTCTCGTCCCACTCGTAGATCTCGCCGGCACTCGATGGAATTTCATTCCACTTCGGATTCTGTGCGCTGAAGTCGCGATACAGCCGCCGGAACACTTCCGGAGTCAGCGCGCTCCGCAGCGTGTCGCGGATTTCCTGCAATGACGGCCACAGATCGCGCAGGTAAACGTCCTTTCCGTGCCGATCTTTCCCGATCGCATCCTTCGACAGATCGATATCGATGCGTCCAGCGAGAGCGAACGCCACGACGAGCGGCGGCGACATCAGGAAGTTTGCTTTGATATTCTGATGGACGCGCGCTTCGAAGTTACGATTTCCAGAGAGAACGGACGCCGCGATCAGATCATTTTCGTTGATCGTTTTTTCGATCTTCGGATCGAGCGGTCCAGAGTTGCCGATACAGGTCGTGCAGCCGTAACCGACCGTGTTGAACCCGAGGCTATCGAGATAAGTCTGCAGGCCGGTTTTGTTGAGGTAATCCGTAACAACACGTGAGCCAGGCGCCAGCGACGTCTTCACCGCGGGATCCACACGCAGTCCACGTTCGACGGCTTTCTTCGCAAGCAATCCGGAGGCGAGCATCACGCTCGGGTTGCTTGTATTTGTGCAACTGGTGATCGCCGCGATTAACACACTGCCATGGCCAATCTCGGCGTGTCCTCCTTTGAATTCCTTTTGCTTCGTCGCTGCGAGCATCTCGGCTGGCGTGGCCGTGGGCCGGTTCGTGATCATCTCACTTTGGCCGAGGGTCTCGCCGAGTTTCTTGCCTCCATCGGCGACCATCGCTTCGGCGGTGTCGGTTGCGCCAGCGACGCTGGCCGGCTCCAGCTCGCCATCCGTCGGGTGCGCGCGGCCGTTCAGTTCAAGCGGGAAACGCTTGCCTAACAGCTCCACATCTTTTCCGTAACCCCCGGCTGTTGCCGGAGCAGCAAAGAGCGAGCGGAACTTTTCGCCCAGCTCCGGAAGGTTGATTCGATCCTGTGGACGCTTTGGCCCGGCGACGCTTGGTTGGACGTCGGCGAGATCGAGCTCGAGATCGACGCTGTAATCGATGTCGCCTCGCTGTGGCATGCCGAACATCTTTTGCGCGCGGAAGTATGCCTCGAACGCGGCGCATTGCTCTTCGGTGCGGCCAGTCGAGCGTAAATACGCCACAGATTCGCCATCGATCGGGAAGAAACCCATGGTTGCGCCATACTCGGGAGACATGTTGCCAATGGTCGCGCGGTCGGCCACCGGCAGCGACGCCGCGCCTTGTCCGTAAAACTCCACAAATTTTCCAACGACTTTCTGCGCGCGGAGCATTTGCGTGATGTGCAATGCGAGATCGGTCGCGGTGACGCCTTCGCGCAGTTCACCGCTCATATGCACGCCGACTACTTCGGGCGTCAGAAAGTAGACAGGCTGACCGAGCATTCCGGCCTCGGCTTCGATGCCGCCCACGCCCCAGCCGACAACGCCTAGACCATTGATCATCGTCGTGTGTGAGTCGGTCCCAACGAGCGTGTCAGGATAGAACACAGTCGCGCGGTCGCGATCGGAGCTGAGCACGCCTTTCGCGAGATACTCGAGATTGACCTGGTGCACGATGCCGATGCCGGGCGG
>JACDHZ010000006.1:0-7338 GCA_013820755.1 Chthoniobacterales bacterium
ATGGCGTTGCTCCCGGGACTGGCAGCGGTGTACCTGGAGCAGATTGTACGGGCGTCGCCATTGGGCGGCCGGCGCTCGGCTGCGGGAGATTTGTTCCCGGTGGCGGCCCAGCGGCGGGAGTGTTTTTTGGTCCCGGCTGAGTTCCAGGCTGCGCCGCAGGGGGATTCGCCGCCGCAGCAGGTTGTCCACCCGCTTCAGAGTCTTTGCCCGTGATTGCAGTAGCGGGGGGCTTGTCCGACGGCTGGGGACCGGCCGGTGCCACAGGTGCAGGTGATACCCCCGCCGGCGCCGAGACTTGAGCGCCCACTTTGTCGCCTTCGGGGGGCAGCGGACCGGCAGGCGCTGGTTTCTTCTGCGCGAGCTCCGCCATCGTGAGTTCCATCGCACGTTGCACGGGCATCCGGACAACGCCTTTCTGCTTGTCGACCCAACCGTAGCCGTGCAGAGCGCCGTTCCACTCCTCGCTCGCCGTCTTCAACTTTTCGGAGCGCGCCGTGGCACGCTTTTGCTCGTAGTCATCGGAGCGCGGCATCGCGCCCATTACCGCCCAGACGAGCAGGGCGAAAAACCCGAATATGAACACGATCCCCAGCCACGTGCCGAACACGGAGCGGGGCTGTTCGAATGTGAGCTCATCGTCAGACATCGCTAATTGGTAATGCGGAGAGATTCAATCAACCGAGGATCGCGAACGGGGAAGAGCGATGATTTCGCTGCGACGCGGAGGTAAACAAACGCAAGCGTCGCGCCGATGCCGATCAATGGCAGCGGATCAAGCACACTCATGTGCACGCCAGCGCGGTGCAGCTCCGGCAGCACAACGATATACATGTCGAGGATCTGCATGCAGACGACCCAGCCAGCGACCATGCACAGCTTCGCCGGCTTCTTCTTCGTGGCGCGCAGGAGCAGGATCGCGAAGGGAATGAAGAACCTCCCGATGACGAGCAGCAGGCTCAGCAGGTTCCAGCTCTCGACGTTGCGAAGAATGAAATATTCCGTCTCCTCCGGGATGTTCGCGTACCAGATCAGCATGTACTGGCTGAAGCCGATGTATGCCCAGAAAACGGTGAACGCCAGCATCCACTTCCCCATGATGTGGAAGTGTTCAATCGTCACGGTTTCCTGCAGATAGCCGGCACGTTTCAGACCAGCGATCACGAGCACCGTCAGCGACATCGAACTGCCCGCCGCACCGGCGAAGATGTAGACGCCCCACATCGTGGAGAACCACTTGTAGTTGAGGCTAGCGAGCCAATCGAACGCGCCGAAGGTAAGCGACAGCGCGAACAGCGGCAGACAAACGAATGCCATTCCGCGCATGGTGAGCGTGAATGCCGGATTCCCGTCACGATCCTGCCGCATCGAAAACCGGCGGAAGAAGAACGCCGCAACGGCGAAATAGGCGAAGAAAAACAGCGCCCGGATCAGCCAGAAGGGGAAGTTAAGATATGCGCGTTTTGCATCGAGCAAATGATCGCCGCCGCGCGGGATCAGCATCCACTCGTACAGATACTGCCGGAACAGGATTACAGGGATGAAGAAGAGCGCCAGCAACGGCAGCAACATCGCGATGTTCTCCCACTGACGGCGCACCATCACCGACCACTCGGCATCCACCGCGTGATGAACAATGATCCAAAAGAACGCCCCCGCGCAGAGCGTGAACCAGAACGCAAAGCCGAACAGCCACGAATAGGCAAATTGTTCCGGCGAAAGCACCGCACCCAGGAGGCTGAGCGCCAGCCCAAAAATCGCCACGATTCCGAGGATGACGGACAGGCCGCTGAACCGCGCGCTTTCGAAATACTCGCCTTCTGGCGTGGGCACCACGTGAGATCGTTCGCTCATGGTTTCTCCAGTTCCCCACGCGCATCGAGCGGCACGTCATTGATCGTTGCATTCTGGCTGCGCTGCAGCGCGCGGAGATACGCCACAATCGCCCATCGATCCTGAACCGTTACGTTGGGCCCATAGGACATCATGGTGTTCTTGCCGTGCGTAATCGTGTTAAAGATCTCGCCGTCGGCCATATTGCGGATCCGTTCGTCTTGAAGGCTGACCACTGTGGAGAGGCCGTACTGCTTCGCAATACCGTTGCCAGCCGCGGTGGGTCCATGGCAAACGGCGCAGTTGATGTTGAAACGCTGTTCGCCGCGCAGCATGAACTGCGGAGTCACTTCAACCGGAATGCCTGTGCCCCAGTTTGGACCCATCTTCCCCGTGTTGAGGTAATCCGGCGACGCGCTAAAGGCGATGCGCTGCGGCTGCGGATTGTTGCTAGGCGCTGCTGGTGTTCCTGGGCTCGGCTCCACGTCAGCCGTCGGCATCTCGTAACCGATCGGGACGGTGCCAGCGACGGGGACACGCGACCCGCGATCATCGGCGAAGAAACGGAGCGGCGCCTGGGGCCGGACCTTCGGCTGCCGAACCATATCCGGGAACAGCTCAATCGGCGTGCCGCTCGTGTGACGGCCGCGGAAGCCAAGGAACGCGACCATCGCGATCCCAACAAGCAGAAAAATAAGGAAGAACGCGCGCAACATATCAGTCTTCGTGGACCACGGTGAGATGTTGGCCCCCGGTCGATTCGAGCAGCTGGCGGGCTTCCTTTTCGGTGAATCGCGGATCGCGCGCTTCGATGACGAGGAAGAAACCGTCGTTCGTCGCGCGCGCGAACCGGTCCCAATTGAAGATTGGATGATACCAACGCGGCAGCCCATTCATGATCAGCATCGCAAAAAAGCAGGTGAACGCGGAGAAGAGCACCGTCAGCTCAAACATGATCGGAAAAAACGCCGGCACGGTTTTCCAGTTGTACGGCTTGCCATGCACGACCAACGGATAAATGAACCAGGACGGGCCGAACGTCAGCGTCGCCGCCGTGAGCAACCCGGTGATGCCGCCGATCAGAACCGGCGCGCTCAGCCATGACTTGCCGAGTCCCATCGCGTCATCCATTCCGTGGATCGGGAACGGCGAATGCACATCCCAACGTTTGAATCCGGCATCGCGCACCTTTTTCGCTGCTTCGTACAGTGCCGCCGCTGACGCGTATTCCGCGGCCATTCCGTAAACTTTGTTTCCCGACGGCGTCCTCACGTGCGCTCCATTCCTCCGGCTTGCACAGTGTGATGCCCTTCCGGCGTCGTGTGATGCGGATCAGCTTCAGGCAGCACGATCTTCACTTCCGACATCGCGATCATCGGCAGGAACCGGATGAACAGCAGGAAGAGCGACAGGAAAATGCCAAAGGTCCCGACGAACGTCCAAATATCCACCCAGGTCGGGTAGAACATTCCCCACGAGCTCGGCAGGAAGTCGCGGTGCAGACCACCGACGATGATGATGAATCGCTCGAACCACATTCCCGCGTTCACGCACATGCAGACGAAGTAAACGACGTAGATGTTGAACCGGAAGCGCTTGAACCAGAAGAGCTGCGGCGTCAGGAAATTGCAGAAGAGCATGCCGACCCACCAATACCACCAGTAAGGACCAAGGATGCGGTTGTAGAAGGCGTATTTCTCGTACTGGTTGCCGCTATACCACGCGACGAAGAACTCCATCGCGTACGCGTAACTGACGATGGAACCCGTCAGCAAAATGATCTTCGCCATCTTGTCGACATGCTGCGGCGTGATGACGTCGTGCAGCTTGTAAATCGCGCGCGCTGGAACCAGCAGCGTCAGCACCATGGCGAAACCGCCGAAGATCGCGCCGGCAACGAAGTACGGCGGGAAGATTGTTGTATGCCACGTCGGAATCACTGACGTCGCGAAGTCGAATGACACGACGCTGTGCACGGAAAGAACGAGCGGTGTCGAGAGACCGGCGAGCAGCAGGTACGCCATTTCGTAATGCCGCCAGTTACGGTTCGACCCGCGCCAGCCAACGGCGAAGATTCCGTAGAGCAGCTTCTTGATCTTGTTGGTCGCGCGATCCCGGAGTGTCGCAAGATCAGGAATCAACCCGGTGTACCAGAACAACACCGAGACGGAGAAGTAAGTCGACACCGCGAAGACGTCCCAGAGCAACGGGCTGCGGAAGTTAGGCCAGATACCATAGTTGTTCGGTAACGGCGCCATGAACCATGCCATCCAGACGCGGCCAACGTGCACACCCGGGAAAATCGCGGCGCAAATCACCGCGAAGAGCGTCATCGCTTCGGCGGAGCGATTGATCGAGGTGCGCCACTTCTGCCGAAGCAGGAACAAGATTGCAGAGATCAGCGTTCCCGCGTGACCGATACCGATCCAGAACACGAAGTTGGTGATGTCCCATGCCCAGCCGACCGGATGATTCAATCCCCACGTGCCGACACCGGTCGAGATTTGATACCCGAGGCAGAACATCCCGATGCCAGCAACCATCGCGCTGATCGCGAACGATACCCACCACCAGCGCGGTGCAGGTCCTTCGTTCACCCCGGCGATGCGTTCGGTGATCCAGTTGAAGTTGCGCTTGTTCAGGACGAGAGGCACGCGCTTCAGCCTCTGCTCCACGGAAGGTGAAGCTTCCGCCTCGATCAAATCTGGAACTGTGGTCGTGCCGTTCATGTCAGGGCAGCGCACGCGACGCGCGTGCTGGCAAAGGCGCCTCGCCTTTGCGGACTTTCCGGAGGCTCACTCGATGACTGGGTGCCGACATAAGTTCAGACGCCAGCAGCAAAGTTCGTTTCGGCGGGGTGGGCGCCGAAACCAGCACGCAAAGCGCGTGCGCTCCCCAAATCAGATGGAGTGTTCGCGAGATAACTCACGGCGTCTCCTTCGGCACTGGTTTCGCGTCCGCGTTTTGCTCGTCTGTTGGCTGCTGGCTCTCATCCAGAGTGCCGCGGTCGTGCTCTTCGAAATTGTGTTTGCCTTCGCTCGCGTCAACGTGCTCGTGCGTTGCAGGGCTGGCGACGCCGATCTCGTGCGAATCGGGCATCTTCGGGTTCGGATTGCGAATCCGCGCGAGGTAGCTCGTGCGCGTTTTCACATTCAGGTATTCGAGCAGCCGGTAATTGCGATCCTGCGCCTTCATCTTGGAGACGCGGCTTTCCGGATCCGCGATGTCACCGAAAACAATGGCATCTGTCGGGCATGCCTGTGCGCAAGCGCTCGTGAATGAATCGCGGGGGATCCGCGTGTTGTCGGACGGCCCGGCGTTCACCTTCGCAGCGATCTTAGCCTCCTCGATGCGTTGCACGCAATACGTGCATTTCTCCATCACACCGCGCATACGCACGGTGACATTCGGATTGTTCCGGAGCTTGATTGTGTCCGGCGCCCCCTTCTTCGTGAGCGGCCCGAGATATTCCTGATATACACCCAGAGAGCTTACGATCTTCTTTTTGCCGACCGGCCGCTGGTTGTAATCGAAGAAATTGAAGCGGCGCACCTTGAAGGGGCAGTTATTCGCGCAATAGCGCGTGCCGATGCAGCGGTTGTAGGCCATGACGTTGAGTCCGTCTTCGCTGTGCACGGTCGCGTTGACAGGGCAGACAGTTTCGCACGGCGCGTTCTCGCAGTGCTGACACATCATCGGCTCGTGCACCATCTCGGGATCGTCGGGAGTCTGACCACGATCCTGATTGAATCCTTTCGCGTCCGCGAAATAGCGATCGATCCGCAGCCAATGCATCGAGCGGCCGTGGCTGACCTGCAGCTTACCGACGATTGGCACATTGTTCTCGGCCTGGCAGGCAATCACGCACGCGCTGCAGCCGGTGCAGACGTTCAGGTCGACGGCCATGCCCCATTGCTGTGGAGCATCGAGCTTCGGATGGGTATACAGCGTCGGAAGCTTGGGCGGCAACTCCTCGTCGCCGGCGATCTTCTTCACAAACTCATTGTCTTCGCGATAACGCTCGATCGTCGCTTCGCGCACGAGGCCACGGCCTTCAATGCTCCAGTGCTCCTGGGTCGTGGCAAGCAGATGCTTCCCGGGCATTTTCGCGATCTTCACCCCCGTCACTGTTTTCGCGTCAGCTGTGATGAAATGCGGATTCGTGCTGGTGCGCAGCAGGTAGGCGTTGAAGCCGATGGTGTCGCCGCCGGGAGAATTATCGGCGGGATTGCCGCCACCCGAATACGTCAGCGGCTTTCCACCCGCCACGCTGCGCCCGTATCCGAGCGGGATGGTGATGGAGCAGTCGGCATGACCGGGCGCCACCATTATCGGTATGACTAGCTGCCGTTGCACCGATTTCTGATCTGCATCGAGCGTCGTTTCCGTGACGGTGATCTCGATCAAGTCACCCGTGTTGATCTTGTGATGCCGAGCCAGCGCAGGACTCATGAGAGCCGCATTATCCCATGTGAGCTTCGTGACCGGATCGGGCAACTCCTGCAGCCAGCCGTTATTGATGTAACGGCCGTCATCCACGGAGTAACTCCGGACGAGCACGATTTCCGGCGAATCGGGAGTCGGCATGGGCGCCGGAGCCCAAAGTGTATGCGCCACGCCTCCGGCGGCGTTCCCGTTAAACGTCGGCGGCTTGTCCGCGGGCATGATGTGTCCCGCAAACCCATCGCGCAGCAGCTGTGACCATGCCGCGTTGAACTCGCCCGGCGGCGCCGTCATCCGGAAAGTTTCCTGCACGAGCTCCGGCCCTTCGAGCTTCGGTCCGCCGAGGAGGCCATGCATCAGCTCGATTTCCGACACACCTCTGAACAGCGGGAGAATCATCGGCTGAATAGTGAGGTATGCACCCTCCGAGGTCAGCGCGTCACCCCACGATTCGAGATAATGGGCTGCGGGCACATGCCAGTGACTTGCCGCCGAAGTGCCGTCTTCGAAATACCCGAGTCGCACCACCTGCGGGACCTTTTTCTGAAGATCCTCCCAGTGCTGCGTCTTCCTCGTGTCGCGGTCTTCCTGTAAGCTGCGGGGCGCGTTGTAAACCGGGTCGCCGCCAAAGATGAATAACTGCTTCACCCGGTCCGCATTAATCTCTGCGGCGAGCTGCAGAAGGCTGTTCGTCTTCGGATTCCGGGGGAAATCGCGGATCAGCAGCGTGGTGCCTACATTCTTGAGTGCCGCGTTGATGCCATAGGCGAGCAACTGCACGACCACCGGCTGCATCGGCCCGGCGATAACCAGGCTCGCACCGGGCTTTGACATCAGATCAGCAGCACATTCCGTCAGCCAGCGATCATCGAACTGCATCGAACCTGCGGCCGGAGCGAGCGTAGCAATCACTGAGCCGAGGCCGGCGTCCTGTGTTGCGACGGCGATCTTGCCGGCGAGCGCATGTGCGAAGGCAGGAATCTGGCTCGCCGGTATGCGTAACCGATGATCCGCCATCGCGCCTGTGAGCGAGTAGCGATTCTCGACCACGTATAGCCGGTTCAT
>JACDHZ010000006.1:7348-12138 GCA_013820755.1 Chthoniobacterales bacterium
CCTTCGCGCTTGTGATGCGGCGCCGAGAGGTGAACGCACGCGAAGAAGCGATATCGCCTTCGCCGCAATCGAGGAAGTCGCTGTCCAGCGCAACAACTACGTCCGCGCGATCGAACCGCGGCACGAGCCGCGAATTATCGCCGAAGCTGATTTGTGTGCCGAAGTTCTGCGCCTCGCTCAGCGCCGGCTCGTATGAGCACCAGCGCATCTTCGGGAACATCTTCTCCAATTCCCCGCGTATTCTTTCGCGAGTGGGTGAATGCGTTTCCTCCACCAGGAACGCAAGCCCCGCGCCCCCATCGGCAGCGAGTTGCGGCCGAAGTTCGCCGAGAAATTTCTCGAACTTCTCGCGCGTGCTCGTCTTGCCGTTCTGCACGAAATGCTGCGAACGTGCCGGATCGTAAAGATCCAGGATAGAAGCTTGCGCGAACGCATCCGTTGCACCGCCGCTAGCCGGATGCAGCGGATTGCCTTCGATCTTGATCGGGCGTCCGTCGACGGTCGCCACCACCAGCGGAAGTGCGCCAGTGCGACGCGGCATCGCGGTGGCGTAATACAGGGCCTTTCCGGGAATCGCCCACTCCACGCTTTTCGAGAACGGCAGCAGATGCGCCTCAGGACGACGGCAACTGCTGAGCCCGCCGACACCCGCGAGCGCCATCGAAGCGCCCATTAATTTCAAGAAGCTGCGGCGCGACCATTCATCCCCCTGCATCTGGTCCGCGCCCGACGGGAACTCGCGCGCGAGCCAATCCTGAAACTCGGGTGTGTCACCAAGCTCACCCACGCTGCGCCAGTAGCGCTTTCCGGTTGTCGCCTCCGGTGGATGTTCGAAGACGCGCTTCATCGGTGGCACCCCTGGCAATTTAGCGGCGGCTGGATATTCCATCGCTCCTTCAGAGTCTGGCCGATCTCCACCTGGGTTAGCTTATGCTTCTGCGCCCAATCGTCTTTTGCTTCCCGCGGCTGCCCGTATTTCGCGACGAAGTCGGCGGGTTTCACGTCGTCCGGCTTCCAGTCGAGATTCGTAATCTGATCCTCAGGGCGCAGGAACTTCTCGGGGTTGCGATGGCACTCCAGGCACCAAGCCATGCTGTGTGGCTTTGCGTGATAAACCACTGGCATGTGATTCACCTGCCCGTGGCAATTCGCGCAGCTGATGCCGCGGTTCACGTGCGCAGCGTGGTTATAAAAAACGTAATCTGGTGTGCGATGAATCTGCACCCACTCCACTGGTTGACCCGTCTTCCAGCTTGCCCGGATCGGCTCCAGCTTCGGGTTCTCCTTTTGCACCTGCTGGTGGCAGGCCATGCATGTCTGCGTGTTCGGCAGATTAGAGTGCGCTGCCACGTCGACGAAGCTGTGGCAGTAACGGCAATCCATCCCCAGCTGCGAGACGTGCAGATCGTGCGGAAACGGCACCGGCTGGATCGGCTCGTAACCGACTCTCGTGTATTTCGGCGTCACATAGTACCACGTGGCAGCAGTCAATCCGCTGACGAGAACGAGGCCGCAGATCGCGAGCTTGAGCGGCAGCCAATTCGACCAGCGTGGGAAGAAGTTCGCCATAGAAGAACTAGCGAACCGCTGTCGGCCAAAGTCGCAGCCGCCACCCTACGGACGGGATAACGCGGGAATTAGGATGTGCGCCGTCCCGAGTTCGAAGAGGTGAAAATTGAACGCACTCAGCCACAAAGCGCCCACTCTATAAGTCGCATTCGCCTTGGCAAAAGAAAATTGCCGGGCACGATGAACTTTAGTCGCGAAAGTGCGTACGTGAGAAGACGCCGTGGGCTGGTACGCACCACGCCTCTTCACCTGCGGACGCTTTTACTTGTACAAAATGACAACCGCTCTGCCGCGCCTTTACCGCGTTTTAGTCCGGATGCTGTTCGTCATTGTGCTCCTGATTGCAGCGTTCGCGGCGATGGTGCTCTTCGCGCAGGACTCGCTCATTTATCACCCGCGTCGCTACGCCGACGGCTTTGAGAGCATGCTGCCGCCAGGCACCTCGCGGCTCGAGTACACCACGGACGCGGGTAAACAGCTCGCTTTCTATTTGCCACCGCGTTCGGGGGCAGCCGTCCCGCGCCGCGTTTGGGTTGCCTTCTCGGGGAACGCCTCGGTTGCTCTCGACTGGCTTGATCTTGCAGAGAGTTATCCCGGGGACGCCGACGCGTTCCTGCTCGTGGATTATCCCGGCTACGGTCGCAGCGAAGGGCGCGCCTCGATCAGTCGCACGCGTGCCTTGGCCGACCGGGCGGTGCAACTAATCGGTGAACGCCTGAACATCACTGAGGCCGATCTGTCGTCGCGACTCTCGGTTCTCGGCCTATCGCTCGGCAGTGCCGCGGCGCTTGAATTCGCAGCCGGTCATCCGATCGAACGCGCAGTCCTGATCGCGCCCTTCACTACCATGCGCGAAGAGGCGGCCACACTCTTCGGCAGGCCAATCTCGTATCTGCTGCGCGAGAACTACGACAACCCCTCCCGCCTCGCCGAGCTCGCCAAACGAACACCACCACCGCGCGTCGGCATCTTCCACGGCACAGCCGACACCCTGATCCCGGTTCGCATGGGCCGAGAGCTCGCCGAAAGCGCTCCAGCCATCGCCGAGTTCTTTCCGATCGAAGGCGCCCCGCATGACACCATCTTCGGCAGCGTTGTCGATGACATCACCGTTTGGATGACGCGTAACTAACAGTCAGCAAACGCCATCTCGCGGCACTAATTCCATCCGCGAAAATCGACTGGAACGTGCAACGTGTGGACCGAGCGAGGCTTTGCTTTCCACATCTTCAAGGCTGCGATCGCGCGCCCATCGAGCCGCGAGTTCCCCGTGGTTTTGAGGATGTTGATTCCACGCAGGCGTCCGGTTTCGAAGTCAAAACTCAGATCGAACACGCCCTTTCCCATAACTGGGTGCGACGCGTAGATGCTCCCTGGAATCGGCCGAAATTCACGAGCGTCAGGATAAGTCGGACGAATCGTGACCAGGAGTAGATCTTTGCGCAGAGCGTCGGCTACATTGATGACCTCCGGGGCAGCGCCTAACCCAAAAATCTGCGTCGCCACGAGAATCACAGTTGCGAGGTGAAGTCGCACACCGGAATGAGACCAAAAATCACCCGCCTCCGGCAAGGAAAGTCGCTGGAGCGTCTGTCACGATCCTGTCCGTCCACGGAGTGCGGCATTCTAAACCGCAGTGGCTATTGCTGTTGGTGAATTGACGGCTACAAACCCGGGCTCCTTGAAGGAGTCCACTGATGTTGCGGCAACCCGTCTGCAATGTCGTAGTAATCGCCCTTTTCAGCGACGAAACATGTATTCCGAGTTTGGTGTCCGTGGGTAGATCAAATGCGCCCATGGCGATGCCGATCCAGTCCTTTTGCACCGAGTCCCAAAAGATCGGAGAGCCACAGGTGGAACAGAAACCTCGTCGCACCGCAACGTCACCATGTCGGCGGTTGATGTTCGGCGGGCGCGGCGACCAGATGATCTGTCCAACGAATGGTTTTCCATGAGCACTACGAAAACCTGATCCGGCCGCCGGAGTGCACGCGCCTCCGCGGCGGAGAGCGCGACCGCGAAGGGTAAAGAGTGGTTCACGAAGACATCGGCGCCGCTGCTGCCTCCGAACTGCTGGCAAGACGAGCGCGAGCGCGTCGCGTAACTCCTTAAACTCGATCGGCTTCGTCAGGTGGGCGGAGAAGCCGGAGTCGGTTGAGCGTCGCACATCCTCCTCCATTCCGTAGCCGGACACGGCGATACCGCGAAGTCCATACTCATCGCGCAGTTGCGCCATCAGATCGTGACCGGAGCCGTCCGGCAGCCCGAGGTCACAAATCACGGCGTCGAATTTTCCGCCGTTGTCTTCCGCAGCCGCGAGCGCGCTCGCGACGTTCTCTGCTGTCGTAACGCTGTGACCGCGGCGCTTCAGAAGTCGCTCCATCACTGAGCGCGTGGGAAGATGGTCCTCGACAAGCAGGAGGCGCAACGGAGCTACCGCGCTGTCACGGTTCCTACGCACTGTGGGAGCGGCAGTGACAGGTTGCGGTGCGGGAATAAGCGGTCCGAAGGACACACGGAAAGTCGCTCCCTGGTTGATGCCCTCGCTGGAAGCCTCTATCTTGCCGCCGTGCAGCTCGACGATTGTCTTTGAGATCGCCAGACCAAGCCCGAGACCGCCATAGCGGTGATCGTTCACACGGCCGCCCTGTTCAAAGGGCGTAAACAACAGCGGCAACAGCCCGTGAAATATTGCAGCGCCGTCATGCCGCCGATGACGGTAACAACGAACCCGAGGATGCTCGCGATTCGCTGCCGCAAGGCGGATGCCTGTTCTTTACGCCATAGCCAGAGTGAAATCGCGCCGAGCGTCAGAGCGAGCGCCGTGTTGACGCGCATGAGCCGCAGGTACGGCGACGCAGCCAGTCCCGTGAGCCACGCGAGCAAGTTGCTGCCCGCGATGAGCAGCACGGTTCCCAGCAGGAGCGCTCCCAGCCTCCGGCAGGCCCGGTACAAACGGGGCGCGATCAACAACCCGTCGTGCGGCGGTGTTGTAGGCGAGCGCGCTCCTGTCGATTCCATTAGAACGCCGCAACCGGTCCGCGACCGGATAGCTAACCCATCATGTTACGGCGTCATGCCGCTAGCCAGCACAATTTACGGCCTGCGATACTGGCCAGGCTCGCG
The DNA here is from genome assembly GCA_013820755.1 of Chthoniobacterales bacterium. Lineage (GTDB taxonomy): Bacteria > Verrucomicrobiota > Verrucomicrobiia > Chthoniobacterales > UBA10450 > JACCTI01. The sequence goes on from JACDHZ010000006.1 coordinate 12,044, forward strand.
GCCCACCTCTACGAGTAGAGATACTCGTCGTGATACTCGCGTGCCGGCGCGAATTGAACGGTCTGATCGCCGCCCGTTTCGGGATACTCGAAAAT
>JACDHZ010000006.1:12148-37513 GCA_013820755.1 Chthoniobacterales bacterium
TTCGTAGTTCCGGATCACGATCTTCTCGTTGTCGTGATACAGAACGTAACCCGGATTGATCGGCACTTTGCCGCCTCCGCCGGGAGCGTCGATCACAAACTGCGGGACGCCGTAGCCGGTGGTGTGACCGCGCAAGCCTTCGATGATCTCGATGCCTTTCGCGACGGAGCTGCGGAGGTGAGATGAGCCGTCGATCAAGTCGCACTGGTAGATGTAATACGGCCGCACGCGACACATCAGGAGCTTGTGAACAAGCGTGCGCATCGTCTCCAGATTGTCATTTACGCCGGCGAGCAGGACGCTCTGATTGCCGAGCGGGATGCCGTGATTCGCGAGGCGCTCCAGTGCTTCTTTCACTTCCGTGGTGAGCTCCCGCGGGTGATTCACGTGCACACTCATCCAGAGCGGGTGGAACTTCTGCAGCATCCGGCAAAGCTCGGGCGTGATGCGTTGCGGCAGGAAAATCGGCACCCGCGTCCCGATGCGCAGAAACTCGATGTGCGGGATCGCGCGGAGACGCTTTAGGATGCCTTCGAGCTTATTGTCGCTGAAGAGCAAGGCGTCCCCACCGCTTAGCAGCACGTCGCGGATTTCAGTGTGTTCTTCAAGATACTTGAACGCGGCGTCGAACTCCGTGTGAAGCTCCTGTTCGCCCACTCCACTGACGACGCGGCTGCGCGTGCAGTAGCGGCAGTAGCTTGCGCAACGATCGGTTACTAAAAACAGCACACGATCCGGATACCGATGAACAAGCCCCGGAACTGGCATGTGCGAATCTTCGCCGCACGGATCGGCCATGTCGTACGGCGATGTCCACGATTCCTCGATTCGTGGGATCACCTGACGGCGGATCGGGCAGTCGGGATTGTCCTGCTCGATAAGATTAAAGAAGTGAGGCGTGACGGCGAGGGCGAGCTTCGTCCCGGAGAGAATGACGCCATTCCGCTCGTCGTCCGAAAGCGTCAGGAGCTGCTCGAGTTGCGCCAGCGTCGTGACTCGATTTTTGAGCTGCCATTTCCAGTCGTTCCACAGCTCCGGTGGCACGTCCGCCCAGTGTCCAGGTGCGTGTGAGACGAACTCTTTCCCATCCGATTTGCCCGCGGCAAGTGTAACCATTTTGCTTGTAGAAGAAAATGTTAACGTCGTTAAGTATTGTGTCAATTAACGCACCGGAGTGCAATCTGCGCTTACATTTACGCGCAGCAGGGTCGCGCTGGTTTCATTTGAACAGCTACCGTGCGGCTGTGTCCAAATCCGCAACCATGCGTCACGCGATCCGATTTCTCCTCACCCTGGTAATTTCCGGGAGCATTCATGCCGGCGAGCCACTCAGTCAGTCCGAGACCGGACCAACGCCAAGCGTCCCACCTGAATCCGCCGCAGCCGGCAAGGATGTTGTGCATCAACTCAATAGTGCGTTCACCAAGGTGTTCGAAGTGGTGGCGCCCAGCGTAGTCATCATCGAAGTATCGAAGAAGAATGACGCCGGCGATAACCCGTCGCTGGACGATCTATTCTTTCCGAACCAGCCGCCTGACGACAATTCATCGCGCAATCGGTCTCGCGACCCGCAGCCCGTGCAGAGCGAAGGCTCGGGTTTCATCGTGCGCGCGGACGGATTCATCTTCACCAACCATCACGTGCTCGAGGGTGCGGACCGGATCGATGTGAAGCTGAAAGACGGTCGCGAATTTCAGGCAAAGCTTATCGGCACAGACGAGAAGACCGATGTGGCAGTGATCAAGATCGACGCGAAAGATTTGCCGGTAGTCCATCTCGGCGACAGTGAGGCGGTGCGCGTGGGACAGTTCGCCTTCGCAATTGGCGCACCGTTTCGGCTCGACTACACGTTCACCTATGGGGTGATCAGCGGGAAGGGGCGCAGTAAATTGATTTCGACAGGAGGCTACTCAATCTCCGATTACCTCCAGACCGACGCGTCGATCAACCCTGGGAATAGCGGCGGCCCCCTGTGTGACATCGACGGCAAAGTTGTCGGCATGAACACGCTAATCAATGGCCTAAACCGCGGGCTTGGATTCGCGATTCCGATCAACCTCGCGAATGAGATCGGACAGCAGTTGATCGCCGGGACCAAGATCGTGCGGCCGTGGCTCGGAATTCGCATCGAGACGCTCGGGGAGGATCAGTCGATTCGCGATCTCTTCAAAGGCTTGGATAAAGGCGTGGTGGTTCGGACGATTGAAGCCGACGCGCCCGCGTACAAGAGCGATTTGCGGCCGTTCGATGTGATTACGCACGTCGACAACACCCCGGTGAGCACCGATACGCAGCTTCAGCGTGAAGTGTTAAAAAAGAAGATCGGGCAGCCAGTAGAGCTGACGGTTTGGCGCAAAGGTCAAACTTTGAAAATACCTGTTACCGCGGGCGAACTCCCAGGCGGGACCGCTCGCGCTTCCAATGTTCCGCCGTCCAGCGCACCAAAAGAGGAGGACATGGGCAAGTTCGGTGTGCAGGTGCAGGATTTGACAAAAGAAGTCGCTGAGCGGCTGAACCTGGACGTGCAGCACGGCGTCATAGTCACGGACGTGTCTGACAACAGTCTCGCATCCGCCCAGGGGATCGAGCGCGAGGATGTGATTACGGAAGTGGACGGCAAGCCGGTGACGAACGTTCAGTCATTCCGCGACGCCCTAACGAAGGCTGACCCACGGAAAGGCATCCTGCTCTACCTTGATCGCAAAGGGAGCAAGACCTTCGCGGTGCTAAAAGCCGGCAGCTAAGCGAAACGGCGTTTTAGAAATCCTTTCAGAGGAGAGAGAGTGCTGAGACATGAGCAATCCGAGATTCGCCTCGCCGATCCTGTAGGCTTTCAGCCCGCGAATGAGAGAAAGACGCCGAGCGCGAGCGTGTAGCCGTCGAACAACAACGCACTGATGATCTTACCGGAGGGGAGTACGCTGGTGAAGTCTGAAGGCTTCTCATCAGCACCCAAGTGATCCCGACCATCACAGGCAGAAGCGCGGCCACGTAGTTGAACTGCACCTCGCGGCGCCAACGTAGAGTTGTGCCGACCAGAAGCGTCGCGGCAGCGTTTGGCGTCGCGCCCAGTCGCGGCTCGGACGCGGCGGAAAAATCCTACATCCATTTGAAGCTCAGCAGGACGGCCATTACTCCCACGCCGATTACTGCCGAGTTGTGTCAGCGGATGCGGCTGTCCGTCGTTCGGTTTGGGCAGGAATTGTGCGCCAATTATGCGAACAGCAGGACAATGCCCGCTGGATCCAATGTGGAGCCTAGCATCACCAGGAGCAGAAATCCTGGGGCGACGAGGCGGCTCCGCCGCGTCTGCGTGATAGCGTGTGATTGCTGCGGCATTTGGGGAGTTATCGCACCGGAGGAAACCCACTCCGGCAACTCCTTCTCGAGCCCGCGTCTGGCGGCGCGACTAATCACTCGCATGACGCGAGTGATTGAAGCCGCTGGGGAGCGGTCGTTGAAGAAATTCGCGAAGCTTGCGGCGGCGCAACTACTGCCGGCTCCGCAGAGAACCCGCCGCAGAAATCACGGAGCCGCTTAGCTCCGCTTGTTTCCCGCCACGAGCAACACGATGCCGCCCGCGAGGCAGACACCGCCGAGGATCGGACCAATTGGCACGCGATGCTCATCCTGCTTGTTGACCTCCAGCGGCCCGAGCTTCGCCACGTTTTCCTTCGTGGTGAAGCTCGTATAGCCACCGTAGGCGAGGGCAATGATGCCGATCGCGATGAGGATTATCCCGAGGAGACCGGTGGGTTTCATCGAGGGACTAAACCGAGGCGCCTAAAGGGTGCGCCGGCCCTGGATCAAATTAATGATCAGGATGACGACGGCAATGACGAGCAGGATGTGAATGAATCCGCCCATCGTGTACGAGCTGACGAGCCCGAGCAGCCACAGCACAAGAAGAATAACGAAGATAGTCCAGAGCATAGTTTCCTTTGGTTGAGGTTCGATTGTGCATCGTGCGTCACCCGCAGAATGCGCTTACCTAAGCGGAATTTTTGATTAGGCGAGCCTTGTTGGCAGCGCCCCGGATCCCGCCGCGAAATCGTTGCTGCAGCGCATGCCAACTGTATCGTGGCGGGTGTCCGACCCTGAATCCGCCGCGCGAGAACGGATTTGCCAGCTGCGTGGCGAAATCGAGGAGCACAACCGCCGCTACTACGAAGATGCGACACCGACAATCGAGGACCGCGAATATGATGCGCTCTACCGCGAGCTCGCCGATCTAGAGCAGCGCTTTCCTGGATTTAGTTCGCCCGATTCTCCGACACAGCGAGTCGGCGGCGCTCCGCTCAAGGCGTTTTCGCAGGTGACGCATCGCGCCCCGATGCTGAGCCTCGACAACACATATTCGGAGCAAGAGGTGGTCGAATTCTATCGCCGGCTTGAGCGACTCTTACCAAACGAGAAGATCCCCGTTGTGATCGAGCCGAAGGTCGACGGCGTCGCTGTTTCGTTGCTCTACGAGAATGGCAAACTGCGCTACGCCGCGACGCGCGGTGATGGGACGACGGGCGACAACATCACGCGGAACATCCGCACGATCCGCTCCGTGCCGGCGCAGCTAAAAGGCACCGCGCCGAAGCTCCTCGAAGTGCGCGGCGAAGTGTTCATGGACAAAGCCGGGTTCACAAAACTTAATGCCGCGCGTGAAGAAGCAGGTCTTCCCGTTTTCATGAATCCGCGGAACGCGGCAGCCGGCTCGCTGAAGCAGCTCGATTCGGCGATCACCGCCCAGCGCCCGCTGGGCGTCGTTGTCTACGGAACCGGCGCGATTAAAGGCGCTGAACTGGAGCAGCATTCGAAGCTGTTTCGCTGGTTCAAGACGCTCGGATTTTCGGCCGCCGAAAAGTGGTGGGTCGCGGAATCGGTTGAAGACACGCTGCACGCTATTCACGAGCTGGATCGCGTGCGGCACGCCTTCGCGTATCAAACCGATGGAGCGGTCGTGAAAGTGGATCTTTTCGCGCAGCGGGATCGGCTCGGGTTTACCGCCAAATCGCCGCGCTGGGCGATCGCTTACAAATATGAAGCTGAACGCGTGGAGACGCGGCTGCTCGACATCCTCATTCAGGTCGGACGCACAGGCGTGCTGACACCCGTAGCGGCACTGGAGCCGGTAACCGTCAGCGGAAGCAGGGTAGCGCGGGCGACGCTGCATAACGAAGAGGAAGTGCACCGGAAGGATATCCGCATCGGCGACGTCGTGCTGCTCGAGAAAGCTGGTGAGGTGATCCCGGCGGTGGTCGCCGTGCGGACTGATCTACGCACCGGCGTCGAACGGGAATTCCGGATGCCGAAGAACTGCCCTGAATGCAGCAGCGTTGTCCAAAAAGATGCAGGTCAGGTCGCCGTTCGTTGTGTTAACGCGCAATGTCCTGCTCAACTGCGCCGCCGCCTCGAGCATTTCGCTTCCCGCGGGGCCATGGACATTGAAGGTCTTGGCGAGGCGATGGTTGGACAACTGGTCAGCCATGGCTTGCTGCATCACGTGAGCGACGTCTACAGCCTCGATGCGGAGAAGCTGGTCACGCTCGAGCGCGTAGGTGAGAAGAGCATCAAAAACCTGCTCGACGCGATCGAGCGGAGTAAGACGCAGCCACTCTGGCGCTTGATCTTCGGGCTTGGGATTCTGCACGTCGGCGTAAGCGCATCGCGGGCGTTATCCCGTCACTTCGGATCAATGGACGCACTGACGGAGAGTTCGTTAGAGGAGTTGCAGCAGATTGCTGATGTCGGCGACGTCGTTGGCAGGAGCATTCATGCCTTCTTCCAGGAACCAGCAAATCGCGAACTGTTGAAGCGACTCCGCTCGGCGGGACTTCGCATGATCGATGATTCGCCCCGCGCGTTCTCAAATCAAACCTCACCTTTCGTCGGATCGACCTGGGTGATTACCGGAACGTTGAGCAAGCCGCGCGATGAAATCGCGGAGGCGATCATCTCTCGAGGCGGTAAGGTCAGCGGCAGCGTGAGCAAGAAGACGAGCTACGTCCTGGCTGGTCAGGACGCCGGGAGCAAACTCGAGAAGGCGCGGAAACTGGGAGTTCGGGTCGCCGACGAAGCGCGGTTCCGCGAAATGCTCGGATAGTCCTACGGCGTTCGGTCTAATCCCAGCGGCATCGCCTGCGGCGATAAAGGCGACGCAATGATCAGCGGACGCTGCGCCGCGGGATGGAATCCGGCTTCGACTTCGAAGGTCAGTTTTTCGTTCCCGCGCAGAACGGTGATCGGCACGCGATCGCCCGCTGTGATGAAAAACGACGCGTCGAGCACATCCTCCGGCTCACGGACCGGGATCTTCCCCACCTGGAGCAGGATATCACCCCGCTTTGCGCCGCTGTCGGCCGCGGGTGTACCTGGGACAATTTCAGTGAATTCTGCCCGCGAACCTTCAGAAGGCGTTGCCGCTTCCGCCACGTTGATGCCAATCCAGCCATGGCGGGCTTCGCCGAACCGCACGAAGTCGCTGTGGATCTTTTCGGCTGCATTGATAGGGAGCGCATAGCACGCAGAACCGTTATCGACACTGCTCACGAGAACACCTACGACTTCGCCTTTGAAATTCAGCAGCGGTGCGCCGGCTTCGCCGCGTTGTGTCGGCAGATTCACCCGGAGGTGCGTCGTCGAAAAATAGCGGCCGAGAAACTTCCGGTCGAAGCCGGCAATCATGCCGAAGCTGGGTGTCTGCGGGAGATCGAGCGGAAAGCCAACGGTCAATACCGACCCGGCAACTTCCAGATTGTCTGATCGGCCGATCGGAAGCGATGGCGTCGTCATGTCGTCGACCTTCAACATTGCAAGACCGCTCCGTCGATCTGCAAGCATCTGTCGTGCGGGCACCTCTTTTCCATTCATCTCAACTGTGAAATTATCAGCGTCTGCCCCGACAGAGTACGCTGTGTAAATCGTCCCCGTAGGATCGACGAAGAAGCCCGTACCGGAGAGCTTGCCGTGCTCGTCCGTAGCGCGAATTTTGACCACAGCCTTCGCCGAGCGCGTGAAGACTTCCTTCACTTCGCGACTGATCTCCGCAGCAGCCTCAGGCTCCGCGGGCAGAACAGATGCGAGCGCAATACTGGCTGCCGCGCAACTCAACCGAAGCACAGTGACGTGAACGAGCAGGCCGCGCGATCCGCGGCTGCCGTCTTTAGAATCGGAACGACGCGGGCTCATAACTCACGGGAGTGCTATCAAGCACGTAGCGTGGAGGCGCCGCCAGCCGGTGAGTCTTGGTGCTGTCACTGCTTGCCCGAACCGGCATTGAGCCAATGTCCCGCGCCGAAATCGGGCTGGATGAGAGGCTCCACGCCGCCCTCGGAGGGCTCGACACCGCAATCGCCGCCGACTGTTGCACTGCTACCATCGCGAGAGCTGGCGCATCAGGCGATTGATACACCTTCAGCGAGAGCACCGCAGCGCAAACGAGAATCGCTGCCGCAGCGACTGGATACGAACTGAGCGCAGGCACGTTCAACCGTAACATGTAATCCTGCGCGCGTTGCAACGCGATGCGCCAGACGGGCTCACGAAGCAACTCGGCACGCTGCCGCCGATGAAATTCGTGGAGAAAACTGTCGAAATAACCGGGAGGCGGCTGCTCGTGCCGTTTCAAGCGGAGGAGAGTGGCGATGTCGTTGTCGTCGAGATTGTCCATGCGGCTATTGAATTATGAGACGGGATTTTTCCGGAACTCGTCCAGATAGTTTTGCAGCTGGCGATTCGCGTAGAAGAGCCGGGAACGTACCGTTCCTTCAGATACTCGCAAAATTTTGCTGATTTCGGCGTGCGGCATCCCCTGGATATGAAACATCGTGACCACAGCTCTGTGTTCATCAGACAGTTTCATCATGGCCTCGTTCAATCTTACCTGAAGCTCGGATAAGTCCGCTTCCCGGACGGGGCTGCTGGTTTGCGTCAGTTCGAGAAACTCTTTGTCATTGTGCACGCTCGCGTCCACGTCATCGAGGCTCAGGTTGAAACGGCGGCCGCGTTTCTTCAGGAAATTGAGCGTCATGTTCACTGCAATCGAGTGAATCCAGGTGTAGAACGATGATTTGCCGCGGAAACCGCGGATCGATTTGTACGCCTTCGAGAACACGTCCTGCAACAGATCGTTCGTGTCCTCGTGGTTCGACGTCATGTTGTACACGAGTCCGTAGAGGCGAGGCGTGTATTTGACTACCAGCTGATCGAACGCGCCGACATCGCCCTCTTGCGTGCGGGCGACGAGCTGTTGGTCTTCGTCCGATCTCGGCTGCTCCATCGCGTCGCTCTTAGCCTTAGCACGAGGCTTCAGGCCCGACGATAACAAATCGGAAAACCGCCGCGGAGACGGCAGTGCGACAACCGGATTCACCTTTGGGACAATTGCCAGCGGATCAGTCCCGGTTCCGGACGGACATCAAGTAAAGGAGGTTGCCAAGCGTGGCCACGAACGCCGCCACGTACGTGAGCGCGGCCGCGTTCAAAACGCGGTTCACTCCGGCAACTTCGGCGCCCGGTTGGACCATACCCATCTGCTGGAGAATGATCTTGGCGCGGCGTGACGCGTCGAATTCCACAGGCAGCGTGATCAACTGAAACGCCAGCAGGATCATGTAGCAGTAAATGCCGAGCGTGATCAGCCCCGTCATGTGGAAGATAAACCCACCGAAGATCACGAACGGCAGCATACGCGACGCGATGGATGTAACCGGGACGATCGCCATCCGCCACTTCAACGGCGCGTATGCCTTCGCATGCTGGATCGCGTGGCCGCTCTCATGCGCGGCGATGCCGAGCGAGGCGACGGAAGGCTCGTTGTACACCTTCGACGAAAGGCAGAGCCGCTTGCTTGTCGGATCGTAATGATCGCCGAGATAGTCGTTCGTCTCAACCACATCGACATCGTGGATCTGTGCGGCTGTTAAAATCTCTCGCGCTGCTTCCGCGCCGGTGACGTTCGACGTGGCGCGAACGGCTCCCCATTTCTTGAAAGCGCTCGAGACGCGGAACTGTGCCCAGAGGCCGATGATCAACGGCAGTCCAACAAGCAGCAACCAGTTACTCCCGAAACCAAAACCGTATGATGGATACATAGCTTATTATTCAGAACTCGCGATTTTAGACCGCGCAAGGTCGCGTTTGTTCATAAACATCCAGCAGCTACTCACGATTGCCGAATAGCGAGGTTCGGCCGTGTTGACGCCACTCTTAAGAGAGCTGCGATTTAAATTTCGAGGCGCTTTTCAAACCGCGAGAGCAGGCGGATCCCGGTGTCAGTGAGCGCCGCGACATCTTCGATTCGCACCCCGCCGAGGCCGGGATAATAGAGTCCCGGTTCCACGGTGAGCACCTGTCCAGCCTTGAAGACGGTCTTTTGAAAGCGAGGGAACTCGTGGATCTCAAGGCCAAGCGCGTGCCCCGTGCCGTGGAAGAAGCCGACCTGACGCCCATCGCGCATTTCCGTCGGGAACCCGCGTTCGGCGAACAACTGCTTGATTTCGTTGTGCAACTTCTGTCCATCGACTCCGGGCTTCATCTTCTTGAGCGCCGTCTCCTGCCCTTCTCGGACTGCTTCCCACAGCCGCCGTTGCTCGTCGCTCCCGTGACCGCGCACGACCGTCCGCGTCATATCACCGAAGTAGCCGCTCGTCGCATCGCGAGGAAAAATGTCTAAAATGATCAACGAGTCCCGAAGCAAAGGACCGGAGCCCCGTTCGTGCGGGTCACATGCTTGATCGCCGCCTGCCACGATCGTGTTCGCTGGCAAACCGCCCGCGCGCAGAATGGCTGAATCGATTTCGGCGCGAAGGATCTCGGAAGTGAGTGTCCGGCCGGACCACTCCAGTTTCTTTGTGCGCCTTGCACTTGATGCGGCAAGCACCTCCATTGCGCGCGCCATGCCCTTCTCCGTGATCGAGAGGGCTCGACGAATCAGCTTGAGCTCCTCTTTCGTCTTCGATTCCCGCTCCGGCCAGAAAAGATCCTGAGAGGTCTGTAGTCGCAACTTGTTGGAGGCTAATTCTTCAGCTAGGCCGAGCGGGAAAGTGGTCGGCACGCGCGCCGAGCGCACACCGCGTTTTCGCAAAAAATGAGAGACGACTTTCGCGAATGGCGGCGTCTTCTTGCTGCTGCCTTGAATCTCCCGCTCCAACTCACTCAGCGGCAGAATTTCATCAACCTGTGCCTGCCTGCGACCACGGTCGATTTCAAGATCGCTTAGCACGATCGTGCGCTTGCCGTTCTGCTCGAGAAAGATGAACGGATCGCCCACGAACATCCGCGTCGCATAGAGCATGTCGGCATCGCGTTCGCTGTCGGCTACGATCAATCGTGTGGGCGTTTTGCTACCGTTGCGATTTTGCCTTTTCATAAACGACTCGTCAGGCGCGTCGCACCTCCAGTTGCCGGCGCAACAGCCAGTGGAGCATTCCAAGCAGCGCAGCGGTTGAGCCGATCAGAACGGCGGTGTTAAACGCAAACACGCTAAACTTCAGGCCGACGTAGCGCTTTTGTTCGCCGAAAAACACGTTTGGTTTGCCGCCGCGTCGATAGTCGTTTTGCTCCATCTCGGCATTGGAGATCAGGTCGGAGACCTTTTGATTGATGTAAAGCTGCTCGGCGGTCACCGGACCTTTCGCGTTCTGGAAATCCAGGCGGTTGAACGGCCTCTTTGCGTCGATTATTTCGTCGATCAAAGCAAGATAACGATCGAGTTCCTTCGGGGTGGATGCCTCTAACCCGGAAAGTACGGCGAGTGTCTCCTTTAGATCCTGCAACCGCTGCGTGTCAGTCGACGCCTGTTTACTGTCGCTAACGAGGCGATCGATCTCACGTTGCGCGCGTTCCTGGCGGCGCGCCAGCGGGTTCAGCTTTGCCTGCGCGACCACGAGCTCCTCGTACGACCAGCGCATGCCGATAAACTGGCAGACGAACGGCACCTGCAGCTTGCTGTCCATCTTCTTACTCTTCTCCTCATCGGGATGTTCGCTGAACCATCGGCTCATTGAATAGACGAATCCGAGGTTGCGGTTCATATCCTCGAACTTCAACAGCGCGCCGCTCATCAGGATTTGCGGGATCAGAATGAGCGGGACGATGTTCGCGGCGCTTTTCGCGTCCGACACAAGTGCCGACACGACAAGACCCAACGCCAGACTGCCGACCGCCGTCATGAACATCAGCGCGAGATGAATCCAAAACATCCCACGGACCGCGAGGATGTAATTGCCGATCAGCACGAAGAGCATGCATTGGATCAGAGCGAATACCGACAGCGACAGGATCTTTGCCAGCACGTAGTAGCTCAGCCGGATGTTCAGGTTCCGCTCCCGCTGAAGAACCGGCCGGTCGGCAACGATGTCGTCAACGCTGTTCGTCAAGGAGAGGAACATCGCGACGAGCAACCCGAGGAAGAGATACATCGGGATGTGGAACGCCGACGCAAAATCGTACTGGCCGCTGTCCGAATAGCGCAGCAGCGTCGCAACGAGGAACGCCAGAAACGGAGCTGCGCCCATCGTGATGCGCAGATTGCCGCTGTTTCGCAGCTTGCTGATAAAGGCGCGCTTCAAGAGCGTGCGCAGCTGAGTCCATTCGTCATGCCAACGGATCGGCGCACGCTTGTTCTCGGCGACTGCCTTCGGGAGCGCCGGCGCGGTGTCTCGTTTTAGCGAAACCTGCTTCACGTCCTGGATGAGGCGGAACGCCTCATACTTGTCGCGCCAGAATTCCGGCGAGTACCGGCGCGCCGCGATGAGCTGCCCCCGATTATTTTCCTCGTAGATGATGTCGCCGCTGATGTCGCGCAGCGGCGTCTCGAGGACGTCGAAGATAAATTCCGGCCGCGTCGTTCCGCAAGATGGGCAGGCGCCGAGTTCCGCACCGAATTGATGCTGATGCTCCGCCTCGGCGAAGTATCGCAGCATATCCGTCGGCGTGCCGAAGAACACCAGACGGCCGCCTTTGTCGAAGAGGATCGCCTTGTGGAACATCTGAAACAGCTTCGAGCTCGGCTGATGGATCGTGACGACGATGATCTTGTTGTGCGCCATCCCGCGGATGATTTCAATGACGTGCTCGGAGTCCTTCGATGAGAGGCCCGAGGTCGGCTCGTCAAACAAGTAGACGTCAGCTGAGCCGATCATATCGAGGCCGATATTGAGCCGCTTTCGCTCGCCACCGCTGAGCGTCTTTTTAACCGGACTGCCTACGACGCTGTCGCGCCGCTCGCTCAATCCAAGCTCCACCAGCTTGCTCTCGAGGCGGCGTGCGCGATCGCGCGGTGACAGGTGCGGCGAGCGCACAGCGGCCGCAAACTGCAGGTTCTCACCGATCGTTAGATTCTCGTCAAATGCGTCTTCCTGCGGGATGTAGCTGACGTAGCGTTTCAGGTCGTCGAGGTTGTCATAGAGCGACTGATCGTTGAGCAAAACCGCGCCGCTTGTCGGCCGAATCTGGCCGCCGAGAACCTTTAGAAGCGTGCTCTTCCCGGAGCCGCTCGCGCCCATCACGCACACGAGCTCACCGCGATTCACCGAGAATGAAATGCCGTCGAGGCCGACCTCTGAGTTGCTGAAACGATGGTTCACATCGACGACTTCCAAGCCGCGGATGATATTGCGCTCTTCCTCGATGATGCGTTCCGAGAAATTGCAGCGGAGGAACTGGCCGACATCGATGCGTATCGTGTCGCCATCCTCCAACCGCGCGGTGCCGCGCACGGCGGAGTCGCCGACCATGATCGGGCGGTCAGCTTCGATCACTTCCAACGTGCCGACGCGCTCCTCGTAATCGCACAGTATTTTTAAGAGCACGTCGCCGCTCGTGCCAGGCGAAAGCAGAATGTCATCAGCCTCGAGCAGGCTCGGGTTGTTCGACACAAGGTATTCCGACTTCGATGCTTTCAGCTGGAACCTGCCACCCATGGCCCGCGCCCGACGGCGGAGGTCGATCAGGTCCATTTCGCTGTCATTATGGAATACGATGCGATCCTGCAGTGTCGCTTCCACCTGCTTGCCGGCTTTTAATTTTACGCCGTTGATCACCGCGTCGACATCGCGCAACGCTTTCACGCGTACCTTCAATCCGAACGTGATCTCGAGTGAGCTTTCGCGGGTTTTTCCACGCTCGAGCTGTACTTCGTCGCCATCTTTCGGCACGCGCACATAAATCTGGGGCAACGAGACGTTTTTCTTCGCGTTGAAGTATGCGGCCAATTCTTGGTAGATGAGCACCTGATCGCCAATAAGGATTCGCTGCCCGGGATAAATGCGGCAGAACCCGCCGCGAAGCAGCGGACGACCACGCACAGATACTGATTGCGTCGTGTAGTTCTTTAAAAGGATCAGGTCGTGATAGCGAAAGGCGAGCAGTCGCTCGTTCGGCGGGAGGCTCTTAAGCAGGACGTCGGACGACCCATTCGGGCCGAATGAGACCGATTCCAGTGGCGATGCGCCGCGTTGATAAATCGAAGAATCCGATTCCTCCGATGCGTTCAGTTGATAAACAATATCGATGGCCTGCGCAGCCATCCCGAGCTGGGACATGAAAGAGTAGAACGCGACGACCTGTTCCTGCTTCAGCCCCGCTTGCGAAATCAGATCGTACAGCTGCACGCCGAGCATGATCTTGCGATCGCCGCTCAGCGAGGCTGAGAGCTTCTGGGCCATCACCGAGAGATCCTGCTGCTCATAGAGGGCCTGGCGGAACAGTTGCCGCAGCTCCGAATAAACCGCTTCGGGGTAGTCGTATCGCAGGAAGCCAAGGCTGGAATCGATTTCCTCCTCGAGCAGCACGCCATCCGCCTTCGAGAAGCTCGCCAGCACCTGGATCAGCAACGGCAGGAGATTCGGCCCCTCCGCGACGCTGCGCGGTTTTCGCATGGCCCGGCGCATCCAAAGCCGGCTCTTGCGCTGCACCCGGTAGGCGAACGGCGTCACCCGTTGAACCGCGCGGTCAATTTTGTCCGCAAACGTCGGCGGGGGCGTGGTTGTGGAGGCGGGTTCCGGCATGAGCTAGGCGGTCGCTAAGGTAATTCCTCCGCAGGTGTGACGCAATCCCCGTGCCCGAGACGGCGCAGGTCGTGCTCTTTTGCAATGCCGAGTTCTTGGTGTTAACCTTTTCACGCCCGCCGAAGGGCGGCTCTCCTCCTGCTATGGCGCAATCCGATCGTAATCCAAAAAAGGACAAACAGCCCGGCGGGACCGAGCCGAGCTTCAACTGGCGCGGCGTGGTGCTTATCGCGATCGCGTTCGCGCTCATAGCGCTCGCCGTTCTATTCCGTGGCGGCGCTTACGCGAACGTTGAAGATGTGCCGTACAATCGTTTTCTGGAGCTGCTGGAGAACAAGCAGATCGCCACCGACAAAAACTTCCCGCTGCAGCTTGTCGTGGAGGAAGGTCGGCCGACGCAGACTTTGCGCGGCTATTATATCCGGCAGGCAGTGGGCCCAGCGCAGTCCCAGCAGGTGCCTTTTCGCACGACGGTTTATCTGAACTACAACAGCGATCTCCAGGCGCGGCTCGCGGCGGCAGGAATTCAGCCGGCAATCAAGATGGACTCCAACCTGATGGCGCAGACGCTGATCGGTTTCCTTCCGATCGCGCTGTTCCTGCTGGTGCTGTACTTCCTGTTTCGCCAGCAGATTCGCATGGCGGGTAAAGGCGCGTTGAACTTCGGCAAGTCGAAGGCGCGCATGCTCGCGCGCGACAAAAACAAGATCACGTTCAAGGACGTCGCGGGTGTTGAGGAAGCAAAAGACGAAGTGACGGAGCTCGTCGAATTTCTGCGCGATCCGAAAAAATTCCAGAAGCTCGGTGGCCGGATCCCGAAAGGTGTGCTGCTTGTCGGCCCTCCCGGAACCGGCAAAACACTGCTGGCTCGCGCGATTGCAGGCGAAGCCGATGTGCCGTTCTTCTCGATCAGCGGCTCGGACTTCGTGGAAATGTTCGTCGGCGTCGGCGCCAGCCGTGTTCGCGACATGTTTGAGCAGGGTAAGAAGAGCGCGCCTTGCATCATTTTTATCGATGAAATTGACGCAGTTGGCCGCCATCGTGGTCATGGAGTGGGCGGCGGACATGACGAGCGTGAGCAGACGCTGAATGCGTTGCTCGTGGAGATGGACGGCTTCGATACTCAGGAAGGCGTGATTATCATCGCCGCGACCAACCGTCCTGACGTATTGGATCCCGCACTACTCCGGCCGGGCCGTTTCGATCGCCAGATCACGGTAAATCTACCCGACGTGAAAGGCCGCGAAGAAATCCTCCGCGTTCACTCGAAGAAAGTGAAGCTCGCCGAAGGGGTGGATCTAAACGTTGTCGCGCGCGGCACACCCGGTTATTCGGGTGCCGAACTCGCAAACGTCATCAACGAAGCCGCACTGCTGGCTGCACGTCGTGGCCTGAAAGGGATCACTCTGCGTGAACTGGAAGAAGCACGTGACAAAGTGCGCTGGGGTAAGGAGCGCCGCAGCATGGCGTTAAGTGAGAAGGAGAAAACAAACACCGCCTATCACGAGGCCGGCCACGCGCTCCTTCTGGAAATTCTCCCGCACACCGAGCCGCTTCACAAAGTCACCATCATCCCGCGAGGTCCATCGCTCGGTTCGACGATGTGGCTGCCGGAAGAGGACAAATACACCAACCGCAAAAACGAACTTCTCGCCAGCCTGGTCGTGAAAATGGGCGGACGTGTGGCTGAAGAGATCGTGTTCGGCGATGTCACTAATGGCGCCAGCGGCGACATCAAGATGGCCACCAACCTCGCGCGTCGCATGGTTTGCGAGTGGGGCATGAGCGAAAAGTTGGGGATGGTTGAATACGGCGAACACGAAGATTATGTGTTCCTCGGCCGCGACATCTCCCGGTCGCGTGACTACAGCGAAGCCACCGCGGAGCAGATCGATCGCGAAGTCCGCAAGCTAATCGACGACGCGTACGCAATCGCGAAAAGCACATTGATCAAACATCGCGATAAGCTCGAGACCATTGCAAAAGCGCTGCTCGAGTATGAGACGCTCGATGGCGTACACATCCGCGAGATCATCGAACATGGTCACATGTTGAACCCGCCTCCGGGCCCGTCTGCGTCGCTGGGCGAGAAGATGCAGCCCGAGAAACCGCCGAAGCAGATTGTCGTTGCACCCGATGTGACACCGCCGCTGGGCGGCGGGCTGAGCGGCGCGCCGGCGTAGACATTTCGGCCGGCGTTGTCTGGCGGGCGGGCTTGATTTCTACTGAGCTGCCGACACCCGGAATCCGCCTCGCTAAAGCTTCGGCCCTCCAGTGCTTACTATGTGAACCGTGCTGGCTTGCGGTCCCACGTCACCATGCGAGAGGTCGAACCGGACCTCCGCGCCAACTTTGAGGTCTTCAAACGCGGTGCCGACCACCGCATTGCGATGGAAGTAAACATCCACGCCACCGCCATCTGTGATGAAGCCATAGTCGCTGAAGAGTTTCGTGATCAGCGCGCGCGGCTCCGCGTGCGTCTTCACTTCATGCCGCTGACGCGCGACAAGTTCCTTGAGTTGTCGCTCCATCTTCTTGAACGCATCGTTGATGATCTTCGTGAGCGGCTCGTGCATCTCGTGCTCGGTCTGCTTTTCGTCTGCCACCAGCTCATGTCCGGGCGGTACCGTGAGGTCGATTCGGACGCGGAACGGATTGCCGGAACGCTGCTGGTGGTTCGGTTGTTCGACCGCGACATCGCAGCGGCTGATGTGATCGCAAAAGCGATCGAGCCGTGCCGCTTTGCTGCGAATCAAGTTATCGATTTCATCTGATTTCTCGACCCCACGATAAGAGATCTCGACAGGTAGTTGCATAGATTGTGTTAGGAACTTCCGCAGCTAGTCGCGAGCCGTGCCGCGCACCGGGACGCTACCGCGCACGATAATTTAGATCGGCTGAAGCGACCGAAAGTGGGCGGGCAGCTTCGCCGGCTCAATCTTCACCAGATCCGATTTTACATGCTCCACAATCCGATCACGCACCGCAGACGGGAGCAAATCGACGACCGAAGAGTGGATCGAAGCCGGTGCTGCGAATGACCAGCCTTCGATTCCTGCTAACTGCACCACTTCCGTGATGCTGTCCGCCAGCTGCTTGAAAATACGGCGGTCGTTCTCGGTCTCCAGGCCCTGGCGCTCCGCAATCGCGTTCATGTGGCGCCCGCTGCCTGCCTGACCCCCACCGTCCCCTACGGGAAAGCGCCCGGCCTGATCCGTCAGTTTGTCTTGGTAGCGGCCGTGCGCATCCGTCAGCTCAAGCGCTTGAACAAGCTCCAAGCTTGGGCCGCGGTTCGGCGCCTCGTTTACTTTGTACGCTTTTAAGCTGCCGCGGTCGGTTACGATAACGAGTGATGCAGGTGTCATTATTAGATTACTTCGATCTTAATTGCTCCAACAGAATCGTATTTGAGATCTGAATTGCGCTGACGAACTTGAGCCGCGATTTGCGTGAGCAGGGTGCGAGGTGTCGCTTCGCTCGAGGATGAGCTTCACGCGAAGTCAGGCGAGCGGTGAACGCGGATGGCTGGCGAGCAGATCCGAAACATCGCGATAAATTGCGACTGCACCCGATGCGCGCAGCTCGTCTTCACTGAATCCCCCGCAGAGCAGGGCGATAGTCTGCATCTGGCTCTTCTTCGCCGCCTGAACATCGAACGGCGTGTCACCAATCACGATTGCTTCGTCGGGGGGAAGATGCAGCTGATTCAACACCGCGAGGAACACGTCCGGCTCCGGTTTCGAATGGCGCACCTCGCTTTTCGTCGTGCTTGCATCGACCAGGTCGCCAATCCCGGTGATCTCCACATAATGCGCGATCTCCTTCGCGTTGCCGGAGGAGGCCAGCGCAATGCGCTTGCCGCCCCTGCGAACTCGCTCAAGGAGTTCCTTCACCTTTGGGAATGCCTGCACTCGGTCGAGGTATTCCTTCTTGAATAACTCACTACGAAATGTGTTCAGCTCGTCTCCGAACTCGCGTATCTCGGCAGGGTTAAGAAACACAGGCAGATACTGATCGCCACCTTTACCGATCTGCTGCCGCAGCTCGCGATACGGAATGTCCTTACCAAAGTGGCGGAATGTCTCCTGCCACGCCTCGGCGTGAAGGTCATTCGAATCGACGAGAGTGCCGTCTAGATCAAAAATCGCCGCGCGGATCACATGCTCGTTTCTTTCGGTGCGGCTTTCTCCTGTTGCTCGCCAGCGGCCTTATTCCATGCGCTGCTCACCGGCCGCTCTTCCAGCGGGACCGGCACCTGCCGCTTCTTCCAGGATTCGTGACGCGCCTGCGCCTGAGACCCCGCCGTCAACCGCAGCAGTTTCGCGGCGCGTCCGTCGACTTCGAAGTCATCGCCCGATGAGTATTTTTCGCCGTTCTTTTCGACGAAGCCATGTTCATCCGCGGTATCGATCACGAGCCGCCATTCGAGATGCTCCTGCCCGGGCAGCACAAAAGGTAATGTTTCGTGATGAGAATTGATCAGCAGCAGGAACGTCTGGTCGCGAATCGGCTCCCCTTCAAAGCTCAAAACGTCGATCATATCGCCACTCAGCAGCATCCCGAGACAGCGCACAAGCCGCGATGACCATTCCTCGTCGCTCATTTCATTCCCGCCGGGATTGAACCACATCACGTCGTTAATCTCAGAGCCGCGGATTCGGCGACCCTGGAAAAATTTAGGTCGCCGGAACACGGGATGGTCGCGGCGCAGCTTGATCAGCTTTCGTGTGAAATCGAGTAGCTGCTTTTGCTCCTCGGTATGTTCCCAGTTCAACCAGCTGATCTCGTTGTCCTGGCAGTAGGCGTTGTTGTTGCCTCGCTGGGTGCGGGCCCACTCGTCGCCCGCGCAAATCATCGGAACGCCCTGGGAAAGTAGAAGGGTTGTGAGCAGATTGCGTCGCTGCTGCGCGCGCAGAGCAATAATCTCCTCGTCGTCCGTCGGCCCTTCTACGCCGTGGTTCCAGGAGTGGTTGTTGTTGTCACCATCGTTGTTATTCTCCCCGTTCGCCTCGTTGTGTTTTTCGTTGTAGCTGACGAGATCGTTCAGGGTGAAACCATCATGCGCGGTGATGAAATTGATGCTCGCGTAAGGGCGTCGGCCATTGTGTTGGTATAGGTCCGGGCTCCCGGTCAGCCGGTAGGCCATCTCTCCGACGCGGCCTTCATCGCCCTTCCAGAAACTCCGCACCGCATCCCGATACTTCCCGTTCCACTCCGCCCAAAGCACCGGGAAGTTACCGACTTGATAACCCCCTTCCCCCACGTCCCATGGCTCGGCGATCAATTTCACCTGCGACAAGACCGGGTCCTGGTGAATGATCTCGAAAAACGCGTGCAGCTTGTTTACGCCGCCGTGATCGCGCGCGAGTGTCGAGGCGAGGTCGAAGCGAAACCCGTCGACATGCATCTCCAGGACCCAGTAGCGGAGGCTGTCCATCACCAGCTGAAGCGTGCGGGGATGCAGCAGGTTGAAGGTGTTCCCGGTACCTGTGAAATCCATGTAGAACCGCTGATTCGTTGGCGAGAGCCAGTAGTACGCCTGATTGTCAACGCCGCGGAAACTCAGCGTCGCGCCGAGGTGATTTCCTTCTCCCGTGTGGTTGTAAACAACGTCGAGAATCACCTCGATGCCCGCCGCATGAAGGTTGCGCACCATGCCCTTAAACTCCGAGACCTGGCCGCCCGTCGCGCCGCTGCTCGAGTATTTCGCCTCCGGCGCGAAGTATCCAATGCTGTTGTAGCCCCAGTAATTTGTTAGGCCTTTGTCGAGGAGAATTTTGTCATCGACGGATGAATGCACCGGCAACAACTCGACCGCGGTGACCCCGAGATCTTTCAAGTACTTGATAGATGCGGCGCTGCCGAGGCCTGCATACGTGCCGCGCAATTCCTTCGGGATTTCCTGGTTCAGTCGCGTGAATCCCTTGACGTGCAGCTCGTAAATCAACGAATTGTTCAGCGGGGTTGCTGGCGCCTTGTCGGCGGCCCAATCAAACGCGCTATCGATCACCACGCCTTTCGGCATGCCCCACGCGTCGTCGCGGAGATCGCGGACCAGGTCTCCTGCTTCCGCGCCAACCACGTAACCGGACATCTCGTCGGCGCAGTTGATCGTGCCGGCGATCGCCTTGGCATAGGGATCGATCAACAGTTTCGAATTGTTGAACCGCATTCCGCGTTCAGGATCGTACGGCCCATTAACTCGATATCCGTAGAGCTGCCCCGGCCGCACATCCGGCAGAAATAAATGCCACACCTGGTCGGTGTGCTCCGTCAGCGGGATGCGGATATTCTCCTGCGCGGACTCGACGTGATCGAACAAGCAAAGGTCTACTGAAGTAGCCGTCTCCGAGAAAATCGCGAAGTTCACTCCATTGCCCATCCACGTGGCGCCGAGCGGATACGGATAACCGAGCCAGATTTTTGCCGGAGTCATGATATTGAGAGCCGTTCCTATCGATTAGCGGACCGGCATTCGCAATCAAAAGGCACTGCAGCGACGGCCACGCGGGTGTCAGGAAGGTCGTCGATTCATGCAAGGTCACACCATCGTAGATTAGATGGCAATGCTGACGAAAGAGTCGTTAGCCAATCTTCTTCTGAAACCGGAGCGAGCAGACACAGAAAAGGGCGACAGACATTCCGCAAAGGATCGCCAGCGACTGCCAGTATTCCAGGAACGTCGCACCACGCAGGATGATGGCGCGCATCAGCGCGATGAAATACGTAGTCGGCATCACCGCGCCAATCCCATAGAAAATCGCCGGCATCGTTTCGCGCGGGAAGATGAAGCCGGAGAAGAATACGCTCGGCAAAATAAACGCCATCGACATCTGCAGTGCCTGCATCTGGTTCTCCGCCTTCGTTGCAACCAGCAATCCCAGGCTGAGCAGCGCAAAGACGTAAACAAACGTCGAGAGAATCATCGCTATCACGCTGCCGGCAATCGGCACCGCGAAAACAAAACGCATGATGCCGAATAACAGCACCGCCATCAGCATACCAAGACAGAGATATGGCACGAGCTTGCCGAGCATCAGCCCCCAACGGCTGAGCGGACTTACGAGCAGTTGTTCGATCGTTCCCTTTTCTTTCTCACGCACCACCGCCATCGCGGTAGCGAAGGTCGTGCCGATTTGCAGCACGACACCGATCACCCCCGGAACAAAGAAATTCGGACTGCGCATCGCTGGGTTATAGAGCATCTGCGGACGCACTTCGATTGGCACGTGGCGTACGCCAGTGTCCCGCATCATTCGTTGCACGGATTGCGACAAAGTGAGTGCGACAGCGGTGTTCAGCGCCTGCAGAGCCGTGGTGGAATTCGACCCGTCGATCAGCATCTGCACGTGCGCCGGATAGCCGGAGCGCAAATCGCGCGTAAAATGCGGCGGGATTTGCAAGCCGACATACGCTCGGCCTTTGCGAATTTCGCTCGCGAGCTGCTCGACATTCCGCGCCTCGCCAACGAGGCGAAACGTTTCGGTGTTAACGAAGCCATCGATGAACTGCCGGCTCTCTACAGTGCGGTCCTCATTCAGCACGATCATGCCCATGTGCCTGACGTCATTATCGAGCGCGTATCCGAATGCGATCATTTCGATCAAGGGAGGGAAAAGCATGAAAAAGAGTGTCATCGGATCCCGCATCACGACGATGAACTCCTTGAAAAGTATCGCTCCGAATCCGCGGAATGGGTTGCGCTTCATCACGCCGCAGCTGCGCGTTCCTGCGCGTGTTTCGCCGTGAGCCCCACGAAAACATCCTCGAGGGAAGGTCCAATCTCGTGAATCTCGCACTGGGCAATGCCCACGCCGCGAAGCTTCGCCTCAATCTGAGCGGGTGAAATCTCATCTGAAACGAGAAGGTGCATCGATTGGCCAAATACGGTGGCGTTCTGCACGCCGGAAACTTGCCGCATTGTCTGCAGCGCAATCGTCACGTGATCACAGGTTACCTCGAGGCGGCGGGTGCCGGCCGGGCTGACTTCCGGCATTCGTTTCAGGTCGTCCGGTTCACCGCAGACAATCAGCTTCGACATGTAAATGTATCCGATGTGATCGCAGCGTTCCGCTTCATCCATGTAGTGCGTGGTCACGAACAGCGTCATACCCTGTCCCGCAAATTCGAAAAGCAGGTCCCAGAGTTCCCGGCGTGCGACGGGATCGATACCGGCGGTGGGTTCGTCGAGGAAGAGGACGCGCGGCTTGTGCATCAGCGCGCAAGCCATCGCGAGCCGCTGACGCCACCCGCCGGAGAGAAGGGCAGCACGTCGATCGATGTACGGTTCCAGATGCGTGATTGCGACCAGCTCATCGCGCCTCTGTTTCAACGCGCTGCCTTTCAGCCCGTAGAGCTTGCCGGAAAACGTCAGATTTTCATCGACTGTGAGCTCGTCATAGAGCGAGAATTTCTGCGACATGTAGCCGATGATTTCCTTGATCGCGTCGCCTTCCTTGCTGGCGTCGCACCCAGCGATATGCGCCGTGCCGCCTGTCGGCTCGAGAATACCGCAGAGCATCCGAATGACAGTGGATTTGCCGGAGCCGTTCGGCCCCAGAAAGCCGAAGATCGACCCTTTGCTGACAGAAAACGTTACGCCATCCACGGCGGTAAAACTGCCGAAGCGTTTCGTGAGTCCGCGGCAGTCGATCATCGCGTCCATCGGCGCTTCGCTATGGTGGCACGTTCGGGAACGTCACGTCAGCCGACATCCCGGCGCGCAACTTATCCTCGCGATTTGCCAATCGAATCTTCACGCCGAAGACTTGCCGGATTCGATCTTCGACCGTCTGCACATTGCGCGGCGTGAACTCCGCTTGGCGTTTAATCTGCTCAACGGTGCCGCTGAACTCCTCGCGGCCAAATGAATCCACATGCACCTGCACCTTATCCTGCAACTTGATCAGACCGAGCCACGGTTCCGGGACGTAAACGCGCACCCAGAGATGCTGCGGAAGGAGCAATGTCGCGACCTCGCGATTTGAGGGGAGCACATCTCCCACTTTGACGCTGAGGATTTCGAGAACCGAGTCGGCTGGCGCGGCAACTTGCATCTCGCGCAATTGCGCCTCCACCTCGTCGAACTGCGCACGAGTTTGCGCGACGCGACCTCTCGCTGCCGCGAGAGTTTTTTCCTGCGCATTCGCGACACTCTGAGCTCGCTCCGCTTCGTTGGGCGAGACAGTCTTGCTGCGAAAGAGCTCCTGCTGGCGCTTCGCATCCGCGCGTAGGAATTCCAGCTGTGCGCTCTGCGCTTCCACGTCGCGTTCAGCGGCCTCGATTTGCGCGAGCATCAGATCACGCCGGGCGCGCAACTCCGGCGCATCGAGTTCCGCGATCACCGTGCCAGCAGCTAGCGTGTCGCCTTCGTTGACGAATATCTTCTCGACGCGTCCACCCATCCGTGGTCCGACGTGCACTTCATCCACTTCGATCGTGCCGGATACCGAGTCGTCCGGGCGCTGACATCCCGAGACCATCATCATGGCCGCCACGAGCAGCAAAGGCGCGCCAGGACGGCGGGCGGATGACGGCTGAAGTTGCAAGGCGGCAGAAGCTTATCAATGGTGCATGCAGAAGTCGAAGCGCTGTCGCTCGGCAGGTTGCATATCGCGGGATATTCAGACACTCCGCTCGCGCGGAAGCTCGGCAGTCGGCCGGACGAGCGGATCGTTGCGCCCCGGCGCGCCGCATCATTATCGCGCGCTTCGCGGAGACTTGCCCGAACGCGCGACGATCACCACGCGCGCGTTCCCGCTCGTCCGGTATTTGTGCATCTGTTCGTCAGGCGGCGTGCTGAACTCGAGAAACGTCTCGTGATACTGCGGGCGCGACTAGCGGACACGGGAATTCTGTGGGTTTCCTGGCCGAAGAGAGCATCCGGCGTCGCCACTGACGTCACGGAGGACGTGATCCGCGCGGTGGCGTTGCTGCTCGGGCTTGTCGATGTAAAGGTCTGCGCGATCGACGGAACCTGGTCGGGTTTGAAACTGACGGTGCGGCGCGAAAACCGGAAGCAGTTGACGTAACGGCTGGAACCGAACGCGGCCCAGACGATGATCCAAAGATGAAAACACGTTACTTCGACCACATTGATCTCCGCGTCAGCGACATGGACGCCGCGAAACGCTTCTACGCGCAAGTGCTGCCGGCAGTCGGATTCACCGATGGCGGCGAAGAAGGTACTTGGGTCTCCTATTCCGCCGAAGGCGGCGAGAAGCCGGAGTTTTTCGGGTTCACACATGATCCGGAACATCGGCCGAACGGCACCCGCATCTCCTTCTGGGCTGATACGCGCGAGCAAGTCGATAAGGTAGCCAAGCTAGTGAAAGAAGCCGGCGGCCTGGTGCTCGAGGGACCTGAGCTCTGCGCCGACTACAGCCCCAATTACTATGCGTTCTTCTTCGAGGACCCGAGCGGAAATAAGCTGGAGATTTGTTGTCGGCTCCCCCTCAGCTGATGGGCGTCTAACGAGAGTCTATTTCCAGTCCAAACTCGCGCAGAACGCGCAACGTCTCCTCCATCGGTAGCCCAACAACATTGGAATACGAGCCGCGGATTTCCTGAATGATTTCCGCGCCGTGACCTTGCGCCGCATACGCACCGGCTTTGTCCAGCGGATTGACCTTTGCCAGATACTTGGTGATCTCTCGCTCGTTGAGCTCGCGGAATTTCACGCGCGAAAAAACGTGAAAGCTCCGCGTCTGTGCGCGGCCTTGTGAGCAGATAAAAACTGCCGTGCAGACTTCGTGCACGCGGCCACTGAGGTGGCCTAAAATCGCCCTGGCTTCTGACAGATCACCGGGTTTTCCGATGATCCTGTCATCCAGCGCGACCAATGTGTCGGCGCCAAGCACCGCCGCACCAGGCCGCTGACGTGCCACATCCAATGCCTTTCGCATTGCATTCCACGTAGTGAGTTCGCGGATCGTCAGTGCAGGGCCGGACGTCTCTGCCACCTTCGGTACGATGACCTCGAACTGAAGTCCCGCTGCGGAAAGTAAATCACTCCGGCGCGGCGAGCCCGAGGCGAGCACAAGTGCCGGAGCCGTGCGCGCGTGCATCGAAAGCGTGGATTAGCGTTTCGGCGAAGCCGCGGGGGGAGACGTTTGTGCAGCGTCGGGGTTGCTGCCAGGGACGCTCCCGGTGTCGGGCGTCTTCATCTCCTGATACCCAGCTGGCACCGCGAATTCAGAATCAGAGAGCGGGTCCATCTTCACAGCTGTGATGGTGGTGACGATCTTGGTACTGCCTGCGGTAATGTTCGTGCGAATCGGCAGGCCCGGAAAATCACGGAAATCCGGGGCAACCGCAGCACCGGCGGTGCTCAATGCTTCGGGCGTCATTGCCTGGAGCTGCT
>JACDHZ010000083.1 GCA_013820755.1 Chthoniobacterales bacterium
TCCAAGGGGAAAGATCGCGCGTGCGATGAACGCCAAATGCGTGTTGATGACGTCGCCGAGTAGGAGCTCGGTCCCCGTGTTTATGACAAAGACTCGCATTCGAGAGAAGGAGAGCGCCGAACGTGCAACGGCCGACGTCGAACGTCCAATGTTCAGCTCAAACGCGAGGAACGAGCCACCGGCGCCTTTTAGGCGCACCGGCTACGCGGCATCTTTATCCTGCTTCTTGCGAATCAGCGGGAGCTTTTTGCCCTCAACCACAGCGCGGTTGATCGTCACTTCCGCGATATCTTCGCGGCTCGGCACCTCGTACATGATGTCGAGCATGATCCGCTCGAGCATCGAGCGCAGCGCGCGAGCGCCAGTGCCCTTGGTGACGGCCTGGGCCGCGAGAGCGCGCAACGCATCCTTGGTCACGCTCAACCGCACTCCCTCCATCGCGAAGAGCTTGGTGTATTGCTTGATCATCGCGTTCTTCGTCTCCGTAAGGATCATCACCATCTCGTCCTCGGTGAGGGCGTCGAGCGCGGTGACTACCGGGAGCCGGCCAATGAACTCCGGTATCATCCCGAAGCTCAGGAGGTCCTCCGGTTCAACGTGGCGCACTGCGATCTTCGCAAGTGCCTCCTCAACTTCCAGCGAGGGGCTGTTGAACCCCATTGTCTTGTTGCCGATCCGCTTCTGCACAATTTTGTCGAGCCCGACAAACGCGCCGCCGCAGATGAACAGGATCTTGTCAGTGTTCACCTGAATGTACTCCTGGTGCGGATGCTTGCGCCCGCCTTGCGGCGGCACGTTGCAGGTGCTGCCTTCCAGAATCTTGAGAAGCGCTTGCTGCACGCCTTCGCCGGAGACGTCACGCGTAATGCTTACGTTGTCTGTTTTGCGGCCGATTTTGTCGATCTCGTCAATGTAAACGATGCCGATTTCGGCACGCTTTACGTCGTAGTCGGCATTTTGCAGCAGCCGGAGAATGATATTTTCGACGTCTTCGCCGACATATCCCGCCTCCGTTAACGTCGTAGCGTCCGCGATGCAAAACGGGACATCGAGAATCTTGGCGAGCGTCTTCGCGAGCAACGTCTTGCCGGAACCGGTGGGGCCGATCAGCAGAATGTTACTCTTCTCGATTTCAACTTCCGCGAAGGGGTCCGGCTGAAATGCGGCTGATGAATCTGTTGACGGCGCGCTCTGCAGCACGCGTTTGAAGTGGTTATGAACGGCTACTGACAGGGTCTTCTTCGCGAGCTCCTGGCCGATGACGTAATTGTCGAGCTGACGTCGGATCTCGGCCGGCTTCGGCACGCGGATGTTGGACGACTGCCGCCGAGCGTCCTCGTTCAACTCCTTGTCAAGGATGCTTTTACAAACGTTGATGCAACTGTCGCAGATGTAAACGCCGGGGCCGGCGATAAGTTTGCGCACCTCCGCGTGGCTTTTGCCACAGAAGGAGCACATTGTGAGGTTGGAAGCGCGGGCCATGGATTTGCCGCCTTAAAAAGCAGTTCTTATTCCTCGATCTTGTGCGGTAATGCCGCTTCCGCGATGGCGGTTGAGCGCTCCCGTACAACTCCATCGAGCAATTTCGCTTCCTTGCGTGACTTGATCACTTCGTCTACGAGACCGTACTCCTTGGCCTCAGCGGCAGACATATAGTAATCGCGGTCAGAGTCGAGCTTTACCTTGTCCTCTGGCTGCCCGGTATGCTGCGAAATGATTCTGATCAGGCGCTTCTTCAGCTTGAACATGTATTCGACAGTGCGCTCAACATCACTCGCCTGTCCCTGCGCCCCACCGGAAACCTGATGGATCATGATGTCGGAATTGGGCAATGCGAACCGCTTACCTTTCGTTCCAGCGCAAAGCAACACTGCGCCCATACTCGCGGCCATACCGAGGCAGTAAGTGGTCACATCGCACGTGAGGAATTGCATTGTGTCGTAAATCGCCAACCCTGCCGTAACCGAGCCGCCCGGCGAATTGACGTAGATGTTGATGTCTTTTTTGCCGTCTTCCATCTGGAGGAAGAGCAACTGTGCGATTACGAGATTAGCGATGTGATCGTCAATCGGTGTGCCGATGAATACGATGCGATCCTTGAGCAACCGCGAGTAAATATCATAGCTACGCTCGCCGCGTCCGGTCTGCTCCACCACCATAGGTACAAGCACGGACTGGGAACGATTTATGTTCAAGAAAGTCATGGTTTTACGTCGGGGGAAAGGCTCTCCGCAGATGATTCTGGCGACACAGAGACGCTAACATTCGCCTTTAACAAATCAAGAGTCTTGCCCAGCAGAAGCTCCTCTGCGAGGCCATCCAAACGATCATGTTCCTCTAGTTCTTTGCGCATTTTTTCCACTGGCACGTTGTATTGCGCCGCCTGCTCGCGAATTCGTTCATCGAGTTCCTCACGCGTGATCTTGATACCCTCCTGCTCAGCGATTCGGTGCAGGATAAAGTTGGTTTTAAGACGGTGCGCCGCAAGTGAGCCGGCCCCATCGATCAGCTCCTTTTCCTTACCTTTTAGCATCTCGTCGGGTATCCCGCGCTCCCGATTCCTGTGCACTAACTCGTTCAGTGCACGGCGCGTTTCATTCTTAAGCAAAGTAGGCGGCAGGTCGAAACTGATATGTTCCTGAAGATACTTTACGATCTGCGATTCCTTCGCGCGCTCGATCTCATGTTCCTTCTCATGCTCGAGGTTGTGCTCGATCGTGTGACGTAGCTCATGCAGATTTTTCCCTGGGATTAGCTTCCCAGCGAAAGCATCGTCCAGGGCTGGCAGCTCTTTCTGCTTTATCTCGTTCAATGTCACCGCGTAATCGGCTTTTCTGCTCGCAATTTCCCGCACCGCAAATTCCGGCGGGAACTCTACCTGAACACTCCGCGTATCGCCGGGGTGCATCCCGATGATTCGCTCCGTAAATCGAGGTAGAAAATTGTCGAGACCGATGCGCAGCCAGAACTTCTTCCCGCCATGCAGGTTCTTGCTGCCCTGGGGCACGATTTCGCTGATTGGCACGCCATCGATAGAGCCGTCAAAGTCGATCACCGCGTAGTCTTCCATCGCGAGTGGCCGTCCAGTGACATCGCTAAAGTCAGCTGATTGGTCACGCAGCCGATTGAGCGCAGCATCCACTTCGGCATCCCTGACTTCCGTTGAAGGGAGTTCGACGGGGATGTTCTTATATTCGGGCAGCTCGAATTCGGGCGCGGTGACTACCGTCGCGCGGAAACGCATCGAACGGTCGTCTCCAAATTCCACGTCCTCAAGATTGGTCAACGATACCACGCGCAGCTGCTTTTCAGCAATCGCTTCGTGATAGCTTTTCGACACCAGCTTCTTCGTCAGCTCATCCTGAATTTCCTTGCGAAACTTCTTCTCGATTACCGGCTTCGGCGCCTTGCCTGGCCTGTAGCCCGGGATTCGAGCATAACGAGCGTAGTTATTTGCTATCGAATCCCATTCCTTTTGCACCTCGCTCGGAGGCAGCTCGATACGGATTGTCGCGACGCTATGCGGCTGGTTTTCGACTTCCACTTTCATGCGAGCAGCGACGGTAAAGGCGGGCACCATCCCGCGCAAACCCCCGTCGCACGCACCAGCTGCCGGGGAGCCTAGACACGGAATGCCTCAACGCCGCAGACATACACCGCATGCGTCTGCGGAATACCGAAGAAGTAGGCGAGCTCCCGGTAATCGTCGCAGTCGAAGATCGAAAAGTTTGCGAGCTTCCCTGGCTCTAACGAGCCGATCTCATCGAAGCGATTGAGGCTGCATGCGGCGTTTACCGTTGTTGATGTGACGCCTTCCGCCGGCGTTACCTTCATCTGCGTTGCCGCAAGAGAAAGCACCATCGGGATTGATTGCGTCGGCGAAGAGCCAGGATTGAAATCGGTCGACAGCACCACCGCGAGGCCTGCATCGATCATGTCACGGGCGCGCGGGTATCGCGTTTTGCCGAGCGCGTACACCGAGCCGGGCAGTAGGACCGGCTGCACGTTCGCGCGCTTCAGCGCTGCAATGCCATCGGCGTCCGTCTGCTCCAGGTGATCGGCTGTCGCGGCACCGACTTCCGCCGCAAGCGAAGCGCCGCCGGAGTTGGTCAATTGATCGACATGCATACGCAGCGCCAAGCCATGGCTTTTCGCTGCTTCCAGAATCTGCCGCGCTGTCGCAATATCGAAATATCCCTGCTCGCAGAAGATGTCGCAGTATTCCGCCAGCCCTCCAGCGGCGACCAGCGGCAGCATTTCATCTATCACCAGCGCTGCGTAACGCTCCACGTCACCGTCAAACTCGGCCGGAATAGCGTGCGCACCGAGAAACGTTGGCACAATTTCGAGCGGAGATCTTGCTGCAACGCTGCGGATGACACGCAGGATCTTTAGCTCGTCTTCAACTGACAGTCCGTACCCGGATTTGGCCTCGAGGGTAGTCGTACCGCATGCGACGAAGCGCTGCAGATGCGTAAGAGCCTGCTGCTCGAGTTCGGCTTCAGTAGCTGCGCGAGTTTTCCGGACCGTCGATTGGATTCCCCCGCCCGCAGCGGCGATCTCTTCGTATGACGCGCCGAGCGTGCGCATCTCAAATTCATCCACTCGGTTTCCGGCAAACACCGGGTGCGCATGTGCATCCACAAATCCCGGCAGTACCACGCGTCCCCCAGCATCGACCAACTCCGCATCCGCGGGCACACTGCGCGCGATCTCGTCCGAAGAGCCAGTAGCGACAATAATCCCATCACGCAAAAGCATGCCGCCGTTTGCGACGATGCGCAGTTCGCGCATTTCGGGGCCAACTCGCGGCCGCGGCGCGCCCGCAAGTGTGACGAGCTGCGACGCGTGTAAAACCGCGAGCGTTTTCATGACTCGATTGGTCAGCCAAGCTTGCTCTCGACGATATGCGTGCTCTTCTCGAATTGCTCGGTAGAGTTCGCCCGCAGTTCGCGCAGCTTCGCGTCGAGCGAAGACCTCACTGCTTCATCTTTCAGTCCGCTCAAATTGATCCGCACGTTCATCGCTGCGCCTTCAATGCACGCGTGCACCGCCAGCAAGCCCACGCCTACATCGGAGATTGACGCCGCATTTCCATTCGCCGCCATATCAGCAAGTAACCGGTACCCCTTCGCTGCGGTTTCCATGACTCGGAGCGGCACCTCGGTCGCGTACTTGTTTGCTTGCTGTATCGCTGCAGAACGCGCAGCTTTGTCTTCCGGCGACTGTTTGGGTAAACTGAATGCCTGCATCACCTTGTTGAATGCAGTGGTGTCTTCATCAACCAGAAACAGCAGTTCGTCTTTTAACTGCTGCGCCTCGACGGCCCAGGCGCTAAAGTAGGCGAGCCGCTCATCCCATCCCCGCTTTCCCGCGGAAAGATTCGCGACCATACCACCGAGCGATACACCGACAGCACCCATCAACGCCGCTACCGACCCGCCTCCTGGCGCAGGTGACTCGCTCAACGTCTCATTGCAGAATTCGCGCAGATTCATTTTCACGAGTGATTTGGCCGAGGCACTCGCCATTTTTAGCTCGATGATCTTCTCGTTCGGGTCGAACGGCTTCAGCTCGCCCAATCCCATCGAACGAATTGCGATTGCGATCAGCTCTTCTTCCGACACTCCCTCAGACGACTTCTGCTTTCGGAGGTAATGCCGCCCAGCATCGACGATACATTTTTTTGGCAACATGCCGACGATCTCCGAGCCGCTCACACGGAGTCCGCGCGCGTTTGCAGATTCCTCACATGCATCAAATGCCGTATGCAAAGGCGTCTCCTCAATGTTCGTCAGGTTCATCGAGACCTGCGCCATGCCGTATTCTTCCACGTACCAGCCGATCGCCTTCACGTGCTTCAGCTTGCCTGGCACACGCACCGGCTCCCCATTGGCGCCGAGTACCGGTTTACCGGTCGGCGTGCCGTCGTCCGTCTTTATGCGACCGTTCTCCCGCACATCGAATGCCACTGAATTCGCGCGGCGTGTCGAGCGCGTATTGAGGTTCACATTGTACGCGACGAGAAACTCGCGCGCGCCGATCACGGTTGCGCCTGATTTGTCGCTGAAGACTGCTGGCCCGAAATCCGGCTTCCACGCAGGCTCTTTGATCTTCTCGAAGAAACCTTCGTATTCGCCGGCACGGATTACCGATAGGTTCGAGCGAGCCGGGTCCCTTGCCGCTTTTTCGTATAGGTAAACGGGAATCTTCAGCTCCTCGCCCACCCGTCTCGCGAGCTGCTCCGCGCACGCGATTGCCTCTTCCGCAGTGACATCGCTGATCGGAACAAATGGACAGACATCCGTCGCGCCCATCCGAGGGTGCGCGCCCTTTTGCTTGCGCATGTCTATCAACTCCGCCGCTTTTTGAATTCCTCGGAAGGCCGCTTCTACTGTCGCTTCTGGAGTGCCGGCGAACGTCACGACGGTACGGTTCGTACTCGCGCCCGGATCGACATCAAGAAGCTTCACTCCATCTACCGTCTCGATTGCCGTTGTGATCTGCCGTATTACTTCAAGGTCGTTTCCTTCGGAGAAGTTCGGCACGCATTCGATGACTTTTTGCATAGTTAATCGCGCGTCTGCGGCTTCATCGGAAGCCTCATGTCGTTTGCAGCCGCGAAGGCGATCGCGCGGGAATATCCCGCGTCTGCGTGACGGAGCACACCCATTCCCGGGTCGCTTGTAAGCACGCGCTCAAGACGCCGCCGCGAGTTCTCGGTGCCGTCCGCGACCACAACCATCCCCGCATGCTGCGAATACCCGATACCGACGCCGCCGCCGTTGTGGATCGAAACCCACGATGCGCCCGTCGCTGTGTTCACGAGCGCGTTCAACAGCGCCCAGTCAGCGATCGCATCACTACCATCAAGCATTCCCTCCGTCTCGCGGTATGGCGACGCCACGGAGCCAGTGTCGAGATGATCGCGACCGATGACGATCGGCGCGCTGATTTCGCCTCGTTTTACAAGGTCGTTTATCGCCAATCCAAACTCCGCCCGTTCTCCGAATCCGAGCCAGCAGATGCGCGCCGGCAATCCTTGGAAGTGAATCCGCTCCTGAGCGAGCTTTATCCAACGCGCGAGCAGCTTATTGTCCGGGAACATCTCCAACGCGAGCCGATCGGTCCGCGCGATATCAGCACGGTCGCCACTGAGCGCAACCCAACGGAACGGTCCTTTCCCTTCGCAAAATAGCGGCCGGATGTACTCCGGCACGAAACCCGGAATATCAAGGGCGTTCTCCACACCTGCCTTCCGCGCTTGTGTCCGAATGTTGTTGCCATAGTCGAATGTGACCGCGCCCTTCTTTTGAAACGCGAGCATCGCCTCCACGTGCACAGCCATCGAACGCATTGACCGTTCGACGTATTCATCCGGATTGCTGACGCGCAGCTCCAATGCGTCCCGGAGACTCATGCCGTGCGGGACATAGCCATTCAGTGCGTCATGCGCGCTGGTCTGGTCCGTCAATACATCAGGCACTATCCCACGGCGAACCAGTTCCGGCAGCACGTCAGCACAATTTCCCACAAGTCCAACCGACATCGCCTCTCCGCGGCCCCGCGCTGCGTCTAACAGATGCATCGCTTCGTCAATCGAACGCGCGATCGCGTCGCAGTAGCCACTCTTCAGCCGCTTTTGGATCCGCGTTTCATCGACATCCACGCCGAGAAAGAGCGCACCTGCCATTGTCGCAGCGAGCGGTTGTGCACCGCCCATGCCGCCCATGCCCCCGGAGACGACGAGTTTGCCATCGAGCGATCCGTTGAAATGGCGGACCGCAGCCGCTCCAAAGGTTTCATATGTCCCCTGCACGATGCCTTGGCTGCCGATGTATATCCACGAGCCCGCCGTCATCTGGCCGTACATCGTCAGTCCGAGGCGTTCGAGGCGATTGAATTCAGCGTAGTTGGACCATTGGCCGACCAGATTCGAATTCGCGATCAGAACCCGCGGCGCCTCTTCGTGCGTGCGGAATACGCCAACAGGTTTGCCGGATTGGACAAGTAGCGTCTCGTCATTCTCCAGCTCCCGCAGCGCGCGCACAATCGCTTCGAACGCTTCCCAACTCCGCGCCGCGCGCCCTGTTCCTCCGTAGACGATGAGCTTGTCAGGATTTTCGGCGACCTCGGGGTCGAGATTGTTCATTAGCATGCGGAGAGCGGCTTCCTGATGCCAGCCCTTGCAGCTCAGCTTGTTGCCGCGCGCCGCACGAATTGAACGATCACTCATGACTCCTCCATTCCGCTGTCGAACTCTCCGGCACGGATGGCCACGGTGACTTTTTCGATATCGAGATACATCGCGCGATCTTCCCGAAGCGGCGGCACAATCCTGCGCAGCGTCTCATATGCACGCTCAACGCCTAAACCGCCCTTCAATGGCCGCCTGTATTCCAGCGCCGTGCCAGCCGCGAGCAGCTCGATCGCAAACAAGCTTTCTGCGTTTTCAACAATCGTGCGCAGCTTGAGAGCCGCCGTCATTCCCATGGAAACGTGATCTTCCTTCCCACCCGAAGTCGGCAAATTATCGATGCTCGCCGGATGCGCGAGTACTTTGGCTTCATTCAGCAAAGCGACTGCGGCGACATGCGGAATCATAAATCCTGACTGCATTCCGGCCTGCGGAGCGAGGAAGGCTGGCAGGCCCTCGCTGGTGTCTGGATTAACAAGCCGATCGGTGCGGCGCTCGCTGATGCTCATCAAGTCCGCGACGGCGATTGCTGCGTAGTCGAGCGCGAGCGCAAGCGGCGCGCCGTGGAAGTTGCCGCCGGACAGAACATCTCCGTTATCGGAAAAAACAAGCGGATTATCGGTAGCAGACGCGGATTCAATCGCCAGCACCTCCTCGCAATGCGCGAGCGCTCCGCGCACAGCACCGTGCACCTGCGGCATGCAACGGAGGCTGTACGCATCCTGCACGCGCGGGTCGTTGGTCCGATGTGACTCGCGGATTTCGCTCTCACGCAGCAGCCATCGGAGATGCTTCGCAGCGGCACCCTGGCCGGGATGCGGACGCGCATTGTGAATCCGGGAATCATAAGCTCCGGGTGTGCCTTTTAGAGCCTCGAGCGCCATCGCGCCAGTGACGTCCGCGGCGCGCGAGAGCCGCTTCGCTCGCAGCAGAGCAAGGCCACCGACAGCGTGCATCGCCTGTGTGCCATTAAGCAGCGCAAGCCCTTCTTTTGCCTCGAGCACGATGGGCGCGATCCCCGCGCGTTCGAGTGCACGATCCGAAGGCACACGCACTCCGTCGTGGAACGCTTCCCCCTCGCCGACGAGTGTAAGCGCAAGATGCGCGAGCGGTGCAAGATCGCCGCTTGCACCGACTGATCCTTTTTCGGGAATCATCGGATGCACGCCGCGATTCAACATATCGCAGAGCAACTGGATCACTTGCCTGCGAATGCCGCTGAAGCCGAGCGTCAGCACATTGGCCCGCAGCAACATCATCGCCCTTACCTCCGCCTCAGCGAGGGGTTTGCCGATGCCACACGCATGGCTCCGCACAAGGTTAACTTGGAGTTGGCGCAGGTCAGCCCGCCGAATGTGGACCTCCGAGAGCTTGCCGAATCCGGTGTTTACGCCGTACACGACAGCGCCGCCCGCCGTGATTTCCTCAATTACGCGTCGGGAGCTGTCGATTCGTCCGCGCGCGGAGTCGGAGATCTCGACAGCGGTACGCTCGATCGCAACGCTCTCGATGTCACCTAACGAGAGCTGCTGGCCGGCTAACTGCATCGGGCACAGCTTAGACGGAACTTGCCCGAAGGGAAGAGAAGTAGCGACTCGAGCGCGACGGTTGGACAAAAAAGGCCAGGCCGACAAAGCGACCTGGCCTTTAATTTAAAGCCATGCGGAGGCGGGCTACCGCAAACTACTTCGAGTAGGTGCTGCTGGCCCCTGTGCTGGTGGACATGGTTTCCTTCTTCTGCGCGCAAGCCCCCAGGCTCAACGCACCGGCCGCAATGGCCACGATCATGACTGCTTTCAGAAGTTTCATCAAATAATTCGCCTCCTTTCCGAGCAAGTTGCTGCGGACATTTAGGCAGGTCACTTGCGACGCGCAACGCTTTTCTCGCGCTTTTTTCCCCCACGTCTAACGAGCCGTGGAGGCGCGATCACGACCAGCGTTCCGACATCGACAAACTCGAACAGGTCAGCGACATCTTTGTTCTTCATACGGATGCAGCCGTGACTCGCCTGCTGGCCAATGAGCTCCTCATGGTTCGTTCCGTGGATATAGATGTAACGCTCGTATGTGTTGGCATTCTCCCCTTGCAACCCGTCAAGCCATAGGATCCGCGACATGACCAGATCAGCTCCGCGCAACATCTCCGCTGACGGGCGAACTGGCACCCGACTGTTGTACGCGACATCTACCGGCTGGCCGGCGCCAAGCTTCTCGGCCACGCGAAACCGCCCCGTTGGCGTCTTGAAACTTCCCTCCTCCGACCCGACGCCGTACTTGGACGTCGAAACAGGGAAACTCCGATCCGTTTTGCGCCCCCGCTTCACACTCAGGAGCTGCTTCGTGATTGAGATGTGAATGGTTGGTTGAGCGCTTTTCTTCACCGTGAGGAGCGATAGACTGCACTTGCTCGTGAAAAAAAGCTATAACATCGCTGTTGTCGGAGCGACTGGGGCCGTTGGCGCCGAGTTGCTGGATGTGTTGGAGCGTCGCGCCTTTCCCGTGGAAAGACTGCGGGTCCTGGCATCCGCGCGTTCTGCCGGGAAAACCATGCGCTTTCACGACGAGGAGATCGAAGTGCAGGAGCTGCGCGAGGACTCCTTTGCCGGCGCGGATCTCGCGTTCTTCAGTGCGGGCGGCGACATCTCGCGCAAGTTCGCACCGATCGCTGCAGGAGCCGGCGCGGTGGTCATCGACAACTCGTCGACGTTCCGCATGAACCCGGACGTACCGCTCGTGATCCCGGAAATCAATGGAGCCGATGCGCGCGAGCATCGCGGAATTATTGCAAATCCGAACTGCACTACGGCGGTCTCGTTGATGGCGCTTTTTCCCCTGCACGTTGCGTTCGGAGTTCGTCGCATTTTTGCCTCGAGCTATCAGGCCGTCTCAGGTACTGGTTCACGCGCAATCGCTGAGTTGAAGCAGCAGGTTGCACAAGCGGAGTCGAACAGTCCTGCGGCGCCTGAGGTGTATCCACACCCCATCGCATTCAATGTGTTGCCGCATGTGGATGGCTTCCTCGATACTGGCTACACGAAAGAAGAGATGAAGATAGAGAATGAAGGCCGGCGCATCATGCATCTGCCCGATTTCCGTGCCTCCGTGACATGCGTGCGCGTTCCGGTTTATCGGGCACACAGTGTTGCGATCAGTGCGGAATTTGATCGACCCGTCTCGTTGGAAGAAGCGTACGAAGTCCTGCGGAATGCACCGGGGCTGGATACCGTCGACGACCCTGCAGCTAACAGATATCCGATGCCCATTGCGGCGGCGGGGCGGGACAATTGCCAGGTGGGGCGTTTGCGACGTGATTGCGCTTTCGACAATGGACTAGCGTTTTGGGTGTCGGGCGATCAGCTGTTGAAAGGTGCCGCGCTTAATGCGGTTCAGATTGCAGAACTGCTGTAAACAAAGCAGCCCGTG
>JACDHZ010000084.1 GCA_013820755.1 Chthoniobacterales bacterium
AAATTGAAATTAGCTGCGCAATAATGGCGAAGTCTCTCTGGCTGCGGTTCCAGCGATATTTCGTTGAAGACACCCCCACTGGCGTGTCGCTCGACATCAGCCGAATGCAATTCAGCGATGAATTCTTAGAGGGGATGCGGCCGCGCGCCGAGAAAGCCTTCGCCGATATGACTGCACTGGAAGGCGGCTCGATCGCAAACCCAGACGAAGATCGGATGGTTGGTCACTATTGGTTGCGCGACCCAGAACTCGCACCCGCAGAGCTGCGCGCTCAGATCGCTGAGACCAACCGACTGATCAAGGAGTTCGCCGCGAACATTCACGCGGGACAAATTGCCGCAGCGGACGGTGAGCCGTTCCGCCATCTGCTGCTTATTGGCATCGGCGGCTCAGCACTTGGTCCTCAATTTATCGCTGATGCTCTCGGCACCGCGCACGATGCGATCGCGGTCCACTTTTTGGACAATACCGATCCTGATGGATTTGCTCGTGTGTTCGATCGGCTTGGCAGCGATATCACTCGCACACTGGTGCTCGTCGTGTCGAAGTCCGGCGGCACGAAAGAGACGCGAAACGGAATGCTCGAGGCGGAAGCACGGTTCGCGGCGGCTGATGTGCCGTTTGCGAAGCACGCGGTCGCAGTCACCGGAGTAGATAGCGAACTCGACAGATATGCGGCGAAGAACGCGTGGCTGGCGCGTTTCCCGATGTTTGACTGGATCGGGGGCCGCACCTCAGTGATGAGCGCTGTTGGTCTCCTGCCGGCTGCATTGCAGGGCTTGGATATCGACGGGTTTCTCCGCGGAGCCAGGGCGATGGATATCCACACTCGCAAACCGCACCTGGAGAAAAACGCGGCGATGCTCCTGGCGCTGATGTGGTTTCATGCTGGAGATGGGCGCGGCGAGAAAGACATGGTGATTTTGCCGTACAAGGATCGGCTGCTGCTATTCAGCCGTTACCTGCAGCAGCTGGTAATGGAGTCGTTAGGCAAGGAAAGCGATCTAAGCGGCGCAATGGTGAACCAGGGCATCCCCGTTTACGGCAACAAAGGGTCCACCGATCAGCATGCCTATGTGCAGCAGCTGCGTGATGGCGTGATGAATTTTTTCGTCACGTTCATCGAAGTGCGAAAAGATCGGGAGGGCCCGCGGTTCGAAGTAGAGCCTGGCCTCACAAGCGGCGATTATTTGCAAGGTTTTCTACGCGGCACCCGCAAAGCGTTGTTCGAGAAACGGCGCGAATCAGTCACCATCAGTATCCCGGAAGTGAACGCTTTTACGATCGGAGCTTTGATCGCGCTTTACGAGCGCACCGTTGGGTTCTACGGGTCACTCGTCAACATCAATGCGTACCACCAACCCGGCGTCGAAGCCGGGAAGAAAGCCGCTACCGAAGTCCTGCGCCTTCAGCAGCAGGTCCGCCGTTTGATCGCGCCGCAGCCAGGCACAACGGCAGAGGAGATTGCGGCGCAACTCGATGCGGACCCCGAGGAGATCTTCCACGCTTTGCGGCATCTCGCTGCCAACGATCCTGCAATCGGAGCCTCATCTTCTACGACGCCGCACGATCAAAAATTCTTCGCCTCCGCCTAGCGTCCGAAGTCCGTTCGGCTAATGTTCGTGAACATTTGACATGTCCGAAATCCAACAACAACACGCTACCTCAGCAGCGACAGAGATTCATGTGCCGATGGCAGACGTGGTCCGCTTTATTCGTCAGCTTAGCCACGATCTCCGGAATCATCTCAACGCGGCGGAGCTGCAGGCGGCTTATGTGAAGGAGATTGTCGACGATGGCGAAGTGAAGGAGGAGATCCAGCGTCTGCGTGGCATGGTCTGGGAGTTCGGCGCGAGCTTGCAAAAGCTTACCGCGGCGCTCGCGGCCGTGAAGCTAACGCAGATGCCGTATGACGCGTCGCTTCTTGTAGAAGATCTCCAACAGAAGTCCGCGCAGCAATTTGGCAATGACGGCTCTGCATTCGAGTGGGATGCGAAGGTCCCGAACGCGCCGCTGAATATCGATCCACAACTGCTGCAGCAAGCCGTCTTGGAGTTGCTCAGCAACGCGCTCGCGCACAATCGCGCGAAGGGGAAAATTTCTGTCACCGCAGAGCTCGAAGGGGATCAATTCGTTTTGACGCTGAAGGAGCCGAAGACCTCATTCGAAGCCTCCACGGAGAACTGGGGCCGCGAGCCCTTCAAGCTGGTGAAGCACGGCCACTACGGTCTGGGCCTCCATCGAGCACGCAGTATCATCGAAGCGCACGAGGGAACGCTGACCGCGTGTTACGAGTCCGGCGCATCCGCTCTCGTCACACGCGTTTCACTGCCGATTGCGAATGATTCCTAGCGGCTCGGCCGGTCAGCTTGCTCTGCCTGTGTCTGGCAGCGGACGTGTTGCGTTTCAAATCCAATGAGTGCGGCAAATCGCAGGATCCTGATCATCGATGACGAGCGACCAATTCTCCTCACGCTCGAGGCGCTGTTAGGCCGACACGGCTATCAGCCGGAGACCGCCGCGACTGCTGCATACGGGCTGAAAATTCTGAAGAGCAACTCTCCCGCTTTGGTCCTTCTCGATTTGCAGTTACCCGACGCCGACGGATTGCAGATGCTCCAGCAGATCAAACGCGAGCACCCCGAAGTCCAGGTCATCATCCTCACGGCGCATGATTCGCTGAACAACGCGATAGAGTCGATTAAACGCGGCGCTTATCACTTCATCAGCAAACCGTATGCGCCTGAAGAGTTGCTCAGCCTCGTCGAAAAGGCACTGGAGAAGCAATCACTGCTGAAAGAGACGGAGGAACTGCGCCAGAAGGCACAGCAACTTGAAAAGCGGCTAGAGATTGCGGAGACGAAGCTGGCTCCGGTCTTCAAGAGCAAGGTAATGCAGGAGATCCACGAGCTGATCAACGCGATGGCGCCGTCCGAAGCGAATGTGCTGATCACTGGAGAAAGTGGCGTTGGCAAAGAGGTGATTGCCAACGTCATCCATACACGCAGCCGGCGCGCGGCGAAGCCGATGGTGAAGCTGAACTGCGCCGCCTTCCCACAGGCAATGATCGAGTCGGAGCTGTTCGGTTACGTGAAAGGGGCGTTCACCGGCGCGACGAATGACTTCACCGGAATGATTGCCGAAGCGAGTGGCAGCACATTGTTTCTCGATGAAATTTCGGAGATGCCGGCAGACCTCCAAACGCGCTTTCTTCGAGTGCTCCAGGAGCGGGAATATCGGCCGCTAGGCAGCACGAAAACGCAGAAGGCGGATTTTCGCGTTGTCGCTGCGACCAATCGCCCAATTTCGCAGGCGCTCGCTGAGAATCGCCTGCGAGCGGATCTTTACTACCGCTTGAACACCTTCCAGATCGAGATCCCGCCACTGCGGGAACGCAAGGAAGATATCCCGCCGCTCGTGACGTCGTTTCTCAAAACATTTGCACAGCAGCTCGGAAAGCCAGAGCCCACAATCGTGCCGGAAGCATTCCAGAAGCTGCTCGACTATGGTTGGCCGGGGAACGTACGCGAGCTCCAGAACTCCATGGAGTATGCAGTGGTTCTCGCGCGGCAAAATCAAATCGGACTCAAGGAACTTCCCGCGGAAGTCCAACTACCGGTCGCGCTGCAGAACATGGATCGTACGCCGCATCAGAACGGCGGAGTCAAAAGTCTCGATGACCTGGAGCGGAACGCGATTCTGCAAGCGCTCGCTCAATGCCACGGCAACAAAAAGAAAGCTGCGCAGGTGCTCGGGATTCAGCGACCCACGCTTTACAATAAAATGAAGCGTTTCGCGATCGAGCTGTGAAGCGAATGATGGTTGATTTTTGATCGTTGGAGAAAGTCGGCGGGAAGCACCTGACTTCCCTCGCCCCGTCTGCCGTCACCCTCCTGATGCCTCGCCATCTTGAACAAGTTTTAGCACACGCCGAGCGACAGCTCGCGCCTGCGGGAGATGTGCAGCCGACAACGGTCCTGCCGCTCTACAAGAAGTTTCTCCGCATCGAAGAACATCGACTGCGTCTGAAGCATCAAGCCGGCGCGGGCGGGCGGGAGATTTGTTCGCTGCGGGCGAATCTAGTCGATGTGCTGCTCCAGCATGTCTTCAGTGCAGCATCGGCATTCGCTCGTGCGCAAAACGGCAAAGACGCAGCGCCCTTGACGTTGATCGCGCTCGGCGGCTACGGACGCGGTGAGCTGAACCCGTTCAGCGATGTCGATGTGATGTTCCTCCACCGGGAGACCAACGAAGAGATTTCACCGTTTGGTGCGCAAGTCGTGGAGCAGGTGCTTTATCTCCTGTGGGACATCGGGTTCAAGGTTGGGCATTCGACACGTTCGGTGAAGCAAGCCACAGATCAGGCAAACGAAGACATGTTAACGAAAACCGCGATGCTGGAGTCGCGGTTTCTCGCGGGTGACGAAGAGTTATCTCGAGTCTTTCGCGAGCGTTTTCGGACCGACTGCGTGATAGGCCAGGAGCGCGAATATGTCGCGATGCGGATGCGCGATCAGGCTGCGCGCCACGCGAAGCATGGTAACAGCGTCTACATGCAGGAGCCGCACGTGAAGGGCGGATGCGGCGGCCTGCGAGACTACCAGAATCTTCTCTGGACGACATTCTTCAAAGAAGGTGCGCTCACAACGAATCATCTCGTGGGACAAGGCTGGCTTACGGAACCGGATCAGCGCCGCATTGAAGCTGCGTATGATTTTGTGCTCCGCGTCCGAACGGATTTGCATTACGTGAACGGCCGCCCGCTCGATGTGCTTCATCTCAATTTTCAGGACGAGATCGCGAACCGCCTAGGCTACGTCAACCGGCGCGGTCAATTGCGCAGCGAAGCGCTGATGAAGGATTATTACGCGCACACCCGCAACATCTATCGCGTCACGGAGCGGATTACGGAGCAGTTCGCAGTAGGCCGCCGAGGGACGCCGCAGATGCGTGCCGCTTCAACCACGGCGCGGGAAGCCGCTGACGATGAGGACTTTGGGTTCTTGGTCAAACGCGGAAGACAGCTCTACCCGAAGCATCAAGCGATCTTCCACGAAAATCCGGCGCTGATCATGCGCGTGTTCCAAATCGCGCAGGAGCATCATCTCGATCTCAGTCCCGAGCTCGAGGAGCTCCTCGCCCGAACACCGCCGCTGGTGACGCGTTCGTTCCGCCAAGGACCCGCGGAGTTGGAGATGTTCCGAACGATGCTGTCGCGCAAAGGACGCGCCGGCTCAGTATTGCGG
Organism: Chthoniobacterales bacterium; assembly: GCA_013820755.1. Classification (GTDB taxonomy): domain Bacteria; phylum Verrucomicrobiota; class Verrucomicrobiia; order Chthoniobacterales; family UBA10450; genus JACCTI01. Next base: position 5,247 of record JACDHZ010000084.1, read on the forward strand.
ATGATGCACCGCGTCGATTTTTTGGGGCGCTACATCCCGGAATTCGCGCCGCTGACGTGTCTCGTGCAGCACGAATATTTCCATCGCTACACCGCGGACGAACACACACTGGTTTGCATCGAGAAGCTTGACGCGCTGATGCAAACCGAAGATCCGAAGCTGCTGCCATATCGCACGTTATTCAAAGGGCTGGACGACTCTTTCGTGCTGTACCTCGCACTGCTGCTGCACGATACCGGCAAAGCAGTCGGCGCGCGTCCGCACTCCGAGGCGAGTGCGCTCTTCGCGCAAAGAGCGGCGATGCGGCTCCATCTTTCCGCCGAACAGCGCAAGTCGTTGATCCTGCTGGTCGACCATCACGTCACGATGTCGAACATAGCGCAGCAGCGAAACCTCGATGATCCCGAAACGATCGTGGAATTTGGTGAGATCATCCGCAATCAGGCGAACCTGGACGCATTGATGCTGCTGACGCTCGCGGACGGACAAGGCACGAGCGCTGAATCCTGGTCGGACTGGAAGGAGTCACTCGTGTGGCAACTACATCGCCGCACCTCACAATACCTCAAGGATCAGGCGGGCTTTCACGAGCAGCAGAAAGTCGAACGAGAATCGTTGCGAATCGCCGTTGCAGAGAAGCTGCCGGCGGACTTTGGGGAAGAGGTGGAAGCGCAGTTCGAATATATGCCGGATAATTACTTCCGCGCATTTGGAGTGGCGGAGATCGCCGTGCACGCCCGGCTCTTCCGGCGCTTTCTGGAGAATCTTTACGTGCGCAACGGGCCTGCTCTCACACCGGCCGTAAGCTGGGAAGCCGCTCCCTCGCAGGGTCACAGTGTCGTCTCGTTTTGCACCTGGGATGCGCAGGACCTTCTCGCCAAAATAGCGGGCTCCTTTGCGACCGTACCGTTGAACATAATGAGCGCTGATATCTACACCCGCGGAGATAACGTGGTGCTCGACATTTTTCGCGTCTCTGACGTTCATTCGCGCGCAGTGACTGACGAACGCGATCGCCAAAAGGTTGAGACCACACTGCGGGCAGCTCTGGCTGAGGAGACGATGGACTTTGGTCCGCTACTCACAAAAGCGCGGCGACTGCCAAGCGACGCTACGACGCGCCGGGAATTGGATTTCCCGACAAAGATTATTACCGACAATAAAGCGCATCCGGTCTACACGCTCGTACAGGTCGAGACGCCGGACCGGCTCGGGCTGCTTTACGATCTGCTTTCAGTGTTCGCGCACGAGGCGGTGTCGATTGCGCTGTCACGAATCAACACGGACAAGGGCGCAGCGATCGATACTTTCTACGTGTCGGATCGCGCCACCCGCGGAAAAATCGCCGAGGCCGCGCGTATCAAAGAACTGCAGCGAAAACTTCAGCAGGCGGCTGTAGTAATGGTCTAAAGTAACGCGGGAGTCTGTAGGCGCGACAAGACTTCCCCCTGCGAATGTAAATCGACTATGAATGTGCTGATTCTGGCAGCCGGTTATGCAACACGGCTTTACCCACTTACCCTCACGAAAGCAAAGCCGCTCCTGGATGTTGCAGGCAAGCCGATGATCGAGTGGGTGCTCGACAATCTCGCCGGTGTTCCCGACATCAGCACAGTTTTTGTCGTGACGAATGCGAAGTTCGCGAAAGATTTTCAGGATTGGGCGTCACAATATGCTGAACGCAATCCCGCCCGAACGTTGAAGGTGGTGAACGACGGCTCGACTGACGACTCCAACAAGCTCGGCGCAATCGGCGACATCAGCCTTGTGTTGATGCGGGAGGATACCTCCAAGGACGATCTGTTGATCGTCGCAGGGGATAATCTGTTCAGTGAGCCGCTCGATGAATTCATCGCGCATGCGCGCGGATCAGAGGCGACACTCGCGACGTACGACGTCGGCGATCTTGAGGCCATCAAGAAATACAGTGCAATCACGCTCGACGAAGCGGGGGTGATTACATCATTCGAGGAGAAGCCGGCCGATCCTAAAAGCACCCTTACCGGCATCGCCCTTTATTATTTTTCGCGCGAGACGATCCCGCTCTTCACGACCTACCTCGCCGCTGGGAATAATCCCGACCAGCCCGGGCGTTTCATTCAGTGGCTTCACACACGCAAGCCGGTAAAGACATTTCAGATTCGCGGAACGTGGTTCGATATCGGCAGCAAGGAGACGCTCGAAGAAGCCAACGAGCTCTTCAAACAGTTCGTGCGTTAACGCTTCAGGTCCGTCGGGAACGCCGCGTTCCCATTGTTGCCGACTGCAATCCGCTGCTGCGGCTACTTCATCCGGCCTTCGTCAAATTCAATTAGATCGAAGTAGGTGCGGATGTCTTTCCGTTCTTCGCCGCCGGCTTCCTTGAGAAAATGCAGGAACCGAGCCTTTTTCACCGCACTATCCGGATGACGCGAGATCATTGCGTCGTTCCAATGTTCGATTTCCTCAGATGAATGCTTAGCGGCACGATCCTTAATCCACGCCAGGATGGCGTGATCGTTGTCGAGCCGATTCGCAGCCTCCTCGAATTCGTCCGGGTTTAGCTTCAAGAATGCAAGCAGATGCTTGTCGAATCCGACGGTCTTGTAATTGTAGCCGTTAAGCAGGCCTTTGCGATGCAGCTTCGCCTTATCTATCAGGCGCGACAAGTGAACGTAGCCGCCGAGACGATCATACGGACTGCGCGGAAGCAGCTTTTTTGACATCCAGCCCGAAGGCTTAAGTAGCAGGAATTGTCGCTGCCATGCCGGGGAGAAGGCCTGCACTGGGAGGCGATGCTTGCTGTACTGCCGCTGCGTCCAGTGCGGGAAGCAGTTCTGCCTGTTTTAATCCGCTGCTTCCGATTACCAGCTGGCCGGTGAACATACCGCCTTTTTCTACACTGATTGACTTCGCAGTGACGTCTCCATCCAGCGAAGCATTCCGGTGAATGACGACGACTGTCTCCGCAGCGACTTCGCCGGTCATGTGTCCGCGTATCTCGATGCTTTTGACGCTGATCTGGCGAAAAAACTGGACCTTTGCTTTCTTCTCGACCAGCACACGCTCCGCACTGAGGCGGCCTGGAATCGTGCCACTGTAATTGATCGTAGCGGTGCCGGCGCAATGAAGGTTGCCGCGGAGCTTGCCTTCAATCCGAGCCGACCGGCAGATGACACTGCTGCTACTGAGGTCGCCCTTTGCGGTCACGTGCACTTCGCCCTGAGTGCGGATCGCGCGGCTGAAGCTAGTGGTGATTTTGTAGTCACTCAGATCAAGATGCGCGCTGCACTTCGGGCAAATCGTCGAGCTGGCGGCACTCGTAACCTCCTGCTTCGCTTTGCAATCGAAGCATTCGACTACAGAACTCCTTCGCTTACTCCACAGTCCCTCAAGGCGCTTCAACAGCGACGATCCCTCGACCGGGGCGGCCGGCTCGTGCTTCGTTACCGCCGCGGTACTAGCCTGTCGTAACCGGACCTCGGCCTTCGGAACAGCAGGAGAGAACGCGCCGCCACATTGTCGGCACATCGTGCTCTTGGCGGCGGCGTACTCCTGCTGCTTGAAGCCGCAGTGCGGACATTCCAAAGTGACCTTCGCCGGCAACGACTTCGCCACTGTCGAGGGCAGTACTTGTGGTTAGCCGCGGGAGCCGAAAGCGGCTTTTACGGGCGCGGCAGCTTCGTCGTTACGGACCACCTCGGGACGCAAATTCGCTCCGGGCTTGACTGCGCCGCCGCTGTTCACTTCGGATTTGCCGATGAAGGTTGCGCCTTCCTCGATCACGAGACGCGCAGCCTTCAAATCACCCTGGAGCGTGCAGCGCGACTTCAGCTCGCACCGTTCGCCCACAGTAATGTTCCCCTGCACTTTTCCGAACACGGTGATCGATTTGGTTTTGATCTCGCCGCGGATATCGGCGTTCTCCCCGATCGTCAGTACTCCGTCGGAATTGATCTCGCCTTCGACCTTGCCGTCAATAAGCAGTTCTTTTTGGAATTTGATCGAGCCTTTGATTTCAACGTCGCTCGAGAGGATGTCTTTGCCTGAATGTTCGGCCATAGTTTTTTGCAGATCGGTCATTGGTAGTGAGGTTCTCGGCTCGTCGCGCTCGGCGAGACCGTTGGTGTCATCAGAACCCGTGCTTGCCAATCCTTCTCCGATCGACGGCGCGGACTTCTGCGGGATGAATTTTTTCAACACGCCTCAGTATCGAAGGGAGCAGATGCCACTGTCAATTGATTCCACGGAGGAATAGCGATCTCGAATGTAATCTGCCGTTAAAACCGGGCGCGATGCCGAACTGCGCATAATGTTGGATCGGCAGAAGATTGGGCCCACCAGGATTCGAACCTGGGACCAAGGGATTATGAGTCCCCTGCTCTAACCGCTGAGCTATAGGCCCGTTTACGAAGGAGACGGATATTTCCCGTCCGCGTTCCGTGATTGCTACCTGCTCATTGAAATGACCTCTCCCCCTTCTTCCCTTGTTATCTTCGCAGACGCCACTCGCACCCGATAACGTTCGCTCCAATTCAAAAAAACGTACTGGGATCACACATCCACGCGGCGACTGGCAAGTATTACGCCTATTTCTAGGTAAACGGCAAGGCGACGGCTTGGTGTGGCTACAGCGATGGAAGCGCAAACCCTTCTTCCGGCGGTTAACTCGCCGCGCCCCAAGGGGATTGATCCGTAAACGCGGTGGTTTGGCGGCCCACACAGTAAATCTTCTGGCTATGCTGCGAGGATTGAACCGACCAGTCGATCGACGTCAAAGAACCGTCTCGTCGCTCGCAGCGAGTGGTGAAATTTCCCGCTGACAATCCGGCGCGTATCTGGCGCATGGCCGCTTCCGCGACCTGACGATCATCCCCAGACAAGAGGTCCGAAAAAGGCCGGCCCAGTAACGCGCTTGCGCCGAAGCCGAGAAGCGGTTCACAAGAGGCGCTCACGGTGAGTAATCGGCCCCCGGCATCCAACGTGCAGATTAGCTCGCGAGCGTGGTTGAGGATGAGCTCTGTTTGACGCAGCGATTCCTCGAGTTCCAGTTTGCTCTGCAGCAGTTGTCGGTTCGTCGCGGCGCGGTCCATCTCCATTTTGCCGATGGTCGCGATCGTCCAACGGACGAGGAGAATGAAGAGCACGCAAAGCGTAATCGCGAAAAGCGCGGTGCCGAAACGGGGCTCGTAAAGCCCGCGTTCCTCCCCTTTCAACCTGAGCCAGCCAAGAAAGAGTGTCACCATGACCACCAGCGGGAATAGCCGTCGGGCCAGGGTTCCGTGGGCCTCATCGGTAGCAAACATTTGTGCAAGCGGGGTGCTCGTGCGGGCAAAGAACACGCCGGCGGAAAGCACCAGAAAGGTGACGGCCGTATGCAGCGCCATCGGAATGAAAGAGGCGAGACCGTAGAATGACTTCACGCCATAGGCGTATCCGGTCACCGAAAGAAGAGCACAAAATCCGGCCATCAGCGCGAAGGCCTGGCTGAAGGAAAAGCGTTTCACCGTCAGGTCCAGCGATAAAAGAGCAAGCCCGAGGAGAACGAAGCTCAGGGCGGTGTTCGGGGCCATTCGATTCGGCAGCGGGTCACCCGGCGAGCCGAGCTTTGAGGCAAACAGCAGCTGATCGACACCTGGATGAAAGTCGCTCGCAACCCCGATGAGCTTGAGCGTACCGACGACGAGAATCGCGCTGCCAAGCGCCTTGGCGATGGCCGGGTAATTCTTGTGTTCACGCGACAGCGCCAACGCCAGGCCGGCGAGGATAAAGAAAACGGCCGTGGCAGGATTCATCGCCACAAAGGCGGGCACGATTCGCTTCAGCAACTCGAGATCAAGCGTCCAGCCAACGAGCACCAGTGCCCCAACGCTAATCGCAAACGCGCTGCCGAATGCGGGCAACGCAGCGAGCAGCGGTGGCAAGGCACGCTCTTCCGCGATATCGACATTGAAGTTTGCGGCAGCGGGACTATGAGTCACAGTTCGATTCATAAACAACTCTCTCTTATAGAGATTCGTATTCGTGGCGGGTTTGGTTGCCGAGCGCGGAGCGAAGACAGTGCCGCGAGGGAGTCAAGGTCGAGCGTGCGCATTAAATGGACGCGGCGCGTTTCGAAGCGGCGGAGGATGATGCTGATCGGCCATCGTCGGCGCAAAGCTGGACCGCGGCCGCCACATCGGCGGCAGGGCCAGCGACACCGATCTCGGCGCAGAAAGCGGGACAAAGACGGAAAGCACCGCCGCCGCCGACGATGCGCGGAGCGCGTGCCCCGAGGCTTTCCCGCACTTCATGCACGAGCGCGCGGACGTGCGGGAGATTGAAGAGCATCGTCGCGGAAATCCCG
>JACDHZ010000223.1 GCA_013820755.1 Chthoniobacterales bacterium
CCAACGCCGAGACGATCGGGATCAGCAATGCCGCGCGTGACGGCGTCATCGACCGCGGCTAGATCGTCCTGCACATCGACACTCCCCCACGCAGCGAAGATGCCCATCGCAAACTTCTCCCCGCGCCCGGTGGAGCCGCGCGGATTCGGTAGAACCACGGCATATCCGTTGGCCGCGAAGAGCTGCGCTTCGAAGTTGAATTCGTTTGCGTACTGGGACTGCGGGCCGCCATGAGGACGTAGCAATGCCGGGCTCTTTGTACCGGCCTTCTCTTCAACCGGGTGCACGACCAGCCCGTGCACTTCCGTTCCATCGGAGCTCGCGAATTTTGTCTCCTCCACGCGGCCCAGCCGCAGCTCGCGCATGAGTTGATCGTTTTGCTTTGAGAGACCGCGGAGCTGTCCACTTTCCACCGCAAAGATCTCGAATGGCCGATCGGGCGTACTCGCGCGCGCGATTGTGCGGCCATTCGACGCGGCGACGTTATACGCAGTGATCTTCCGGCGCCCCCCTGCGAGAACTTGCGGCGGATCACCGGCAATCGTGAAGCGCGACAGGACCTCTGCGCCGTCATCTTCGACGATGCCGAAAACGGATTTCCCGTCAGTAGTCCACGACGGTTGAACGACATTGCGGTCGAGCGGCGTGCTCAGGTAACGCGGCTCGCCGCCCGCGGCGGATACAATGGCGAGCGAATGCACGCCGTACGCAATCTTCTTCGGATCGGCGCCATGAATGTAGGCGATTGATTTGCCATCAGGGCTCCACGCCGGCGCGCTTTGCCAGTCGGGATGCGCATCGGGCTCGGGCGTTGTGGTAAGCTGTCGCTCTTTTCCTCCGGGCTGCGCAGCCACGACATAAATGTCCGAATTTTCAGTCCGGTCAGGATCGTCACCGCGTTTGCTGACGAATGCGATGTCTCTCCCATCCGGCGACCACGCCGGGAGCACGTCGTCGTGCTTGCCGGAAGTGAGCTGCTCAATTTTGCGGCTTGGGAGGTCGAGGATGTGCAGGTGCGAATAGCGATCGGTCAAATAACCTTCGATGTCCTCCTTGAACTGAAACCGATCAATCACTAGCGGCGGAACAGTTTTCTTTTCCTTCTCCTTCGCCGCCGGATCGCGCGGATCGGGATCGTGAACGACGACAACCATGCGCTTGGAATCGGGCGACCATGCGAAGTCATCGATGCTGCCCTTCTGCTCGCTCAGCCGATCAGCCTCACCCCCGCTGCTCGACATGACCCAGAGCTGATTGTTTTCGTTCTCGTCGGCCCGGGAAGAAATGAAGGCGATCCACTTCCCATCAGGGCTCCACCGCGGGTGCGATTGAGTTTCCTTGCCGAATGTGAGCGCTCGATTTTCAGAGCCGTCCCAGCCCACCATCCAGAGGTTGGTGACGTTTTTGTCCTTTTCCAAGTCAGCGGTCTTGACGGTGTAGACGACTGAGTTGCCTTCCGGGGAAATCTGCGGCTCGTCGACGACGCGGATCGCCGCCGAATCCTCGGGCTTCAGCGTTCGTTGCGGCTCAGCGCGAGCTGTTCCAGCGACCAAGCAAAACGCGACGATCGATAAGGCAAACCAGCAGGTCCGGGCAGCGGGGACATTCATGGAGAAGCACGTTACGCGAAGCGGCGTAGCATCCGCCAGTTGTATCGCTACGCCCGCGACGGCCCAGTTCCTCAAGCTGGTAACAGTCGCGTTACCTTTCCCGCCTCGCTGTCGTGTGTCTCGAGCCTACGATGCCGAACATGCAGCTTCGCAGAACTGCGTTCATCGCTCTGCGGGGCCGCCGCGATGGCGGCATTCGCATTGACTGCGTTTCCGTCGACGCGGGCGCTGATCGCCGGCGTCGATTGTCACCAAAACGGGAACAAATACACTACCAGCGTCCTGGACGACACCTTTCAGGATCAAAATTCATGAACCGGGCGTGATCAGCGAAACGACTGTTGATGGTGAGGGCATTCTATGGTTCGGCGAACGACTACTTCTTCATTGAATTCGGTCCAGCGCAGAACGTCGACCGACCGCGTGACCGGTCTACAGCTCGGACCTGACGATTATCTGCCGAAGCTGTTCGCGATGCAGGAGCTGCTTGCGCGAGTGCGCGCGTTAAGCCGCAGATTCGCGGAAGAGCCTGCTCTTGAGCTCCGCATCGCCGATTTAACGCTGAACCTGGCTGATCATGATGTGAACCGCGGGATCAGCCGGCTCGAGCTTTCCACGCGCGAGCTGACACTCCTGAAGGTGCTCATGCGTGAACCGGGCCGCGTTTTCACCAGGACGGAATTATGTGAGCGCGTCTGGGAGCGCGAGCACGAGTACGACATGAAATTAGTAGACGTGTTCATTGGTAGACTGCGCAAGAAACTGGGCGCGCCGCCATTAATCGAAACCGTTCGTCACGTCGGCTACACCATTCGGCAGGAGAGTGACAACGGTGCGCGCGCCGAGTGACTGACGCGAGGACCGCTCTTTCGCTCTGGCGGACTTCCTGCGTCGATGAACTGAGGGCATCTGAGTGATCGGACTGCCGTTCCACTTCGCGATTGCCTGTCCTCCGCACGCGACTTACTTGTAGCGGCTCCGCCGTCAGGTGCGCGGCGGAGATCAGAACCGCAAACTGGGAAGATCTCATTTATGGCAAACTACGGAATCAACGGCTTTGGCCGTATCGGTCGAAATGTTCTCCGCGCGATGTCGCAGGAAGAGGTGCAGCGGGTTAAAGGTATCAATGACCTGACCGACACCGCGACGCTCGCCCACCTGCTGAAGTGGGACTCGGTTCACGGCAAATTCGACGGTGAAATTGGGCACGACGAGCAGAACATCATCGTTCGAGGGCATAAGATCCGCATTATGAAGGAACGCGATCCGGGCGCGCTGCCGTGGAAGGACCTTGGTGTGGACGTCGTGCTCGAATCGACTGGATTCTTTACGAGCCGGGACAAAGCCGATCTGCACATCAGCAAAGGCGGTGCGAAGCGCGTGCTGATTAGCGCGCCGGCGAAAAATCCAGATGCCACCATTTGCATCGGGATTAACGACAACATCTACGATCCCGCGAAGCACACCGTCGTTTCGAACGCGAGCTGCACGACAAACTGCCTGGCGCCTCTTGCGAAGGTTTTGAACGATAAGTTCGGTATTGAGTGGGGATTCATGAGCACGATCCACTCTTACACCAACGATCAGCGCATCCTCGATTTGCCGCACGAAGATCTGCGGCGCGCGCGGGCGGCGGCGGTGAACATCGTCCCGTCCAGCACCGGCGCAGCAAAGGCAATTGGTGAGGTTGTTCCGGAGTTGAAAGGCAAGCTGAATGGCGGCGCGTTCCGCGTTCCTACGCCCGATGGATCGGTCACCGACTTCGCGGCGCTCCTGAAAGGCAGCGCGACTACCGAGAAGGTAAACCAGGCGTTCAGAGAGGCGGCTTCCGACCCGAGCTACAAAGGCGTGCTCGAATATTCGGACGAGCCGTTGGTGTTACAGGACATCGTTGGCAACCCGCATTCCTGCATCTTCGACTCCAAGCTCTCCCTCGCGCTCGGTGATAAGTTTGTGAAGGTCGTTGGCTGGTACGACAACGAGTGGGGCTACAGCAATCGTTGCGTGCAGATGCTCGAAATGCTCGGCAAGTAGTTGCGCGTATGCGGAAACTTTCGCTGCGCGATCTCCAAGTGCGCGGAAAACGCGTGCTCGTGCGCGTGGATTTTAACGTCCCAACTGAGGAGCGCAACGGCCGGATCCAAATCACGGATGACACGCGTATTCGCGAAAGCCTCCCGACCATCAATTACCTTCGCGAACACGGCGCGAAGACGATTCTGATGGCGCATTTCGGCAGGCCGAAAGGGATACCGGTGCCGAAGTATTCGCTCCGGCCCGTCGCCGATCATCTACACGCGTTGATCAATCACCCGGTGATCTTCAGCCATCACACAGTGGGTGCTGATGCCGAGAAGATCATCGAGCACATGAATGGCGGTGACGTGGCGTTGCTGGAGAATGTCCGATTCCAGGCTGAAGAGGAGGCGAACGATGCGGGGTTCGCACAGGCGCTGGCGAGGCTCGGCGACGTTTATGTGAACGATGCGTTCGGTGCGGCCCATCGGGCGCACGCCAGCACCGCGGGGATCTCAAGGTTTGTCGGGCAATCAGC
>JACDHZ010000224.1 GCA_013820755.1 Chthoniobacterales bacterium
GGATAAACTCGACCGTGCGTTGAAGATCATGGCTGACTTCCCGGAACTCCCTTTCGTCCTCGTCGGCGATTCCGGTCAGCGCGATGCCGGCCTTTACGCCGAGGCCGTCACGCTGCACCCCGACCGGATCAAAGCCATCTACATCCGCGATGTCGACCCGGCGACCGCGACGACGCGCGACGACCAGGTGCGCGCCCACATCAAAATCGCAGCGCAACATGGAGTGCTGATGCTCCTCGCGCCAGACAGTCAGGCCATGGCGCAACACGCTATCGGCCTTGGCCTGATCCCGCCGCGCAAAGAAGCGGAAGTGCGGGTTGAGGTGGCAAAAGATCAGGAGCGTCCGAGCCCGGGTGCCGCGGCTGTGACAGAGGCACTCGGCATCGAGACTTCACGCGCGACCTAGCTGAAGCTTCCAGGACTCGTGACTGCCCGCACAATTGTCTTATCAGCTCCCGGTCAAACCTGCGAACAATGCGGTGCTTTGGAAGGATGAGCGAGAATCGCAGACCGACTGAGCTTCCTTAGCGCTTTCAAAGCGCGACCGTCACGCGCAGGAAGGTTGCGGGAATGGATGTGGCATCTTTACTTTTGTCCTGACTGTTGAACAGCTCTTCCAGCTCGCTCCCGCCGATAAATTCCCGGCTGCGCACGATGACACGTGGGCCGCTTATCAATGGACGCTTCAGAACGCGGGAAAGCATGGCGGCGATTCGAAGAAGGTAGCAGTCGCAGGCGAGAGCGCCGGCGGCAACATGGCGGCTTCGATTTGCTTGATGGCCAAGCAGCAGGGTATGCAGATGCCGGTGCATCAGTTGCTAATCTATCCGGTGGCCGACACAGCCACTTGCAGTCATACAAAGAGAATGCCGCCACGAAGCCGCTCAGCGCAGAAGGCATGAAGTGGTTCTTTAAGCATTACCTCGCCAGCGAAGCGGATGCGAAAAACCCGCGCATTGCGATTCTCCAGAACAGCGACTTCAAGGGCTTGCCACCGGCCACGATCATTAATGCCGAAATCGATCCGCTGCGGGATGAGGGAAAGGCGTTAGCCGACAAGCTGAACGCGGCGGGCGTCAAAGCCACGCGCAAGCTCTACAACGGTGTGACCCACGAATTCTTCGGCATGGGCGCAGTGGTCGATGAAGCTAACGAGGCGATGAGCTTCGCCGTTGAACAATTAAAATAGCGTTCACGAAATAGCAGGCTTCAGTCTTAGTCAGAAGGGGGGCCGATCTGTAGATTGTGCCATTCGTTACGAAGTTAGCTTGGACGACTAGCATAGGAGCTCATAGCAGCGCCGGTTCTCTGACCTAGCTCGTGCGGAACTGGTCCTCCTTGTTCTTGAACAGAATGTTGAACGTCGTGAGTGAACCATAGCAGCGCGTGATGTATTGCTGCACGTCAAACTTGTCAGCGTCACTAAGCTTGTCACTCGCGTTCAACTTCTGCTCCAGCACGCGCAGATTGTTGCGAATCATCACGATCTTGTGGAAAAAGGTTTCGATTGGCACCTCCTTCGGCTGCAACGACGTGTCGGCTGATTGCATGATGAGGTTGCCGCGCTGCCAGCGATTCGCGAGACCTTCGACGATGCTGTCGTCCTTCTGAAAACCCAGTGCATCGACGACACTCTGCGCTGTCTCGCGGATCAGCTGCTCCAGCGGCACCTGCAGCTCTGTTACCGCAGCGGTTGGTTCGGCAGATGTAAGACCGCTCGTTTCTGGCGCCAGCGTCCGCGGCGCATCATCAAAGGCGACGTCAGCAGTGTGTTCGGTAAGCGCTTTCACAACACCCACGCCGTAGCGCGGGTGTAACACTCTCATCCCGATGTGGAGACTCTGTATATTCAGTGGCATGGATTCCGAATACCCTCTCGGTGAGTGCACGGATCGCAAGGCTCATTTCGAATCTCGTCGCGTGGCTGATTTCTTCGGCTGCTGCAAGGAATCGAGCACACGGAAAAGATCTTCGAGCTTCTCCACCTGTATCGCTTTGATCTTCCGCAGAACAGATGAGTAAGCGGGCGCGGATCTGCCGCCTACGAGAACGGCGCAATCCTTCGGTAACAGGCGCGGCAGTTTCAACAGATCGGCCGTGAGCACTTCATCGTCCGGAGGGAAGACAATGCTGAGGGCAACCGCGCGCGCGCTCAACCGGCCTGCGGCGCCAACGAGCTCCTCGAGTGGCAACGATGAGCCAAGGTATGTCGTGCTCCAACCATGGCTGCGTGCTGCGGCGGCGGCCACGATCGCTCCCAGCTCGTGGAGCTGACCTGTCGGAGTAGCAAGCACAAGATGAAGAGCCGACTTCCTCGAGGGATACGGGCGCGCAAAGTTAGTGAGAAATCCCGTGATAGTTGCCGTCGCGAGATGTTCGTGCGCGATGTTCAGCTCGCCCTTGCGCCAGCGTTCTCCAATCTCGGTGGCGAGTGGCACGACGAACTTCTGCAGCGTTGCCGGCGAGCCTAGCTGCACTGCGGCGCGATCAAGCAGATCGCGGAGATCTGCGGAATCGAGGCGTTCGGTAGCGCGCATTGCTGCCGTCATGAGATCGGCGGCCGCATTTTCGGACGATCTCTTGCCACTTTGCGGGATTGGCATTGCGCCTCGCGCACTTTGGCGCAGGATCTTTTTCAACTCCGCCGTCGTAGCCTGCGCGATCTGTCCAATGCTGTGTCCTGCCCGCGTCGCTTCATGCAAGAGGCGCAGCCGCTCAACGTCGTTCTCGCTATAAAGGCGGCGATTATTGTCCGCGCGAACTGGCTGCACAACGCCATACCGCTTTTCCCAAACGCGAATCGCGTGGACCGACAAACCGGTCTCGCGTGCGACTACCTTGATCGTCCGGATCGGCTGCATGTCACAACTTAGACAAACAATAGACAGCTGCAAACTCGCAGCGGCCAGGCGTTCAGCTTTTGTTGTTCCTCACCGCCGTACAAGCGTTCAACGTGTGCGGCGATTTGAACGAGCCAAGCACAACACGCTACCCTGCTGGTTCCGTCAACGCCGCGGTTTGAACTGGGGACTGATCCGCGTCCTATACGCGTCGTACTGTCGCGCCCGTGATTCTCACCGGCTTTTCTGTCGACACGTGGATCGTAGCCAAAGGCGACTGGCATTATCTGTTCCGAATCCCGCCTTTCATTGTTGCGGCGGCTGCAGTGTTGCTCGCCGATGCTGCTGGTCATGCGCAAGCAGCGCCGAAATGCACACTGCCGCGGTGACCGCGCAGTTGCGCGTTAGAAGAGGTCCATCTGGCCAGCCGGTCTCCGAAACGCCGCCGTTGAGAGGGTTGGCCTTCCGCCGATGCCCGCCCTTCGGCACCCGATCTCAAACATCGACGCGATCTGTTCGGCAAAGATCCCCTCGCCTTCCTGACGCTTCGACCAGCGCGAATCGTAGAGCTTCTCGCCACCTCGCATGCTGCGGATTCTGCCGAGCACCTTCTCTTTGCGATCAGGGAAATGCTCGTGAAGCCAACGCTCGAATAACGGCGCTACAGCCCAAGGCAAGCGAAGGACTACTGATCCTGCAAATTGCGCGCCTGCCTTTCCGCACGCCTGAAGGATAGCAGGCACTTCGTGGTCGGTTATCCCCGGAATGATGGGTGCCACCATCACGCCGACTGGGATGCCGGCGGCATGCAGCTGCGCGATTGCATCGAGCCGCGCCTGGGGTGGAGAAGTGCGCGGTTCCAGGATTCGCTGCAGTTTGGGGTCGAGCGACGTGACGGAAATGTTCACGCCGACTGCTTGATACGCGGCGAGTTCGCGAAGCAAATCGATGTCGCGGGCCACAAGCCGGTTCTTTGTGATGATCGCGACAGGGTTCCGAAATTTCGCCAGGACCGCCAGACACCTACGCGTGATCTTTAGACGCCGCTCTATGGGTTGATAAGGATCGGTGACACCGCTCATCGCAACCACCTGCGCTTTCCATTTGGGTGAAGACAATTCGGCTTCGAGCAACTCTGGCGCTTCTTGTTTGACCATAATTTTGCTCTCGAAATCGAGTCCGGCGGAGAATCCAAGATATTCGTGGGTAGGTCGCGCGAAGCAGTAGGCACAACCGTGTTCGCACCCGCGGTACGGATTGATGCTCGTTTCAAAACCAACGTCGGGGCTGTTGTTGCGTGCGATGATCGTCTTAGTTG
>JACDHZ010000225.1 GCA_013820755.1 Chthoniobacterales bacterium
CGTATGGAATCAGCACGAGTGGCAACGAAGTGTTGCGGGGATACCAGCGGGAAGGCGGCAGCGCGTCGGGAACTGCGGCGCGGCTGAAGCTATTCGAATTAGCTAAGATTTCGAAGCTTGAAATGACGGGAGACCGATTTGCTAGTGCCCGGCCTGAGCACAATCCTAATGACAGTGCCATCATCGAGGTACTCGCAACTTTGCCGCCACCGAGAACAGGTCGATAAACTAGCGACATTATCGCGGCTCACGCGGCGTCAGCTTTTCCACCGGTGACGGTCTCAGACCCCGGTTCAATCGCCAGCGCCGACGACGGGGCAAAGCTCGCCGCGATGGCGATGTGGCGCGCGGACGACACTTTGCGCCGGCGTGCTTTGAACTCTGCTTTCGGCAGCAGATAAATGACATCACAGCGCACGGCTGTTTTCCAGTCGAGACCGTCCGCGCCATTGAGGAATCACCTCGTTCTTTTTCGCGTCGCGATTGACCTTTGCCGTCGTGCAGATAAGCGCGTTCACGTATCCGTGCGGACGCAGTGGCACTGGCTCAGGGATTTCGAGCTTTTCTAAGACGAGAAGCTTCGACTTGCGTACGATCACAATCTGCTCGGCTTCGAGCGCGCGGTCCGCGATTTCGCCGAGTCGCTGCTTGGCCTCACAAGATGAGCTCTTACACACTGGAACCGGTTGGCTTCATTCGTTCGACATTGAAGCGACGGGGGGAGGCGCCGCGGCAGGGACCGGAAGGTGCGCCGGACGCGACCCTCGAGATCGAACCGCAATTTGCCGAGGCACTCTTAGGCATGGAAGTCGGTCACGAGCTGATTGTCATCACGTGGTTACACTAGGCAAGGGCGACGTGCTAAAGGGACATCCGCGCAGCGATGAGGGCCGTCCGCTCACCGGCGTGTTTTACACGCGCTCACCTGCGCGACCGAACCCGCTCGGGCTCCCTCCCGTGACCGTGCGCGAGGTTGACGGCACTCGCGTAAAGATCGGGCCGATCGAGGCATTGGACGGCACGCCGGTGGTCGACTTCAAGTCAGCGTCGACGCGTGGCGACGGATGATCGGATCGCTACAGCAATTCGACAGAGTCGCCTTTGCGAATCATTCCCTCCGCGAGGACAGCGCCGTAAACGCCGGCCATGCCTTCATGCGCCTGCGCCACCGCTTTCAAAATCGCGGGCGATTTTTCTGCGGTGTCGGGATCAAGCGTGATCATCATGCAACGCGGATCACGATCAGTGACCGCGATGACGACTTTTGCTCCGATGCGCAACGATCGGCCCACGAACTCATTTTCGCCGAAGCCGTTCCCGCTCGCTAGATCCACATAAACATTAGCTCGGAACCGCCGCTTATCGACACCGATGGCGGTTTCCTCGCCAAGTTTCTTTGCTGATTGCACGGAGAAAATCGAAAACGGACGGCAGTCGGTAATAGCTTTGTCCGAGCGAAGCAGTTTGAGCACATGTTTCCCGTCCACGTCCGCGCGTAGATTGTCGATCAGCGCTGGGTCGTCGATCGCGAAAGGTTTCCCGTTCGGCGT
Organism: Chthoniobacterales bacterium; assembly: GCA_013820755.1. GTDB lineage: Bacteria > Verrucomicrobiota > Verrucomicrobiia > Chthoniobacterales > UBA10450 > JACCTI01. The sequence continues at coordinate 1,551 of JACDHZ010000225.1, forward strand.
TTCGACATCGACCATTAACTCGGATGCGTCGGCCGAGATTGGATTCGCGCCCGAGCCGAGTTTCTCCGCTTCGCCCAAGTTGATGGGCCGCGCTGCTTTCTCGGGATTGCGGAAGCGTGCGCGGTAACGAATCATCTGACGTTGATCGCGGCCGGTGAAAAATGGGAAGCCCCTCGGACTAACCGAGCTTTCGAAAGCAAAAAGACGGTCGCCATAAACTCCCGCGTAACCGGCGAACAGTTCGTCCAACTCTTCGCCGCGCATGCTTTTGACCGGATATCGCCAAAGGCTTTCGACTGTTCCGACGATGGGAGAAAGAAGTGGGGTCACGGCCTAACCGCTGAAACGTTATTTCGTTTCTGAAGACGGAGTCGCGGGGAAGTCGGTATTGAAGGCATCAGCACCGCACTTCCACTTGCCGTCGGCCTGTTTCTCAAAAACTTCGAGATATTTGCCGCGATCTTTCGTCGCCTTGCCGGTGGCATAGCAGCGCTCTGCGTTGTTTAGGGTCAGCTTCGGAATTTGCGCCAAACCTTCTGCGAAACATACCCGGAAGGTAGCAGGCCGCTGCTCGCGGGAAAGGACGTTAGCGTCGGCGCGTGCGGGGTTGTCTTTAGCAGGGGCACGTAGAAACGTAGCGCCTCGATGTCGCTTCCCAGCTCGCGCAGCGGGTAGAGTCCCTTGACCGCGCCCGCGCCGGGATCACGGATGAGGTAATCGAAGCCATCCTTGCCGGCGATGACGACAAAATGGGTGATGCCGCTGCTGAATCGCACGCGCACAATCACGGGATTACCGCGAGCCAGGTTCGAATCGATCAGCTGATACGAAGGCAGGTCTTCATAAACGTGCCGGACACGGTCGGGTGCCCACCAGGACGCGCGTTCCCAGTAAAGCCAGCCCTGCTGGGTGTATCCGCCCACCTCAGTGAGAAACCAGTTCAACTGCTGCGGATCGGTATCGATGCCATAAGACTGGAACACCATCGCGGCCGCCGCCACAGCGCATCCGGCGCTGCCAAGCGTGCCGTTCTCAGGCACCTCCCCGAGCGCGTCCGCGTGCCATTTTTCGTCTCCCTGCCGGAATGAGGGCACCGGCAGCTCTACGCGTTGGAAATAGTAGCGCCCACCGCGCGGCGGAAGCGGTCGCTTCCAGGTCCAGTCAATGTAAACGCCGGTAACGCCGGCGAGTAGGACCAGGACGAGAGTGAGAAACAGGCGCTTCACGGCGCGGAAGCTAACCGCAGGCCTAACGGTGTTGCAAACGTGCGGAGAGCGGCAACGCGCTGCTAACGCTCAAGGCCTTTCCCTGAACTTGACCGCTTTAATCGTCAAGTCGCTAGTGCGGATAGTGCGTCTGCGGATTTAATCATTTCGCGCAGTCGGTATGGCGACTCCGCTGAGTGAAATTGTGCGATAAGCGGGTCGAAGCGATTGCCTTCGCGTCGGCGCTAATTACAATTTGATCGCCGACGGCCCTACGCGATTCGATAGGATAGCATTGATCGACGGGATTCTTCGATTCGCTTGAGACAACAATGGACCCTGCGCCGACAAAACCTGTCGAGAGCTTTGCGGCCTTCAGCATCGAACGCCTCGCTTCTCTTAGCGATGGGGTCTTTGCAGTCGCAATGACTCTGCTGGCTTACAACATCCACATTCCGATCGGACCGCTCAACGAAGCCGGGCTCCGCGGCGCGCTCGCTCGAATGGTTCCTGCTGTGATGGCACTCGTTCTAAGCTTTTTCGCCGCGGTGATGTTCTGGATGGGACATCAGAGATTGCTGGGAATGATGCGTCAGAGTGGCCGGATTATCTACCCGCCCAGCTTTATCCTGCTCCTGCTCATCATCCTGCTGCCGATTACGACCAACCTCTACGGAACGTTTGGAGCGACGCCCTCAATTGCTCTGCTCTACAGCGTTAACCTTGCAGGTATAGCATTAGCCCAGCTGTTCCTCTCTTTCTGGCTGGTGCGCGAAGAAGTCCCGGCGCAGATGTCGCGACGGCAGGTGCTCGCGGTGCCCATCTACGTCTCCGGCGTCTTCGTGGCAGCGGCCATCACATCAATCTTTAGCCCGTGGGCCAGCCAGTTCGTTTGGTTCGGGGCGTTCGCGGCACCGTTGATCCAACGAATGACACGTGCATGATCCTTCCGTCGCGACAAAGTAACGTCAGGCGAGATTGGTCTGGATAAATCGCGGACTGGCGTGGATGTCGATCTGACGCAGGGTCGTGTCGCCGGTGTTCACGAATCGATGCGGCGTGTCCGCCGGAATGACGACGATGCCGCCCGCTTTCACATCGCGCTCTTCATCTCCGACCGTAATGGTGGCGCTGCCTTCGATGGTGAAGGCGACCTCGACGTACGGGTGCTGATGTAGGGGCGGGCCTTGTCCGGGCCTGGCGTTGACGATGTAAGCCGAGAAAGGAGCGCCTTGAGTTTCGCCGACGAACTCAGACGACATTCCGACAAAAGGCAGCTGATCGAGATTGATGAAGCTCATGGACGGAAATCTACACCGCTAAACATGACTTGCTGTCGTTGAACCGGAGAAAGCCGCCTCCGCGATGGCCAGACGGACAGCTTCAATGTCGAAGAC
>JACDHZ010000085.1 GCA_013820755.1 Chthoniobacterales bacterium
GCCGCCGCTACATCGTGCTGAAGCGGCAGGTGCAGCAGGCAACAGCTGTTGCGCTACGCGAGAAGCTTCGCACCGAGGATTTGCGCGGCATTTATTTCGAGCGCGACTCCACACGAGTTTACCCGAATGGCTCGATGCTTTGCCACGTGCTCGGGTTCACCGACTTCGATCACAAGGGTATCCAAGGTGTCGAATCATCGATGGAAGAATACCTGCACGGGCAGGACGGCTATCGTTATGTGGAGCACAACCGCGCAGGCCAGGAGATTGTGCTTTACCGCGGCCAGGAGCGTGCGCCGCGTAATGGGTACGGCGTTCATCTCACCGTCGACCTGAATCTGCAGAACATCGTCGAAAACGAAATCGACGCGGCAATGCAGGAGTTCCACCCGCAGAAGGCGACCATCATCCTGATGCGTCCGGACACCGGAGAAATCCTGGCAATGGCCAATCGTCCAAATTTCGATCTCAACGAGCGTGCCGATGCCAGGCCGGAGCAGATGAAGAACCGCGCAATCATCGACATGATGGAACCCGGATCGACGTTCAAGATCGTCACCGCCGCGTCCGCACTAAACGAAAAGAAAGTCCGGCCTGACACGACGATCTTCTGCGAGAACGGCCTCTGGAATTATGGCGGCCGTGCGCTGCACGATCACAAGCCGTACGGAGAGTTAAGCGTGCAGGACATTCTCATCAAGTCCAGCAACGTCGGCGCGGCCAAGCTCGCTCTCTCGATAGGGGAGCAGAAGTTTTACGAATACATCCGCCGGTTCGGCTTTGGCGAGCGTACCGGAATCGAGCTCCCGGGCGAAATTCCCGGAGTCGTTCACCCGCCCCAGGCATGGAGCAGGATTTCCATCACGCGCATTCCGATGGGTCACGAAGTTGGCGTAACGCCGATCCAGATGACGCTTGCGATGGCAGCTATCGCCAACGGAGGCAAGCTCGTGACTCCGCGCATCGTCAAGTCCGTCACCACTTCTGATGGCCAGACTGTCAGCAGGTTTACGCCGACGGTATTGCGGCAGGTAATTTCGCCAGAGACCGCGCAGCAGGTCGGCAACGCGCTAAGGGGGGTGGTGAGCGATCGAGGAACCGCAGCTGCGGCCGCCGTTCCCGGTTTTACAATCTCCGGAAAGACCGGCACGGCGCAAAAAGTCAGCCCGCACGGCGGATACGAGCACGGCAAATACGTCGTCTCATTCTCCGGCTACATGCCCGCCGAGCATCCTGAATTCGTCGGTCTAGTCGTGCTGGACGATGCGAAGACGAAAGCCGAGCTGAACTATGGTGGTACCGTCGCCGCCCCGATTTTCTCGCGCATCGCCGAAAAGGCCGCGCGTTATCTTGACCTTGAGCCGCATGAGGAACTCAGCAAACCGCTCCGGGCGACACAGGTCGCCTTAACCGAACCCGCCCGTCGTTGAGCGTACTGCGTGCGTTTGTCTGAACCTCATGCTGCTCAAAACTCTCATCGCAGCCATACCGACGCGTGCGATCACCGGACCCGTCGATAGGAACATTGACGCCATTGCGTATGATTCGCGACGGGTGCAGGCGAACAGTGTTTTCGTCGCACTTCGCGGCGAAAAGAGCGACGGCAATCGGTTCATCGATCAGGCGGTTGAGAAGGGAGCCACGGTGCTCGTTACCGACACTGAATTGCGCAATGCGCGTGCGACGACGTTGCAGGTGGACAACACCCGCGCGGCGCTCGCTGATCTCGCCGCCTCGTTTTACCACCACCCGATGCAAAGGCTGAAGCTTGCCGCGGTGACGGGCACGAACGGCAAAACGACAACCACTTTTCTAATGAAGCACATCTGCGAGAACGCGAGGATGCGCTGCGGCTTGATTGGCACTGTCCGATATGAAATCGGCGAGCGGGTTCTACCCGCTGTTCGCACGACACCGGAGTCGTTGGAGATCCAGGAGTTGCTCGCACAAATGTCCAACGCCGGCTGCAAAGCTGCAGCGATGGAAGTCTCCTCTCACGCACTGGCGCAGGAGCGAACTCGCGGGCTCGAATGGGATGTCGCCGTGTTCACAAACCTGACGCAAGACCATCTCGACTTCCACGGCTCGATGGACGTGTACTTCGCTGAGAAGGCAAAGCTATTCATCGGGCTCGGCAAACAGCAGACGAAGAAAAAGGCGGTCGCGATCGTGAACATCGACGACCGATACGGCGAGAAGCTGGCAGACCAGCTCGGCAAGGAAGTCTCGATAGTGACGTATGGTATGGGAACGCGCGCCGACTTCCGTGCGTCGAACTATCGGCCTGAATTTTCCGGCACCTCGTTTCAGCTCGATGCCCGCGGAAAGAGCTATCTCGTGCGCGTGCCGTTGATTGGCCGATTTAACGTCGCTAACTCGCTAGCCGCTCTCGCCGCCGCAAACAGCCTGGGGATCAGTGTGCGAGACGCCGTTCTCAACCTAGGCAAATCCCCTCAGGTGCCGGGGCGTTTGGAAGCGGTTCAGGCTAAGCGGCAGTTTCAGGTTTTCGTCGACTACGCACACACGCCTGATGCGTTGCTAAACGTCCTGAAGACGCTGCGTGAGCTCTCGCCACGCAAGCTCATCGTCGTGTTCGGCTGCGGCGGGGATCGCGACCGTCAAAAGCGGCCGTTGATGGCTCATGCTGCCGATAGCCACGCGGATTTCAGCATCATCACTTCCGACAATCCTAGGAAGGAAGATCCCGATCAAATCATAGCCGAAGTCGAGGGAGGTTTTCGCTCCGACCGCTATGAAAAGATCACGGATCGCGCAGACGCAATCGCTCGGGCGGTGTCGCTCGCGCAGCCGCGCGACATTGTGCTGATCGCAGGCAAAGGCCACGAGGCGTATCAGGAGTTCGCCGATAACACAATCCCGTTTGACGACATCCAGGTCGCGCGTCGCGCCCTAGAGAACCAACCGGTGGAATTTTAGTGATGGAGCCGGTTTCCCTTTCCACAATCGCCGAATACGCGAACGGCTCGATCAGCTCCGGTGCTGCCGATGTTGTCATCAATCGCATCAGCACCGATTCACGCACGCTCCACGGAGGAGATTTATTTGTTCCGATCCGCGGTAAAAACTTCGATGGGCATCGGTTCATCGCGCAGGCGGCGGAGCGTGGCGCGTCCGGGGCGTTGGTGGAACGCGAGTGGAGCGGCAAAGTGCCAGCGAAGTTCGCGGTAATCCGGGTAGCCGACACTCTTGTCGGCTACCAACAGATCGCTGCAGGGTATCGGCGTTCGTTGCCCTTGAATGTGATCGCGATCACCGGCAGCAACGGAAAGACAAGCACAAAGGACTTCGTGGCAGCCGCATTGGGGCGGCGTTTCCGCGTTACGAAGACGGAGGGAAACTTCAACAACCACGTTGGTCTTCCCCGCACGATCCTGGAGGCAGATGCATCACACGAGATCGCGGTCTGGGAGCTTGGGATGAATCATCCCGGCGAGATCGCAGCGCTTGCTGCAATCGCGCGACCGGACACCGGGATCATCACGAACATCGGCATCGCGCACATCGAGTTCATGGGATCGCAGGAGGGTATTGCGGAGGAAAAAGGCGCCCTCGCAGCGGCGATTGGGGAGACCGGAACTGTGATACTCAACGCTGACGATCGTTTCAGCGAGCGGATCGCGCGGCAGACGCGAGCGAAGATCGTGCTTGCCGGAATCAGCAGCGGAACGTTGCGCGCGACAGAAATCCGCCAGAGCGCAGGCGGCGCCGAGTTCACAATCCTGGAGGGCGCTCATCGCTGCCGGGTGCAACTGCCGGTGGCCGGATTGCACATGGTGCAAAACGCAATGTTAGCCGTCGCCGCCGGTCGCGCTGTTGGTCTCTCGCTCGAGGAATGTGCCGCCGGCCTCGCATCCGCACCGCTCACGAAAGCGCGGCTGCAGCTGCGCGACATCAACGGTGTGCAATTCCTCGATGACAGCTACAACGCCAATCCCGATTCCATGAAAGCTGCGCTTCGCACCTTAGTGGAGCTCGAGACGGAAGGTCGCCGCATCGCGGTGCTCGGCGCAATGGGGGAACTCGGCGGCGAGTCTGAGCGCGAACATCGTGAAGTGGGGGAAGCAGCGGCTGCGTTTCGGATCGATCAACTGATTACCGTCGGAGATGTCGGCGCGGGTATTTCAAGTGCGGCCATCGCGGCGGGCCTGGAAAGCGTCGCGAACGTTGCGACCACGAGCGAGGCTGCCGAGTTGCTGACGACTGCAGCGTCGACCGGCGATCTCGTGCTCGTCAAAGGCAGCCGCTCGGCTCGCATGGAGCGCGTCATGGAGGAGTTCAGCAGCCGCGAGTCGGCAATGAGGGGATAGGATGCTGTATTACCTCCATCTGCTCAGTGAAGACGTCAGCGGCCTCAACGTCTTCACATACGTCACGTTTCGCGCGGTAGCCGCGGCGGTGACTGCGTTCACGATTTCCCTCCTCTGCGGAAATTTTGTGATCCGGAAGTTGATCTCGCTGAAAATCGGACAACCAATCCGAACCGCCGCTGAAGTGCATCGCCTGGCGGAGTTACATGGCGCGAAGAAAGGTGTTCCCACGATGGGCGGCGTGCTGATCATCGGTGCGGTCTTAACGTCCAGCGTCCTCTGGGCACGTGTCGACAACCGTTTCGTATGGCTGTCGCTGTTCTCGATGACAATGCTCGGTGCACTGGGTTTCGCGGATGATTATCTGAAAGTTACCAAGAAGAAGTCGGAGGGCATCAGTGGACGCATAAAGCTGCTCGTTCAGCTGATGGTCGCTGCGGGCGTGACGCTGGTGTTCCTGACCAGCCCTCTGCTCGAAGTGCAGGCGCGCTCACTCTATGTGCCGTTCTTCAAGTTTCCTGTGATCACGAACATGGGCCTTTTCACGTTTATGTTTTTCGCGATCGTGATCGCCGGAGCATCCAATGCCGTCAATCTGACGGACGGTCTCGATGGCCTTGCAATTGGCTGCACGGTCACGGTGGCGTTTGCTTATGCGCTCCTGACGTACGCCGGCGGGAATTTTCGCATCGCGGAGTATCTGCAGGTTCCCTTTTATTCGTTCACTGGTGAGCTGCCTGTAGTCTGTTCCGCGCTGGTCGGGGCGGGCCTCGGATTCCTTTGGTTTAACTGTCATCCCGCGAAGGTTTTTATGGGCGACACAGGTTCTCTCGCCATCGGTGGGCTCATTGGCGCCGTGGCGATCTGCTGCAAACAGGAGCTGCTGCTTACGGTCGTAGGGGGCATGTTCGTGATCGAAGCGGCGTCGGTGATCCTGCAGGTGTTGAGCTTTAAGATCACGGGGAAGCGCATCTTCCTGATGTCGCCGATTCATCATCATTTCGAGTTGAGCGGATGGAAGGAGAACACCGTTATCGTGCGGTTCTGGATTCTCTCTGGTGTCTTCGCGTTGCTGGGGCTTGCAACTCTCAAGCTGAGGTAAATCTGTGCGTTACACGGACCGAAAAGTTGCCGTCCTTGGGGCAGGGCTCAGCGGAACGGCTGCCGCGCATTTGCTAAAAGATGAGGGCGCAGCCGTAACGGTCCTCGATAGTGCCGAGGAGAAAACAATTCTCAAAACAACGATCGAAGGATTGCGTGCGCGCCGGATTGAAGTCATCTGCGGACCGGCGGCAGAGCGCCACTCGGCGCACTATGAGATGGTGGTGCTGAGCCCCGGCATCGATCCGGCATCCGAGCTGGCGCGCAACTTCTCGCGGCGCAACATCGCGATGATCGGCGAGCTGGAGCTCGGCTGGCGTTCCTGCGGACTGCCAGTGGTGGCGATCACCGGCACGAACGGCAAGACGACGACGACCGAGTTACTTGCCCAGATGCTGAATGCCTGCGGCCAACGCACAATCGCGTGCGGGAACATTGGTAAGCCGCTTTCAGAGGTCGCACGCGAAGGCCGCGACCTTGATGTGCTCACGGTGGAAGTGAGTTCGTTTCAACTGGAGACGATCTCCACATTCCGTCCGGCCATCAGCACCTGGTTGAATTTCGCGCCCGATCATCTCGATCGGTATCGCTCGTTAGCCGATTATCGCGCAGCAAAGCTCCGGATTTTTGACTATCAAACCGCGGATGACGTCGCGGTAGTGAATGCCGCGGAGAGCCTGCCGTCCCTGAAGGCGCGAACGATCACATTCAGTGCGTACGAGGATCGTGCCGACTTCCGGCTGGCGCAGGGCGCGATCGTCTACCACGGAGCGCCAGTTCTTCGTCTTTCGGAAACAAAGCTGCGGGGTTCGCATAACATCGAAAACCTGATGGCAACGCTCGCGATCGGTCTCGCGCGCTGTCTCACGTTCGAGCAAATGGTACTGCCGCTCTGCGCATACGAGCCGCGTCCTCACCGCATGGAGTTCGTGCGAGAGATCGGCGGTGTAATTTACGTTAATGACTCGAAGGCGACCAACCTTGATGCCGTAGAGAAGGCATTGCTCGCTCAATCCAAGCCTGTCGTTCTCATCGCTGGCGGAAAAGATAAAGGTTTCTCATTCGATCCGTTGCGATCGATCGTCGCGGACAAGGTCCGCGCCACCATTCTCATGGGGGAGATGGCGCAGCGAATCTGCAGTGACTGGAGCGGCGCCACTCAGTGCGAGATCGCCCACTCGATCGCCGATGCCGTCGAGCGCGCACACGCAATCGCGCAGCCGGGCGAGGTAGTCCTCTTCTCTCCCGGCACCTCGTCATTCGACATGTTCAAAAGTTACGCCGATCGCGGCGATCAATTTCGTGCCCTCGTGCATGCCTTGCAGAAGTGAAGCCATGAATATCCCCACATTCCTCCTCAAGAAACGCGCAAAGAAAATGCTCCGCGCCAGCACCACCCGCCGCGCGATGGATGCGCCGAACGACATGGACTACGAAGAGATGTCGGAGCCGAACATGAAGCTGTCCCGTGCCTTGCTGATTGTGCTGGTACTGCACGTGGTGGCGGTTGCCGGCATCATAGCGTTCAACACCATCAAGAGCCGGCAGGGAGTGCTCCCGCCCCCACGCGAAACAGCTGCAGCTCCGGTCCCGCAAAACGCGCCTTCCATTGCGGCGAAGATGGATGCGGAGGCGATACCGGTGACCAACGCCGCCATAACGCCAGTGCCGCAGTCGAAGCCGGCGGGGACACCTGAAATCGTCCGCAAGGCCGAGCCGGTGAAGGCTGCACAACCAGTCCCCGCAGCGAATGACAAGGGCAACTTCTACGTTGTCGCGAAGGGTGATAATCCCGTGAAGATCGCGAAGAAGCTGAAGGTGTCGGAATCGGACCTGCTCGCGGTCAATCATATCGACGATCCGCGTAAACTGCAGATTGGTCAGAAATTAATCGTCCCGGCAACGAAGCCGTCGAAGGGCAAAAAGTCCGACGACTAGACCGATCTGTTCCATGCATCGCAAGAGCGCTTACATCCTGTTCCTGGCGGTGCTTGGGATGCTGGTAATCGGCATTGTGATGCTGTTCAGCACGAGCGCGTTCGCGCGCGACAGCCACGGCGACGTTTACTATTTCATCAAGCGCCAGGGAGTCTGGCTCGGGGTTGGCCTCGTTGTCTGTGCCGTTGCTGCCTTGACTGATTACCATTTCTGGGCGCGTAGCTGGTGGATCTGGTTCGGATTGGCGGCGATTGCACTTACGCTTTGTTTCGTGCCTCACCTTGGGATGCGCATCAACGGTTCGCGACGCTGGGTCGGTGTGGGTCCGTTCACCTTCCAGCCGTCGGAGATCGCAAAGGTGGCAGCAGTGTTCTTTCTCGCCTTTTGGTTCAGCCGTTTCGAGAAGGAGACCGGCCGCGTATTCACCGGATTTGTTGTCCCGCTGGCTGTCGTCAGCATTTTTCTCGCCTTGATCGTAAGTGAGGTAGATCTCGGCACCACGGCGCTGATCGGCGCAACGGCATTCGTGATGATGTTCGTGGCTGGAACGAACCCGCTGTTGCTTGGAATCCTTTCAATGAGTGGCGTCGGCGGTATTTTGTTTGTGGCGACGATGGTGCCAGAGCGGATGGGACGGCTCGCGGCGTTCATGGACCCTGAGAAGTTCAAGGAGGATGCCGGTCTGCAGCAGATGCAGGCGTTGATCGCGTGGGGCAGCGGAGGCATCGATGGCCTTGGGCTGGGTAACGGACGCCAGAAGATGGCGTACCTGCCTTACGCGCACACCGATTTCATCTTTCCGATGATTGGTGAAGAGCTTGGGCTGCGAATAAGTCTACTCGTCGTCTTCCTGTTCGTCGTCATCATCGTTTGCGGCACGATGATCGCTCTGCACGCGAAAGACAGGGTCGGCCTGCTTCTTGGCTCCGGGATCGTGTCGCTGCTCGCGCTTCAAGCTGCGGTAAACATTGGCGTCACGACCTCGCTGTTACCGAATAAAGGGCTGCCGCTGCCGTTCATCAGCTACGGCGGATCAAATCTCGCCGCCTGTCTTTTCTGTGTGGGCGTAATGCTCAGCATTTATCGCCGCGGAGTTTTGGAACCAGTGAACATGAAACGCACGACGATGCAGGCGCGGACAACACCGCGAATTTGATCATGAACGCCGTCATTGCATGCGGAGGCACTGGAGGACACCTGTTCCCGGGGCTTGCGGTCGCCGAAGTGCTGCGGGACCGGGGCCACGAAGTGCTCCTGTTCATTTCGGAGAAGGAGATCGATTCAGTCGCCGTTTCGCAACATCCGGAGTTCCGATTCGAGAAATTGCCGACAATTGGTCTGCCGTCGCCATTTTCACCGGCAGTCGTCCGCTTTATGCAGCGCTTTCACGAAAGTCTCACGCGCTGCCGCCAGCTTTACGCCTCGTTCAAGCCGCAGGTGGTGCTTGGCATGGGCGGGTTCACCTCGACCGCTCCGGTGATGGCGGGACGCATGCGAAAAATTCCCACCTTCATCCACGAGTCGAATGCTGTTCCCGGCAAAGCGAACAAGATGACGGCGCGAATGGTGCGAGCCGTGTTGCTCGGCTTTCAGGAATGCGCGCCGTTTTTCCCGAAGGCGCGGACGGAACTCACGGGCACACCGATTCGCGCCGGCCTGCAGCGTATGCAGCGGGCTGCCGCGCGCCGGAAACTCGGGTTACGTGAAGATCTTTGCACGCTGCTCGTGATGGGCGGCAGCCAGGGCGCAGTTGGCATCAACCAGGCAATCATCAAATCGTTGCCGTCGCTGCACGATCAGCCTTTGCAGGTGATTCACCTCGCGGGCGCGCGCGACGAGCGTCTCGTTGCCGACAACTATCAACGCGAGAACATCCCCGCATATGTCACGGCGTTTCATCATGCCATGGAGGAAGTTTACAGCGCGGCGGATCTCGCTATCGCGCGATCAGGCGCTGCGAGTCTCTCCGAGCTGGCGGTTTTTGGATTGCCATCAATCCTGATCCCGTTTCCTTATGCCGCGGACGATCACCAAACGCGTAATGCAGAAATTTTCGCGAAGCGTGACGCAACGGTCATGGTACGCGAAGCGGAGCTTTCCGCAGACGTGCTGGCGCGAAAAATCAAGGAGTTGATCGGCGACGCCGCGCGACTGCGCCGCATGTCCCAAAACTCCGCGCATCTTGCGCCCGACAACGCAGCCGGACGCGTGGTTGATATGATGGAGAGGTATACGCAAAAGCCATGATGCTCGCGGCTGAAATCGACCTGCAAAAACTACTTACCCGGGAGCGGCATCGCGTTCATTTGATCGGGGTCGCGGGCAGTGGAATGAGCGGCATTGCGGCACTGTTACTCGAGCTCGGGCATCAGGTGAGCGGCTCTGATCGCGTGGGAACGTTAGAGACGGATCGCCTGCAACGCCTCGGCCTTCGATTTCACGTAACGCATCGCGCTGAAGACGCCGGCGACGCGGATCTCGTGGTTTATTCCTCCGCAATCAAAGACGACAATCCGATACTTTCGGAAGCCCGCGCGGCTGGAAAGCCGACGATCCGTCGCGCGGAAGCGCTGGCTGCAATGATGCTCGGAAAACGCGGGATCGTCATTGCGGGGATGCATGGGAAAACGACCACGTCCGCGATGACGGCACATGTGTTTCGTGAAGGTGGCTTGCATCCGTCGCACTACGTTGGTGCGGAGATCCCGATTCTGGGCACCAACGCTCACTGGAATCCCCGCGGAGAATATTTCGTAGCCGAGGGCGATGAGAGCGATGGCACCCTTCGTTTCTTCCAGCCGGAGCACGCGCTCGTGCTCAACGTGGAGGAGGAGCACCTCGACTTTTACGCCGACCTGGCCGCAATCGACGCCGTATTCAATCAGCTCCTCGATCACACGACGGGCGACGTCTTTTACTGTGCTGACGATCATCACGCGGCGCGGCTCTGCGCGGATCGACCGCGCGCGATTTCATACGGATTCAGCGACGGGGCGGACTACTCCGCCCGCGAGATAGAGCTGCGCGACTTTGCCTCGGTCTTTTGCGTCCTCCGCGGCGGAGACCAACTCGGCGAAGCGGTGCTTAATGTTCCGGGCCGCCACAATGTGAGCAACGCGCTCGGCGTCATAGCTCTTGCGACGGAGCTGGGAATTCCATTCGAGAAGATTGTTGCTTCGTTGCGCCACTTTGAGCACGCGCGCCGCCGCTTCGAGATCAAGTACGCGAGCGAGCGCTACCTCCTCGTGGACGATTATGCGCACCATCCCACCGAGATCCGCGCGACGCTCGCTACCGCCCGTTCAATCGGGCGCAGTCGCATCCTGACAATGTTTCAACCGCATCGCTACTCGCGCACGAAAGCCCTGCGAAAGGAGTTCGGCGTCGCCTTTGATCAGGCGGACTGCGTCGTCGTTGCCGACGTTTATCCGGCGAGCGAAGCGCCTCTCCCGGGAATCAGCGGACAAACGATCGCGGACGAAATCGCGTCGCATGGCCACGCCAACGTCGCGTTTCAGCCACGCCTCGACCGATTACATTGCGACGTCGGGAACATCATTGCGGATGGCGACATGGTTTTGAGTCTTGGCGCGGGCAACGTGCACGAACAGCTGTCGCTTCTCGCTGCGGATCTCGTGATTGCGGAGAAGCTGCAGGAGATTGTCGGCAAAGAAGGGCTGGTCCGTTTGTATGAACCGCTCGCGAAGCACACCACGTTGCGTGTTGGCGGGCCGGCGCAGTTCTGGGTCGAGCCGCGCAGGGAGCAGGCATTCGCCGAAATCATCCGGCTCTGCCGCCAGGAAAACCTGCCGCTGTTTGTCATCGGTCGCGGATCGAACCTGCTCGTGCGTGATGGTGGAATTCGCGGCGTGGTATTGCACCCGACCGGCGGAGAGTTCGATCGTCTGGAAGTTGATGGAACGGAAATCCACGCCGGTGTTGGCGCGAAGTTGAAGCAGGTAGCGTACGCCGGAAAAGCCGCAGGGATCGGCGGCCTCGAGTGGATGGAAGGGATCCCCGGCGCGGTCGGTGGCGGGTTGAGGATGAACGCCGGCGCGATGGGTGTGCAGACGTTCGATAACGTCGCACGCATTCGCTATTTGGACGCGGAA
>JACDHZ010000226.1 GCA_013820755.1 Chthoniobacterales bacterium
GTTGAACTCGCCGCCGGGATAACTTACGCCGTTCTCCTCCATCCGATGACGCAGGTTGCCGACGTCAGACAAGCTATCGCCGAATACGACAATGCGGGAAAATGTCGGCGTGGTCTGCGCGTTAGTGGCAGTGGCTAACGTGAGCGCTGCGACAGAGATGAGGATTGCGGAAGCAAGGCGCGACTGGCGTCGCGAACCGAACAGGATGGTGATGAAGTCATTGTGAGTAGTTGTTGGAGAACGCCGGAGCTAAACAGGTCGTTCTGGTGTTCCAAAGATGGTAGCTAGTACCACGCCCAAGTGCGTGCTTATCCACTTCGATCGAAACAACTTGGCGCCGGACAGATCGCCTGACCGGGATATGCGGAAAACTGTGAATGGCCTCGCCTGCTGCGTTACCCGTTACTCTTCTCGTGCAACGGGATAAAGCTTCCAGCGTTCGTCTGCGAACGGCGTCTTTCCGTAGAACCACCTCAATCGTGCTACAGTCGAGCCGCGGAAGGCGTCATCCTTCGCCAGCTTTTGCTGAAACTCGTCCGCGAGCTTCGGGTCTTCTTTCAACATCCGCTCCGCGATTGGCTCCACGATGTACGGCTCGATGTACTCGGTCTCCTGCAGCACGCGATCGAAGAATCCCCATTGGAAAAACGAATCCGGCGACGCCGGTTCCAGAAGAATCGCCGCAAGATCGCCGAGCGGTTGATCGGTGGACACCCGCACAGATCCAGCCGTGAAGCGTTCTGTCCTCGATTCCGGAACTGCTGTCGCAGTCACCTGGACGTGTCCTTCGAAGGCCGCATCGCCGAATTTCGCTTCCTCCAGCCGGTACATGGTTACCTTCAGCTCACGCGGCTCCGTGATTCGCTCCGTGACGATTCCATGCATCTGCAGTCGATTGATGACATCCGTCCACGCGGCCGGGATCCAGTAGGCCTGCGGCCGTCCCACTGATGCGCTCACGCGGCTCGCGTGTAGATACGGGATTGTCAAAGTTACTGGTTTGCCAGTGTATTCGATTCGCAGCGCGCCCGAGACAGCTGATGGCACGACCCGCGATTCGATTCCCTTGAATTCGATGGTGTCGATGGGCGCCACGGGATCGCTGTCCCACGCGAGCGGGATATTTTGAGTGCGTAACGCACGATCGGAATCGGTTGCCTTGCGCAACTCCGCGGCATTCTTGGCTACTGCGCGCAGTGCAGTTTCGAGTAATACTCGCATGCCGAGCACCCGCTGCGCATAAGGCTTCAAGGAATGATTCTCCACAAGGACTGTTGGTAAGTGGCGCACGTTGCCATAGCCAGTGGAGAAGCGTGGATCCGCGTTCCAGCCACGGATGCCTTTCGCAAGGTCGAATTCGTCGACACGGTTTGCCACATCTGTGGAACCGGGAATATGGCCCATCGCGGTGAGTTCCGCAGTGAGCGCCGGCGCCAACGTCTTTTCCAACCAGGCTGTGATGGCAGGCGAATGGCCGCCTGAAGTGTTAGATCCCCAAGTGACGTCGTATTGATAATCTGCGCCGTCGGTGACGTGCAGATCGAAGTAAAGATCCGGCTGCCATTCGTTGAGCATGCGAATCATCGCCTGCATCTCCGGTGCATCGGCTTTCGCGTAGTCGCGATTGAGGTTCAGATTGCTCGAGGTTGTGCGCCAACCCATCACTTCGGGACCGCGCTGATTCACGCGGCCAAAACGTGATGCCCGCTCGTGCCCGTCGACGTTAAAGATCGGGACCAAAAGGAAGTTCGCGCCGTCGAGAAGCTCGCCATGACTTCCGTGCACGGTCATGTCCCGCAGCAGCATCAAGCCGGCATCTTTTCCATCGATTTCCCCTGCGTGAATGCCTGCTTGCGCAAGAACCGTCGGCTTTCCGTTCATCCGCAGGCCGGCAGGTGTGGTGACCTTTTCTTTCGCAGCAACAACCATCCAAATGTCGCGACCTTCCGGTGATTTGCCGATCGACAACATGTGCAGCTCTGGTGCTGCGCTGACGAGCTTTCGCAGCCACACCACCGTTTCGTCGTACGTCGGTGTCGTACGTAGATCATTCTTCTCGGAAGGCGTGATCCACGAATCCTCCTTCGAAACCACGAGCTGGCGGCTTTTGCCGTTCCACGGCGTAAGAGGCGGAAGGATCGGCTCACTCGCTGCCGCGGTGTATTGCCGTTCTTTCGGCTCTGCGGCTGCGATTCCTCCCAGGAAGAACGAATTGAGGAGCAGAATAACTGCGCACGGGAGAAGGCGTTTCATCACCACTGTTTTCAGTGCGATTCAGCAGTCACGTCAATGCTGCAGCTCCTTTTGTTTGCGGAGCCGCTGAGTTCTTATGAGACAATGCCGTGAGCGCGGTGCTAGCTTGCGCGCATGCTCGTATCTGCTCGTTTTGCACCCGTTCTCTCGGCGGCGCTGCTGCTGACCTTTAGCGGCACAACTTCTCATGCCCAGGAACCCAGCACACCACCCTCCGCAACCCCTGCGGCGACGCAAAGCGAAATCCCACCGCAGCCTCCGAGCGCGCCGCCGCTTACGGAAGTCCTTTTTAAGAACCTGAAGGCTCGTGCGATCGGGCCCGCCATCATGGGAGGGCGAGTCTCGGATATCGCGATCGATCCCCGAAACCCTTTTGTCTTTTTCGTTGGTCTCGCGACGGGTGGTCTTTTCAAAACCGGAGACAACGGCGCAACATTTGAGCCGATCTTCGACAAGGAATCAACGCTCTCGATAGGCGCCGTCGCTGTCGCACCCTCAGATTCTGACGTCGTCTGGGTTGGCAGCGGCGAAGCGAACGATCGTAACTCCTCGGCGTGGGGGAATGGCGTTTACCGCTCCACGGATGGCGGCACCGCGTGGCAGAACGTTGGACTCAAGGACAGTCGCGCGATCGGGCGAATCCTGGTGCATCCAAAGGATCCGAATGTGGCATACGTCGCGGCGTCGGGTCACCTTTGGGTGGACGGCGGCGAGCGCGGCCTCTACAAAACGACGGATGCCGGTAAGACGTGGAAGCTCATCCTCCAGGCTCCAGCTCCGCACCATGCGCGCACCGGCTGTGTAGACGTGGCCTTCGATCCGAGTAATCCGGAGATCCTCTATGCAGCGTTGTATGCCCGACAGCGAACGCCATGGGATTTCACCTACGGCGTCGCCGCGACCAATGGCGAAGACGTCGGAGGAATCTTCAAGAGCACGAATGGCGGTGCCGCGTGGAAGAAACTGGGCGGGGGTCTGCCGGGACAAACTGGGCGCATCGGACTAAGCGTCTCCGCGAGTAACCCGAAGATCGTCACGGCGGTCGTGCAGAGCGACGAAGGTGGAGCGACCGACATTCGCGAAATCCACAGCCGCGGCGGCGGGGTGTTTCGCTCGGAAGATGGCGGCGAGAAATGGATGCGAACGACCGACCTGAATCCGCGCCCGTTCTACTTCAGCCAGATAAGAATAGATCCAGTGAACGATCAACGTGTGTACCTCCTTGGTTACGCGCTGCTCGTGTCGGACGACGGTGGCCGGAGTTTCCGGGAAGACTATTCCGAAAAAGTGCACCCGGATTGTCATGCGCTGGTTTTGCAGGCCGGCAGCGCTTCTGCACCGAAACCGCCCAAACCCGACGATAAGGACAAGCCGCCGAAGCCGCCGGTTTCAAATCGCGCACTGCTCGGCACAGACGGCGGCGTTTACCAGACGCACAACGGGGCAAAGACATGGGACCATCTGAATCGTATCGCGTCCGGACAGTTTTACCGCATCTCGCTTGACGATTCGCACCCGTATTACCGCATCGCCGGCGGGCTGCAGGACAACTCGAACTTTGTCGGGCCGAGCGGTGTGTTGAGCAAAGACGGTATAATGAATTCCAACTGGACGAATCTCGGCGGCGGCGACGGGTTTTACGTTCAATTTGACCCTGCTGATCGCGATACGTTCTACGCGGAAAGCCAGGGAGGCGAGATTCATCGGATGAATCTCCGCACCGGCGAGCTGCGCGAGTTGCAACCGCAACCGCCCGAGGGACAGCCGCGATATCGTTTCCACTGGAATTCGCCACTACTCATGAGCCGGCACAAGCCCGGCGTGATTTACCTTGCCGGCAACCGAGTGTTCCGGCTCAGCGACCGTGGTGAGAAATACGCCGCCATCAG
>JACDHZ010000007.1 GCA_013820755.1 Chthoniobacterales bacterium
AGCCGCGATATCGTTTCCACTGGAATTCGCCACTACTCATGAGCCGGCACAAGCCCGGCGTGATTTACCTTGCCGGCAACCGAGTGTTCCGGCTCAGCGACCGTGGTGAGAAATACGCCGCCATCAGTCCCGATCTCACGCGGAATGACCCGGAGCGCACGAATGCCACAGGCAGTGGCGCAGAAAATTTCGGCGTCATCTATTCACTGGCGGAATCCCCAGCACGCGCTGGTTTGCTATGGGCCGGAACAGATGATGGCAGGCTCTGGGTTACCGATAACGATGGAGCGAAATGGAACGAGCTAACGCAAAACCTTCCAGAGGCAGTTCGTGGCCAATGGGTCGTAAGGATCGAGGCGAGCGCCCACGACCCGAAAGTCGCTTACGTCGCGCTAAACGCCTACCGCAGCGGCAACGACGCACCGATGATCGTACGCACGTCCGATGGCGGCGCGACGTGGCAGAGCGTTGCTGGCGACCTGCCCGCAACAGCACCGGTAGAAGTGATCCGGGAAGATCCGATGAACCCGCGGCTGCTTTATGCGGGCACTCATTTCGGCTTGTTCGCTTCGCTTGATCAAGGTGGGAAATGGATGCGAATAGCTGACGTGCCAGCGGTGCGTGTAGACGACCTGCAGATTCATCCGCGCACAGCGGACCTGGTAATCGCAACCCACGGGCGCAGCATTGGCATCCTCGATGACACTCGTCCGCTGCGCGAATTAACGCCCGACGTCGCAGCTCGACCGGCGCATCTTTTCAGCGTCGCGCCAGCAAACGGCGCTTACCTGCTGCCCGGCTGGGTTGATTGGTCCGGCAAAGCGCAGTTCCGCGGTCCGAACCCGCCTGAGGGAGCGATCTTCACGGTCTGGGTGAAGGAGTTTACCGGAGACGAGGTGAAAATCGCGATCACAAACCCGACCGGAACACCGGTGGCAAACTTGAAGTCCCTAGTAACGCAGGGGCTCACGCGGTTAACTTGGGATCTGCGTCCGACGAAAGATGTTCTGACCGAATACGGCGGCGTCGACCCGAAGCGGCTGCTACCGAGCGGCGACTACACCGCTGAGCTGACTTTCGGAAGAACAAAGGTGAAGCAAACGTTTCGCGTCAACGTGGCCGAAGGCGTTCGGACTCGTTAGGCATTGGCGAATGGCCCGGCCGGCAAGCGGGGCGCGGCATCGCTATGCCGCGCTCGCCGGTTCGCTACCCTGCGGCTCAGCAACGTGGAACTCAAGCTTGTCGCCGGCCAGCGTGGTGTGCACCACATCACCGGCCTTCACGTTTCCACGCAGCAATTCTTCGGCGAAAGGATCTTCGAGGTAACGCTCGACCGCGCGGCGCATTGGACGCGCGCCGTACTGCGGGTCGTAACCTTTGTCGATCAGGAACTCTTTTGCTGACTCAGCGAGCTCCATGTGGACTTCCTTCTCCTTGATTCGTCCAAAGACTTTCGCGACTTCGAGATCAACGATCTGCAGCAGATCTGCTTTCGTCAGTTGATGGAAGACAATGATGTCGTCGAGGCGATTGATGAACTCCGGCTTGAAGGCTTTCCGCGCTTCTTCGAGCAGGCGGTCACGCATGGTATCATATTCATGTTCGCCGAGCGGCTTGGTCGCACCGAAACCCATCGTAGTCTGACGCTTCAGCGTTTCGGCGCCGACATTTGACGTCATGATAATGATGGTGTTCCGGAAGTCGATTTTGCGCCCTAACGAGTCAGTGACTTTACCTTCCTCGAGGATCTGCAGCAGCAGGTGCATCACATCCGGATGTGCCTTTTCGATCTCGTCGAATAAAACGACCGAATAAGGGCGACGCCGCACAGCTTCGGAAAGCTGGCCGCCCTCCTCATAGCCGACATATCCCGGAGGCGAACCGATCAGCCTCGAAGATGTGAATTTTTCCATGTATTCGGACATATCGATCTGTATCAACGCGTCGCGATCGCCAAACATGAACTCGGCGAGTGTCTGCGCCAGAAATGTCTTACCGACACCGGTAGGTCCGAGGAAAATGAATGACCCGATCGGCCGCCGCGGATCTTTGAGATCAGCGCGGCTGCGCCGCAGAGCCTTCGATATGGCGATCACCGCTTCATCCTGACCGATCACCTTCCCTGTTAACTCTCCCTCCATCGCGAGAAGCTTCGCGGTTTCCTTCTGCTCCATCTTCTGGAGAGGAACACCGGTCATCTTGGAAATGATGTTCATCATGTCGTCTGCCGACACGAGGACTTCCTTCTCTTCCCGCTCTTCGCGCCACCGCGTGAGAATGCCTTCCAGCTTGTCTTTCGTCTGCTTCTCCTTATCGCGCAGTGAAGCAGCCTTTTCGAAATCCTGCGCCTTGATCGCCGCTTCTTTTTCGATGCGGATCTCTTCGATCTCGCGCTCGATCTCCTTTACGTCAGGCGGACGCGTCATCGCATTAATGCGCGCTCGCGCTCCTGCTTCGTCCATCACATCGATGGCTTTGTCGGGAAGAAAACGACCGGTGATGTAGCGCTCGGACAACTTCACCGCGAGTTCCAGTGACTCGTCAGTGAGTTTCGCTTTGTGGTGCGCTTCGTATTTCGGACGCAGACCCTTCAGGATCAAAATTGCCTCGTCAACTGTCGGAGCTTCGACCTTTACAGTTTGAAAACGACGCTCGAGGGCAGCGTCTTTCTCTATGTACTTGCGATACTCGTTCAGCGTAGTCGCACCGACACACTGCAGTTCGCCGCGGCTCAGCGCTGGTTTGATGATGTTCGAGGCGTCCATCGCTCCTTCGGCTGAACCGGCGCCGACGATCGTGTGCAGCTCATCGATAAACAGGATGACGTTCTTAGAGCGGCGAATCTCATCCATCACGGCTTTGATTCGCTCTTCGAATTGACCGCGGTATTTAGTGCCTGCGACCATCAACGCGAGATCGAGTGTGATGACCTTTTTGTCGCGCAACAACTCGGGCACATTTCCGCTCGCGATCTCCTGCGCCAGACCTTCAGCGATGGCCGTCTTTCCGACCCCAGCCTCGCCTAGCAGCACCGGATTGTTCTTGGTGCGACGGCAGAGCACCTGGATGACG
Organism: Chthoniobacterales bacterium; assembly: GCA_013820755.1. Classification (GTDB taxonomy): domain Bacteria; phylum Verrucomicrobiota; class Verrucomicrobiia; order Chthoniobacterales; family UBA10450; genus JACCTI01. Next base: position 3,073 of record JACDHZ010000007.1, read on the forward strand.
CGCTCGATCTCGTTAACGCGACCGATGACTGGATCAAGCTCGCCTTTTTTAGCTAGTTCAGTGAGGTCTCGGCCGAACGCTCGCAAGGCGGGCGTTTTAACATCCTTCTTTGAGGACGGCTCTCCACCCGCGGACTCCTGTTCGGATTCGGGCGGCGTGAAGTTAGGATCCAATTCCTTGAGGATCTCGTTCCGAGTGCGTTCTATGTCGACCTCAAGGCTCTTAAGCACGCGCGCAGCGACACCTTCGCCTTCGCGCAACAAACCAAGCAAGATGTGCTCGGTGCCAACGTACGAATGATTCAGTGCCTTCGCTTCCTTGCCTGCGAGCGCGAGCACCTTCTTAACACGCGGCGTGTAGGGGATGTTGCCGACCATCTTCGTCTCCGGCCCGGAGCCGACCTGTTTTTCGACTTCCATCCGGACCGTCTCGAGGTCCATTCCCATCTTCTGCAGCACGTTGACGGCAACGCCCTGCCCGAGCTTGATCAAGCCGAGCAAGAGATGCTCTGTGCCGACATAATTGTGATTGAAGCGATCCGCTTCCTTCCGAGCGAGCGCCAGAACCTGCTGAGCCCGCGGAGTAAAATTATTCATTATTTTAAGGCTCGGAGACCGAGCCGTTGCCCGTCGCCTCCCGCGCCACTTTACTGATATCAGGTTTGGGGAACACTCGCAAACGCTCGCGGATAATTTGCGCACGGAGTTCGTCGCGTTCTTCCGCATTCAGCTTCTGCTGCGAGCTTTTTTGCAGGTGCGCTGGTTGAGTATCGATAAACAGCTCATCGATCGGCAGTCGGCGATCTTCGGGGAATGCGCCGAGATCAACTCCAAGCTTTATTATCGAGAGGAGATTCAGCGCTTCTTTCGAAGTCATCGCATGAGCGAACGTAAGGACGCCATATGCGCGGCCAATTTGGTCCCAGAGGGTATTCGACTTCTTCTGAATCAACATCTGCCGCGCGTCGTGTTCCTTCTCGATAATTGTTTCGATCACCTTGCTGAGCCGGCTGATGATCTCCTCTTCCTTCTCACCGAGCGTGGTCTGGTTGGAAATTTGGAAAAAATTGCCCATCGCTTCCGTCCCCTCTCCATAGAGCCCGCGTACGGCGAGACCGATTTTGTTCACCGCCTGAATGACCTGGTTGATCATCTCGCTTAAGACGAGGCCTGGGAGATGCAGCATCGCCGAAGCGCGCATGCCTGTGCCAACATTGGTAGGGCACGCCGTCAGGTAGCCGAGTCGCGCGTCATACGCGAAGTCGAGTTTCCCCTCGAGCGTACTGTCGACCTTATCGACGAGCTTGAATGCGTTCTTAAGTTGCAGACCGGACCTGATCGACTGCATCCGAAGGTGATCCTCTTCGTTCACCATGATGCTGAGCGTCTGACGGCGGTTCATGACCACCGCGCTGCCGACGCTTTTCGCGGCGTGCTCACGGCTTATCAGATGCCGCTCCACCAATACCTGCTTCTCTAGAGCTGAAAGATCCTGGAGCAATTCCGAAAACGAGTCCTGCATCTCCGGCAGCTCCTCTACTGGAGGCTTGACCAGTTCCAGAATCTGCGTGCGCTCGAGCTTCTTCGCCCATCCCGGAAATGGCCGGTGACGAAGATTCCGCGCGAGGCGAACGCGACTGCTTATCACGATCTGGTGATGCGGACCTTCACCACGCAGCCACTCACCCCCCGTTGCGATGACGTTGGAAAACTTCATGAGTGGCTTGCCAGATCGGTCTCGAGCTTGCGGATTTGGTCGCGCAGCGAAGCAGCCGTCTCGTAGTTTTCTTCCGCGACTGCTTTTCGAAGGTTCTCGCTCAAAGTACGCATTTGGTCGCTGAGCTCAATCTCGCGGTGGGCGCGCTGGGGTAATTTACCGATATGCTCTGTGCCCTTGTGCATCGCCTTCAGCAATGACCCTAACCCTTCGGAAAACGTAATGTAGCATGCGCTGCAACCCAACCGGCCGGTCTTCTTGAAATCGGCCTGGGTAAACCCGCAGACAGCACACTTCTGAGTGGGTGCTCCCTTCTCGATTTCCTCAGCCGCGCCGATGCCGAGCAGCAAATCGGCGAGCGCGAAGCCGGTCGGGTCCTGAACGCCTTTCTCTTTCGAGCAAGCATCGCAGAGGTTCACCTTCTGCATCTTGCCTTCCAGAATTTGCGTCAGGAAAACCGCCGCGTCATTGCATTTGCAAACGTCGCACAACATCTCTCTACATTAGACCTTAACAGTCCGGTAACATTCAATCCCGGCGTTGTTTCAGCACCTTTTGCGCGCAGGGGCGTGTGACTCCACGATCAAGAATAGATCGGTGTGCCGCCCTCGCGCACGAGCTCGCGGAAACGCGCTATCATGCGGCCGGTGATCGAGCCCGGCTTGCCTGTTCCGATTACGCGTCCATCCACTTTGATTACGGGGATGACCTCAGCCCCTGTACCCGTGAGAAAACACTCGTCCGCGACGAACACATCGTGGCGGGTGATCTCTGCCTCTGTTATTTTCAGGCCGAGCTCATCCGCGATTTCAAACATAACCGCACGAGTAATTCCTCGCAGCGCCCCAGCTGAAATTGGAGGCGTGAAGATCCGGCCTTTCTTGATCACAAATACATTGTCGGCGGTGCATTCGGCGACGTTCCCAGCGTCATTCAGCATCAACGCTTCGTCGGCACCTGCGAGGTTCGCCTCGATTCGCGCCATCACATTGTTGAGATAATTCAACGACTTCACCGCTGGATTAAGAGCCGCCGCATTCATTCGGCGCGTCGCGCACGTGACAACCGTGAGCCCGTTGCGGTAAACCTCTTCGGGATACAGCGCGATCGTCGCCGCGATGATGATGATGCTCGGGCGCTTACACTGGTGCGGGTTCAACCCGAGGTTCCCCACACCGCGTGTCACAACCTGCCGGATATAGCCATCGCGCAGCCCGTTCTGCCGGACCGTCTCGAGCAGCGCATCCGTCATCTCTTCCTTGCTGATCGGGATATCGAGACAGATCGACCGCGCAGAGTCCCACAGCCGATCGTGATGCTCCTCGAGCCGAAAAACGCGACCATCGTAAAATCGGATTCCCTCGAAAATACCGTCGCCGTAGAGCAGACCGTGATCGAATACGGAGACCTTCGCTTCGGACTGCGGCAGAAAGTGTCCGTCAACGTAGATCGTCAACTCCTGCGCCTGGGCAGCTGAACGGGCCGTGCTTGTTTCGTTTGCCGGCTTTACCGCGGCATTCGGCGACGTCTCCTGCGGTTCATCGATCAGCAGTGTGTCCGAGTTAGTCGTTTTCGTTGGCACGAAAAACGTTCGGTGGTCTGTCTGGCAATTCAAGCAGCAAATCCCGATTCAGCGTTTCAATTCCCGCGGAGCGCCGGGTGAAGCTATCCAAGCATCCCATCCACGATCCGCAGCTCACGATCTCCGCGTGATGCGAGCCGATTATCGTGCGTCACGACGAGCAGCGTCTTTTTGCGATCGCGCGCCAGGTTCAAGAGCAGATCGATGACCGCATCGCCGGTCCCAGAGTCGAGATTGCCTGTCGGCTCGTCTGCAAAAATGATATCCGGATCATTCGTAAGGGCTCGGGCGATCGCTACGCGCTGCTGCTCTCCGCCAGACAACTCCGCCGGCAGGTGATGCATACGTTCCGCAAGACCGACATCACGCAGACTGGCTTCGGCTGTATCCCGGTTTGAGCGCCCGCCAATCATCCCTGGCAACGTAACATTTTCCAGCGCGGTCAGTTCCGGCAGCAAGAAGTACCCCTGAAAAACGAACCCCATTTTCTCGTTCCGCAGCTTTGCCTGCGCGGCAGCGCTGCCCTGATAAAGCTTTCGGCCCTCGAACTCCACGGTGCCAGCTTCGGGCCGCTCCAGTCCAGCGAGCGTATACAGCAATGTGGTTTTCCCCGCCCCCGATGCGCCGACGAGAAACACTGCCTCGCCTTCTTGGACCCCGAGCGAGACGCCCCGAAGCACCTCGATATTGCGCGAGCCGATTCGAAAAGAACGGCGTAGATCCTGAGCCACAAGCTGCGAAGAACTCATTGAGCGTCAGCATCGGCAGATCGGCGGACAACGCAATTAGCGAGCCTCGACGACGAGGCGCCTTCCGACGTTCCGTTAGTACATGCCGAGCGACTCCACCGTCGCCTGGTCAAGCACCCCGGTCATCGCCAAACCGAATGCCTGCTGATAGCTGAGCAGAGCTGCGCGCGTAAGCGGACCGTAGCTGCCGTCAATCGGGCCATGATAGTACCCGAGGCGCGAGAGCTCTGCCTGGACATTCGCCATCACCTGCTCGGGCGACAAGTCGTTGTACGCATAGATCGGGGCGTCGTAAGCATAGCTGCTGAAGTACGGATCATAACCGTACGCTGGATACCAGAACCCGTAGTTCCAATAGTAGTACCCGCCGCCGAAGAGCGCGAAGCGCGTGTAGTGGCTTCTCCACCAGTCGCAGTCATGGTGATTGCGATCCCAGTTGTCGTTATGCCAATGCCTGCGGTTGCGGTCTCCTTGACGATCTCGTGGATGAGGATTGTCTCCCGCGCTGGGGTTCCGCCCCTCGGGGTTATTGCCGCGACCGTTTCGCCAGTTTTGGTCGGGAGCAGTTCCGATCGTATTCCGGGGATCGCGAGCGTCCCTGTTAGCCCCCGTTCTCGAGTCGCCTGTAGGATGCAACGACCTTGGTGCCTTCAGGTCGTCCGCCCCTACCGTGCGCTGATCAGCATTCTGCTGTGCCGCTCGCCGCGTTGGATCTGCAACGATCGTATTACGGCCCGAGGGAGATTGGCTCTCGCCGGAGTTAAACTGACGCGGTAATTCCTGCCACTGTTGCGGCCTGATTGTTGGACTTGCCACTGTGTTGCTGGCGGGCCGCTGAACTGCCGCGGGCGGCACAATCCTGCGTGCCTGAGAAGATTGCCGTGCGGGCGCGCGAGATACAGCGGCTGCCCTGCGCGGACCGTCCCCGCCCTGCACAATATTCTGAGCGGTGGCGAAATGTGTAAGCGGGAGGATTGTCGCGAATAAAGCAAGTGTTCGGCTCATACTGCTAAAGAAGTTTCGCCTCGAATGTCTCTTCTATTCAACTCCATACAGTGACAAACGACTCGATTGTTGAGTAGCGAATGCCGCGGCGGCAGGGCCTCATGTCACCCAGTGGTGTTCTGACGCACGGCCTCATACAGCACAATTGCCACTGCGGTGGCGAGGTTCAGGCTGCGAGTTCCGTGCATTGGAATCGTGAGCAGTCGATCGCTATGTTTCGCTAACAGCGCCTCGGGGAGTCCCTTGGTCTCGCGGCCGAACACGAGATAGTCGCCTGGCGCAAACTGCTGCTCGTGGTAAACGCGCGAAGTCTTCGTCGTGAGAAAGAAAGTGCGATCGTGCTGCGATTGTGACTGCTGCAGGGCACCAAAGGATGGCCACAGCTTCACGTCAACTTCCTTCCAGTAGTCAAGGCCCGCACGTTGAAGCTGACGATCGTCTAAATCAAAACCAAGCGGCTGCACCAGGTGCAAGCGCGAACCGGTCGCGAGGCACAACCGGCCGATGTTCCCAGTATTCGGCGGGATCTCCGGCTCGACGAGAACGACACTGAACATCCGCGCCCACGCGGCTCAGCTACTTCTGGATTTTCCCGGCGACGAACTTCTCGAGCTTGTCGATGTCCGCGGCGAATTTCCGAATCCCCTCTGCCGTTTTTTCAGTCGCCATGGCATCTTCATTAAGCAGCCAACGGAAGCTCTTTTCGTCGGTGGCGACGCGTGCGACGTCGTGCGCCTTGGCGTTTGCTGGATCGAGTCTTCGCTCCAGGATCTCTGACGACGCAGCCAGTTTTCCGAGGAGTTCCGGGCTGATCGTTAACAAATCGCAGCCCGCGAGTTCAACAATTTCGCCGACATTACGGAAGCTCGCTCCCATCACTTCGGTCGGATACCCGTACTTCTTGTAATAGGTGTAGATTTCCTGCACCGATTGCACACCAGGATCATCTGCGCCCACATAGTCGCGCTTGTTAGCCGATTTGAACCAGTCATAGATCCGGCCGACGAATGGCGAGATCAGCTGCACTTTCGCCTCGGCGCAACGCGCGGCCTGCACGAGCGAGAACAGTAACGTCATGTTGCATTTGATTCCGTCGCGCTGCAGCTGCTCAGCGGCGTTGATACCTTCCCATGTCGACGCGATTTTAATCAACACCCGCTCGCGTCCGATGCCGCGGTCTTCGTAAAGCTTAATCAGTTGTCTCGCCTTGTTGATCGTGCCTTCAACATTAAACGAAAGGCGCGCGTCGGTCTCCGTCGAGACTCGACCGGGCACAATCTTCAAAATCTCACATCCGAACTGAACGAGCAGATGATCTATTGTGTCTTCGATCTGCGCTGGACCGGAGAGGCCGGAACTTTTCCTCTCGGCCAAAACTTGCTCGAGCAGACGGCTATAATTTTCCTTCTGCGTCGCCGCGAAGATCAGGCTCGGGTTTGTCGTAGCGTCCTGCGGCTTGAAGTCTTTGATGGTTTCGAAGTCGCCCGTGTCGGCTACCACTTTGGTAAAGTTCTTCAGCTGCTCGAGCTGGTTCAGCTTTGTTTCAGTCTCCTCTTCGGCCAGTGCGGATATGCTCATAGTTTCTCCGGTTTTGCCGCAGCGCGCGGCTTCGTCGAAGTCACCGTAGGACGCGCCGTTCGGCTTCACAACACGAAACTCGCTCCCACGTTTCCGAGTAGATCTCCGTGCAACGCGCAGACGCTCTGGTGTAAACCGGGTGCACTCTAATGCCGGAACACTCGTGCAACGTGGTCCTCGTGGCCGAAGCGCCTGAGGCGCTGACGGAAGTGTGTGGCATCTCGATTTTGGAGCGGCTGCTGCGGACGCTGCAGCGACTTGATGTCGTCACCGTCACCATCATGTCAGCGACGTCTGATGAACTTCGGCAGCACATCGCGCAGCCTTCCTGGGCGCGCGAACACCTTACCATCGATCTACGTGCAAGAAACCCCGGTCCGTTCCGGGTCGAGGAGGTCGATGCTTTCGAGTCTCGCACGCTGATCATCACCGCGGCGTATTTCGACAGACGGCTTTTAGAAGCGTTGCTGACGCAGGATGCGTCAACGCTGCTGGTCGACTCCGATCCAGCGTTTCGGCCGCTGCTATCGGGTCGCACGCTCACAGCCATGGGTTACATCTGCGACGCCGCGCTGGTGCAGCATGGATTCGTGTCCGTCGCAGCGCCCGAGGAACCGCTATTCACAGAGGTTGTAAACGCAGCAGAGCGCAGGGCGATCACGTTGCTCGATGCTGCTGCGCAACCACGATACGTCACCAGTATGCGCCGGGAAATCCGTCCGGTCTGGTTCCCCTCGCCTTCACTCGCGAACACTGCATTGGCGCAGCGCGTCATTTTTGATGGGGCACAAAACGGCACGCTCGATCTCCCGGCGATTGTTCACGCTCCTCTTGAGACGTGGATCGTTGCGCGCCTTTGCCGGACGACGATTACGCCAAATCAAATCACGCTGTTCACCGCCGTTGTATCAGTCGTCGTTGCGGGGCTGTTCGCGTCAGGAGATCTCGGCGCGGGAACGTTGGTCGCGCTGGTAGTCGGCGTTCTGGATGGCCTGGATGGCAAACAAGCACGCGTGAAAGTTGAGACGACAACACTGGGTCAGCGCGAGCACGCGCTCGACTACATTCTCGAGCTCTCCTGGTGGACCGCGCTTGCGTTTCACTTCACGCGGAGCGGCGAATTACCGCATGCCTACGCGTTGCTGCTCTTGCTCGTCAGCGCGGACTTGATCGACCGGGCGGCGAAGAAGCAGGTGAAACGGAAGCGCGGTCGCAATCTCGATGATCTAGCCCCGTTTGATCGCGCCGTCCGGCTGATTGGGGCGCGTCGCAACATCTATGTTTGGATGTTCGGCGCGGGCGTACTAGTAGGTGCTGCTGACAACGCTTTCGTGTGGCTTTGCTGGTGGGGCTTCATCACCGCTGCCGTTCACGTGCTGCGGGCTACGTGCATCACTCGGCAGCACGTTGCTCCGCGAAGTAAAGGCACTCCGCATTAGCGCGGGCACCCGTTTAGCACGCGAGATAATCTCTTTGCCGACGACCTTCGCCGGATTCTCGATGAGCAGCGAGGTACTCACCGCACAATAAACTCCGCAGCCCACCTGGCACGGCTTCTTACGGTAATTCGCATGCAGGTCCTCAGGCGTGATGTCCATGATGTGCTTGTCGGTTTTCACCATGCTGCACTCCCAGAATTTTCCCTGCGCCGAGACGAAGAATAGCTTGTAGCCGGCCGTGCAGGTCCAGTCCGTAGGTGTGCCGTTCAGGAGGCTCAACTGGTAATCCAAGACGGCTGCGTTCGTGTGGATCTTCTCGCCGTTCTGCTTTCGCTGAATCATCCACTCGATGAAATTCTTCAGCGCTGCAGGTGAGCCGCGTTGTACGCGATAGAAACTCGTGGGATCAGCATGCACGAGCCGCACTTCTGTCGGAATGCCGCGTGCCAGCCCCGTCTCGAGGACTGCAGTTGATTCCGGAAGAGTGTCGTCGCAGAGCACGCCCGTGATGTGGAGGCTGATCTTCGAATTTTTAAAAAAGTCGAGCTTCGGAAGAATCGTTTTGAACGTCTTTTTCGTTATCGGGCTCGGAGTCATTCGATCGACGCTTATCTGCATCACTTGCAACCCGGCTTTCTCTAGTGCGTGCAACTTCGCTTTGGTCAGCAAAAAGCCATTCGTCGTCAGGCTCGTGGCGAACCCAAGCTCGCGGCAGTAACGCACCAGCTCGACAATGTCGGGATGCGTCAACGGTTCGCCCCCCACGAGCGCGATCCGCATCGTGCCAAGTGCGCGGATTTTGAGCAGCCACGCCTTTAGATCCTCCAGCGGCGGATGCGGCTGACTGTTGTCGTACTCGGTGCAATAGCTGCAATCGAGATTACAACGATCTGTGACGTAGAGGCTGCATTGCAGCGGCTTCCGGTCGACGAGACGCTTGGCTGATTCCAGTAGATTGTAGCCCGAGAACTCGCGGCCGACTTGATCAAGAAGCTTCATGGAGAGCCGCGGACGGCGCGTCGAGTGTAGAGGCGCGAGAAGAGCGTGTAAAGCTCGGCTCCCGGATCAACAATGGCTAAACCGAAGCCGTGACCGATTTCCCAGCGGCTCTGTTCGAGCGCAGCGCGTGCCGCACGAAGTTGTGGCCGATTTCCCACATTGGCCCCGGGAACTTTCGGCATTCGGTCAGTACATCATCCAAGGCGTTCACAAACCGATGGACCTCCCGCTCGCCGATGATCAATGGCGGCAGGATTTTCATCACGTCCATCGCATGGCCGGCGACTTGGGTGAGAATCCGGTGCTTGCTGAGCATCTGCGTTACCACCATTTGCGCGAAGAGCACCTTGTCGACCTTGTGCAGGAGCTTCCACGCCATCTTCAGCTTGAATTCCGTCGGCTCCTGAAATTCGATCGCGATCATCAAGCCTTTCCCGCGCACTTCCTTGATGAACGTGTACTTCTGACGCAATTCATCAATTTTATGGGCCAGCAGTTGACCCATTCGCGCGGCGTTTTCGGTTAGCTTCTCATTCTCGAGCACATCGAGCGACGCCAGTCCGCACGCCATCGCGAGATTGTTGCGCCCGAACGTGGTTGAGTGAACCACGCAGCGATCCATGCGGCTAAACGTCTTCTGGTAAATCTCGCGCCGTGTCACGATCGCGCCGCACGGCACGTAGCCGCCGCTTAAGCTCTTTGCCAAAGTGATAATGTCCGGCTCGAGCTTCCAATGCTCAAACCCAAACATCTTGCCCGTTCGTCCGAGTCCCGTCTGGATTTCATCCGAAATCAGGACGGTCCCGTGTTTGCGGCAAAGCTCCTGCGCACGCACATAGAAGTCGGTCTTCGGCGTTTTGCATCCCTTGCCCTGCACCGGCTCGATCACAAAAGCCGCAACATCGCCTTTGGCCAGCTCGCGGCCTAAAGAGTCGATGTCGTCGAGGCCGATCCGCGTGTCCCATTCATCCATCAATGGCCCAAAACCCTCGGTGAAACTCTCGCAGCCCATTAGTGACAGCGACCCGAGACTCAGCCCATGAAACGCGCTTTCCAGCGAGATCACGCGCTTCCGTCGCGTGGCCGCGCGCGCAAACTTCAGCGCGCCTTCAATCGCTTCAGTACCGGAGTTACAAAAGAACACGGAATCAAGATGCGGTGGCGTCTTTTTCGTGATCGCTTCCGCGAGCAATCCAGACAAGAGCGAGCAATCCATCTGCACCATGTTCGGCAGATCGAGGTCGAGTACCTCGCGGATTGCCTGCTTCACGACCGGATGATTGCGGCCCATGTTGTAGACGCTGTAGCCGCTCAGGAAATCGAGGTACTCCCGATTGTCCATGTCGTAGAGGTAAGCGCCCTCCGCCCGCGCATAGACCTTGTCGAACCCGATCACTCGCTGCGCGGCAACAAGCGTCCGATTCACGTGGCGCTCGTGCAGATCGTAGTTTTCGCCCAGCCGGGCGGCGACCATCTCCTTCAGGTCAAAAGCCATGGAACGGTGTATCCGATTTGCGTCCTGAAAGCAACTCAGCGCCCCTGCTACTCGACCCCGCGAAAGAGAGGAATGGCCTCTGATTCGACCTGCGGTTGATGTGAGGGGCGCAGTTTGCACGCGAAACTACCTTGCCGCGGGTCGCGATAACAACGGAAGCTGATCGCGGTACTCAGGCTGTGTAGCGCTGCGGCTCCTTGCGCCAAACGGCGAGGAGGCTCGTCCGCGCGAATCTCTCGCCTTTTAACGGTGGGCGCCCAGCAACGCCTCAACAGTCTCGCGCGGAGGCTAGATAATCACTGCGGAAATCTTCCGGCTCGTTATTGAGGCGCTCTGGCGCTACATGATAAGGCGTGCCCAGAATCTCGTTCTGCGCTTCTAACTTTTGGCCTGCCGCTACTGCTGACCGAAGTCGCCGTAAAGAATGTTTGCCGGTTTGATGTCACGGTGAATAAGCCCACCCTCGTGTGCGCCCATTCCACCCACCCGCGTTTCGATGAGCAGGAAGTGACCGAAGGCGCGCTGCACCCGGAATTTTTTCCCACTGCCCGAACACGTGACGCGCGCCAGCGGCTCTGCGTTCGCAACTTCAACAGCGATTCCACAGCCGGAGCAGGATTCCTGCAGCGCGTCGCGGTTGAACTCGGGCATTTCGCGGCTGCCATCATGCCCGATTCGCGTAGAGAACGCGAGCATTGTGTGGCCCGATGATCGAGCTGCAGGTCACACGCGAACGCGCCGGGTTGCGACTCGACCGATTCCTCGCTCTTGAGTTAGGCGATCTCTCGCGCTCGAGGCTCCAGACTTTGATCGCAGACGGATTCGTTACGCTGAATACTGGTCGGCCGCGCGCACGGGATGTTGTCCGCACGGGCGACGTGGTGCAGCTCGAATTTCCACAGGTCGAAAAGATCGAAGCGCTGGCGGAGGAGATTCCACTGGCAGTGCTGTTTGAGGACGAGGATCTCCTCGTCCTCGACAAGCCGGCGGGAATGGTGGTGCATCCGGGTGCTGGCAACCGCGAACACACACTCGTGAATGCGCTGCTAAGCCATTGCACCACGCTCTCAGGCATCGGCGGCAAAGAGCGTCCGGGGATCGTTCACCGACTCGACAAGGAAACGAGCGGCTGCCTGGTTGTAGCGAAGAACGACAACGCGCATCGCGAGCTTTCACGGCAGTTTGCCGCGCGGACATTGAAAAAGATTTATCTGGCGCTGGTCGCCGGCAGACTCAAAACGAATTCGGGCGTGATCGACGCTCCGATCGAGCGGCATCCGATCCACCGCCAGCGAATGAGTGTTGCGCGAAGCTCGCGCGGGCGATCCGCGAAAACCGAATACCGCGTGCTGCGATCAGGAAGCGAGATAAGCCTGGTGGAATGCAAGCTGCATAGTGGCCGTACTCACCAGATCCGCGTGCACCTGCATCATCTTGGCCACCCGATAGTCGGCGATAAACTGTACGCGCCGCGCCTCGGCAAGGACTTTCATCGGCAAATGTTGCACGCGTGGAAGCTTGGCTTCACGCACCCGCGAACGGCGGAACTGATGGAATTCGAAGCGCCGTTGCCGCCCGATTTTAATGCCGCTCTTGGGAGACCGCTCTAGCTGCAGTGCCTTCACGCACGAACAGTAGAAGAGCAATCGCAGGCGGTAGAATGATGATCGCACGCATCCAGAGTTCCGCGTGCCATGGCAACGCGAACAGGCGTTCATTCCAAAACAGATAGTACGCAAACAGACTGACTGATAGCACCTGCCATGGTGCAACACGCCGCCACGTGGCGAATGGCAGAATCCAGGTGCAGTACCACGGATGCAAAACAGGCGTGAGGATCAGCGCCGCACCCAACACCCACAGGAGCCCGCGTTTCCAGTTCCGCCAAAAAGCAATCGCCAGCAGCAACGCGATCGTCACGATCACGACATTATAGTGGTAGTTTTTCTGGCGCGGATTCGGCCAGACAGTTTCCTCAATGAGCCACCAGAACAGGTCGTTGAGGCGGGTGACATAGGCGAAGCGTCGGAGCGAATCCCAGATCGGCACGCGCGGCCACCCATAGAACAGGCTCAAGCCCGCCGGGACGCCGACGCTGGCCAGCAGGGCCGGGGCACGTGAGCGCAACGCAAATGCGCACAACGGCAGAAGCAGCAGTGGAATCAACTTGATGGATATCGCAAGTCCGAACAGCACCGCAGCTCCCGTCGCGAGCAGCCATTTCCGTCGAGAATCAGTCGCCGATTCATAGCGTGTCAGCAGCAAGACTCCAGCGACCACCGGCAGAATCATGAGGCTGTCGAAATGCGCAGCGCCCGCGAAGCTGTAGACGACAAGGGGATTCCATGCGTACCACGCCGCGCCTTCGTAACGCATCGCGCCGCCAATCAGTGGTAGAAGTATCGCGATCGTTCCGAGATCCGCCGCAATGAACAGCAGCTTGTACAGAAGGGGATTTTCGGAGATGCGGCTCAGCGCTCCGAAGAGCAGCTCTGTCGCAGGAGGATAGATCGCGGCGAACTCACGATGATTTATTTTTTCCCATCCAGCGAAGTCAGCGCGAAGGTTCTCGAGTTCGGCGTCGTCGGGCGCCTGCACGTACGGATTGAACCCCGCCTGCTGAATCTTCCCTTCCCATTGGTAACGCCAGAAATCATCGCCAGGCTCTAGCGGAAGTGCGGCGAGCCGCAAGGCGATTGCCACCGTCCACAGAAGCAGCGCTTGTTTTCGCAACGAAAACGCGGACTGAAAGCCAGACGCTGCAAACAGGTATGCAATGCCGGATGCGATGGCTGCGGCGACAAAGGGCACCGGCATCTGCTCGATCGACCAGTCGTCGAATAAATTCAGCGTCGTGACGAAAAACAGCTCAGCGCCGAGCGCGAAAAACAACGATGCAGTTCTGCGCCGCGCCATTCTTCACGCACCAGTGGCGACGGCTTCCGCGGGAGGTCTGACGACCGCCGCGCCGGAGTGAGTAATTCGTTGCATCTGTGCGCGGAGCGCGGCGACACCAACCAGCTCCGCTACTCGTCGCTTCAATGTGCGAGCGCGAAGCCCCAGGAATCCGACAAAGGCGAGATACGGAATTATCACACGCAGGTCCAGACTCGCGGCGTGCAGCTGCCCGTAGATCAGAAGACTCAAGATTACCATGTTGATGATCACGGTTGTCGTGACAAACCGGTTCCGAAGCCGAACGCGTGTCAGGCATTTCGGCCCGCCATGATATTCAGTGACCGTCTGCAGCACGATGCTCCACCAGAAATTCCCGTAGATCTGGATATCCCAGTCGTTCCATCCCGTATCGCTGGAGTAACGCCAGCCCTCCTCCTCGAGTAATGCAATGATTGAGGCGAGCAGATGATTGCGATCCTTTCCCTCCTCGCTCCAATATTTTCGGCCGCTGACTGTCCCCGCGGAATCCGCGCCTGCCGGCAGTTTCTCGTGCGCGGCGATCACCGCGCGCGGCGTGCGCTTGAACTGGAGCCACGTGAAGTATCGGGACCAGCCTCGGACCAGCGGCTGCGCAAATGCCAGAACCATCACTAGCAGGCGCGCGGCGGCCGTGTCGAACTTCGGCTCGATGCGCGCGCGCACCATATATGAGAGCGCAACGCACAACGTCCCACCGAGCATCAGATAAGGAAGGATACGCAGCGCGGGAACGACGATGCCAAGGCCGAAGAGGAAGACTGTCAGTGCGAACCACTCGATACTGCTCAAATAGCCGGCGAGATCAGATTGAGGCGTTGGATAGATCGATTGGAAGAACCCTTCGCCAAACACGCCGTGATAAATAATGGGCCGGTTTATGAACCAGCTGAACCGCGGCGTGCCGTAGATTTGCCCGCGCCACTTTGCGCTTCCGGTTGGACCAAAGAAGACCAGATGCTTGAAGCGCAACATCGATTCCGCTTCCCCGTAACCTTCCTGCTGCTTCCGGAACGCTGAGAGCGTAAACCGCCGATGATGCCACACGATGGCAGTTGGACTAAAGGCGATTTCCCAGCCTGCCTGCTGAATTCGCCAGCAAAAATCCACGTCGTCGCCGGCCTTTCGATATCCAACGTCGAACCCGCCGACACTCTCAAACGCCCACCGATACCAGGCCATGTTGCACCCCGGGATGTGCTCGGCGACGACGTCGGTCAATAGCACGTGGCTAGGTCCGCCTGGCGCGGCCGCAACGCACGCCTGCACCCAGTTACGTGCTGGCGGAGAAACATTCGGACCGCCGACACCGACAAAGTTTCCGGTCAGCAATGTACCGATCAAATAGTAGAGCCAATCGGTGTCCGCCATGCAGTCAGAGTCGGTGTACGCAAACACCTCGCCGCGTGCTGCAGCAGCGCCTGTGTTGCGCGCATGGCTAAGGCCATGATTCGTCTGGCGGATGTAATGGACATCGGGAAAACGTGCTGCGATCTCAGGCGTTTCGTCGATCGATCCGTCATCGACGAGGATTACCTCATATGACCGGTAGTCGATTTTACCTAACGACCCGAGGCAGGCTGCAAGCGTTTTCGCGCCGTTGTACGTGCACACGATCACTGAGACAAACGGGGTGTGCGGCAACACGCGATGCGGCAGCACAGCATTGTCGTGGCCGAATTTGTCGCGAAGCGCGTAATACGATTTCTTCGGCTCGCGAAGTCGTGTGACGATCCCGAAGGCCCAGTCGCTAATCTCCTGCCCGCCCGTGAACCACTGATCGGTCCAGGCGAAGAACACAGTGCCCGCGAGTCCGCATTTGACGACACTGTCGAGATGCCAGCTCAGCATCCCGGCCTGCTCTTCTTCGGAATGGCGAATCGTATCCATACCAAACTCGCCGAGAATCAGCGGCCGTTCTTCGGCGAGGTTCTGGAGACGGAGAAGGTAACGCTCGAACTCGCGCTGATTGTGCAGGTAGACGTTGAAGCAGAGAAAGTCGACGTTCTGAGGCAGGAGAAATTCCGTCGGCGGATAGCTCGCGTACGAATAAAGGACGTCAGGATTCGCTTCGCGCGAAACGCAAATGAGGTGCTCGATGAACTCGGTTACGCGGCGCACACCGAGCCAACGCACCATTGTCGGTGAGATTTCATTCCCGACGAGGTAGCCGAAGATCGCCGGGTGTCCGGCATGTTCGGCGACGGCCGCACGAACCGATTCCGTCACCGCGCCGCGTTGTCGTTGCTGTCTGAGGAACTCGACATGCTTCGCCCACGGCAAGGTGACCAACACGCGCATTCCCGCCGCGGCGCAACGATCGAGAAACCAGAGGGGCGGCTGATGGTAGATTCGGAGGACATTCAGCCCCATTTCGCGCATCAGCGCCAGATCGCGATCCAGCTCCTCCGGCGTGCCGAGATGATGCCCCTCGGCGTCAGGCCGGAACGGGCCGTAAGTGCCCCCTTTGACGAAAAACTTGCGATCTCCCTCGAAGAAGAATTTCGCGACGGCCCGTACAGGACCCGGCGGCCGGGAGCTCAAAGCGGAGTTCCCTAGTCCAAGCGCCTGTGCGACGCAAAGCTTTTAGCCGCCTTCCACTCTCAGGGCGTCAAAGGTTCGGACCTATAATCTGGCGCAGCTTCATCATTCCGCGGCGAATCCGGGCCTTCACCGTTCCGAGTGGTTCCGACAGCTGCTCGGCGATTTCGTTTTGCGTCAGTCCGCCGAAAAAAGCCAACTCGATCGCGCGCCGTTGCGCATCGGAAAGCTGGATCACGGCGCTGCGAACCATCGCCTGCGTCTCATGCGCAACGGCCTCATCGGACGAGTCGGTCTCCGCTATTCGATCCCAGATTTGCGCTTCCTGCTCGATGTCCGCGTGCAAACGATTACGACGTTGTACTCGGCGGAGCCGGTCGATTGCTTTGTTGCGGGTCAGCGTCATTGCCCACGTCAGTGGTTTACCGCGGCTCGAATCGTAGACGCTCGCCTTTTCCCAGATCTGCACGAACGCCTCCTGCACGACCTCCTCGGCATCCTTGATGTTGTTCAGCACACGAAATGCAGTGGCCATCAGCACGCCGGAATAACGCTCATGCAACTCGGCAAGACTGCGGTGATCGCCGCGCGCGGTGTCACGCAATAACTCGCGATCATCCGGGCGGCTGTTAACGAGCTCAATAGACATATATGTGTCAGACATTAGACAAACATTGGACACATTTTCTCCGCTGCAACCGCTTTTTCGGGACTCCGAGCAGCTTTGGCCGGGCTAAGGAGCTAACGCCCGACGTACCACGCCAGCGGTCCGCTCGATGTCGTCGGAGCTATGGGCGGTCGATATAAACCCCGTCTCGAACTGAGAAGGGGCAAAGTAAACGCCTGCGTCGAGACAGTTGCAGAAAAAACGTGCAAAAGCTTCCCGATCGCTCCGTTTCGCACTCGCCAGGTCGACGACCGGTCTGTCTGCGAAAAACAGGCAAAACATTGAACCGATCCGGGAAAATGTCAGCGGCAGGCCCCAACGAGCGATTGTGTCGCGGGTCGCGGCTTCCAGCTGGGCACCGCGCTCCTCCAGGAGTGTCCACCCATCGGTGCGATCGAGTTCGCGGAGCTGCGCGAGACCCGCGGCCATCGCCAATGGGTTTCCCGATAACGTCCCAGCCTGATACACCGGCCCATCGGGCGACAGCTGATCCATAATCTCGGCGCGGCCGCCAAATGCTCCCACAGGCAATCCGCCACCGATCACTTTCCCGAGCGCAGTCAGATCAGGTTGCACGCCGTAATGCTCCTGCGCGCCGCCACGCGCAACGCGAAATCCAGTCATCACCTCATCGAAAATCAGAAGCGCGCCGGCACCCGTGCATTCGTCGCGAAGCGACTCCAGAAAACCTTGTCGCGGTAGGTACAAGCCAGCATTGGCCGGAATTGGCTCAACAATAACTGCGGCGATCTGGCCATCGTTCTGCCGAAAGGCGGCACGAACAGCTTCGATGTCGTTGAACGGCAACACCACCGTCAACTGCGCCAACGCGCGCGGCACCCCGGCACTATCCGGTTGCCCATGTGTCAGCGCGCCGCTACCCGCGTGCACTAGAAGTGCGTCGACGTGTCCGTGATAACAGCCTTCGAATTTGATGATCTTGTCCCTACTGGTGCAGCCGCGTGCGAGACGAAGGCACGACATCGTGGCTTCGGTGCCGCTGTTCACCATGCGCACTTTTTGAATCGAAGGCATCCAGCGGCAGATCAGCTCGGCCATTTCCACCTCCAGCGCGTTAGGCGTTCCGAAACTGACACCGCGGGTCGCGGCATCGCGCACAGCTGCGACAACAACATCGGGCGCGTGGCCCAAAATTGCGGGGCCCCACGTTCCTACATAATCAATGTAATCGTTCCCATCCGCGTCCCAGATGTGAGCGCCCTTTGCGCGTTCCACGAAGAACGGTTCACGTCCCAAGCTGCGAAACGCGCGCACAGGAGAATTAACGCCACTAGGGATCACCCGCTGCGCACGGCGAAAGAGTTCAGCTGAACGCTTTTGCACTGGGAAACATATCCGTGTGGCGTTCGACCTCCAGTTGAACCGCCATCATGCACCTGCAACAATGGGACAGTCGCAGAGTTCAAAGCCCCGCTACGTCAGAGTTGGTTCGGCGGCGAGGCTGTCTGAAAATCTCCTGCAGGGGGGCGGCGGTATCACCCAATGCAGAAAGATCAAAGCCTCCCTTGGTGATATATCAACCGCGGGCGGGAGCCGTTGGTTGGCTACGCGAGCCGCGGCTTGCTTGCCTGCGGATGTTTAGCGAACAATCTGATCCAGCCGTGGCGGCATCCGGGCTGATTGAGAGCAGTGCGGACGAAGTCAACTCGACTGGCGCCGGGAGTATACGAACAACCGCCCACGTTGCAGCGATGGCAGGAACAGCTGAAGCGTCGCCGTCCACGCGTTGATCAACGTCAGCTGCACGATCTGCCGTAAATTTTGACGTACTGTCGACGTGCTCTTATTTCCGCTCCGCTTGATGCGCTTTAGTCTGTACGCGCGACCACCGTGCGTAACTGAACGGTCTTTTGTCGCTGCATCGCCCGCCATCACCTTGCCTTGCGCCGCCGGCAACCACATCGCGACCGTGCTATTGCACCCGCGCGTAGGACACTGGAGACGAAGGGGTCCAAAAGCACGCGTACCGCCAACCAGATCCACTTCGCTGCCACTAAAAATCCCGCGGCACGAACGACAATATCGCTGATCCCGCAGGCTTTTCCATTTGTGCGCAGAGTCCAGACGTCTCAACAGCTTGAGGCGCTCTTTAGCCGCTAACTCTATGGTTGGCAGGCAATCCACGCCCCATTCTGTCTGGTTGCTTCCCGCCGGACAATCCGACGTACAGCATCCCACAATGTAGGAAAAAAACTTATGCGCATAGGGGTCTGGTTCGTTGTTCGTGACCCTTCCGTCTTGTGGCTGGACAGCCGGAAGGCAGTTGTGCCACGATTGCATTTCGCCATGCGTCCAATTTGGAAAGGCAGCATCAGCTTCGGCCTGGTATACATTCCCGTGGCTGTTTATCCTGCCACTCGCGAGGAGAAGCTCAGCTTTCGGCAGCTTCGTTCGTCGGACCTAAGCCCGATCCGTTACAAGAAGGTTGCCGAGGCCGACTCGAAGGAGGTGACCCCCGATGAAATCGTCAAAGGATTCGAATACGAGAAGGGCCGCTACGTCGTGTTGAAAGACGAGGACTTCGCGAAGGTGAAAATTGAATCGACGCATTCGATCGACATCACTGATTTCGTAGACGTCGAGCAGGTGGATCCAAAGTTCTTTTACAAACCCTACTTTCTTGAACCGCAAAAAGGCGGCGAGAAAGCGTACGGGCTCCTGCACAAGGCTCTGTCGAAAACAGCAAAGATCGGGATTGCAAAAGTAGTCATCAGCAACCGGGAGCACCTCGCGGCGGTGAAGCCGGATGGCTTGTTCCTTATTCTTGAGCTGATGCATTTCGCGCATGAAATCCTCAGCGCCGAGGAGTTGAAGAACGGGCCCGACAAGGAGATTGGCGAGAAGGAGCTGAAAATGGCAGAAGCCTTGATCGACAGCATGGCGGGCGCTTGGGAGCCCGAGAAATACAGAGACGAATATCGCACCGCGATCCGTGAGTTGATCGAGCAAAAGGCGCAGAACAAAGAAGTCATCGGGAATGCGCCTGCTCCACGTCCAGCCACCAACGTGGTCGATCTGGTCAAGGTCCTGCAGGAGAGCCTCAACAGAAATCAGACGCTCAGCAAAAGAAAACCCGTATCAGCACCCTCCACCAGCGCGCTCGTGAAACAACGCCGCCGCCGCGCAGCCTAACCCACCGCACCCCCCGCAGGCTCGTCGCGCAGTGTGGTGTCCATGACGCACATTGAGCGGCGACTGGTGGTGCTGTCGCGATCGTCGCAAGCATAAAACCATTCGCACGCGCCGCCGAATTCCCGCTCGCCCTCGATTGCATCGTCAGTAGCGTAGCAAACTCTCCTCCTGACGTGAACGCCCCTTTAGCCGAGCTCGCTGACTACATCGCCGGGCATGTAGACTGGATTACAGAAGCTTGGGTTGGCGCGATTGAGCGCCAGCCAGACATCCACTCGGCCGATGATCTGACGCACCGCCAGGTTGTAGATCACCTGCCATCCCTCTGTCACGATCTCGCCGATCGGCTGCGGAGCAGCGGTACGGCTACGACATTTTCGGAGACAGAGCACGCCCGCGCTCACGGAATCCATCGGTGGGAGCAGGGCTATCGGCTCGATGAGTTGATTCGCGAGGCAGGCATCATCCGCCACGTCTTCGCCGTCGAATGCGTGGACGCGTTCGCCCAAGGTGTGCCGGAATTCGATGCACGCGCGCGAAGCGAGGCGGAGACGGCG
Organism: Chthoniobacterales bacterium; assembly: GCA_013820755.1. Lineage (GTDB taxonomy): Bacteria > Verrucomicrobiota > Verrucomicrobiia > Chthoniobacterales > UBA10450 > JACCTI01. Next base: position 23,488 of record JACDHZ010000007.1, read on the forward strand.
ATCCACCGTTTCTTCGACGACATGCTGATCGCGTCGGCGCGGCAATTCGCCGGCGAACAACAGAAAGCCCTCGGCAGTAGCGAACAGAACACGGCTGCCATCCTTCAGTCGGCGCTCGATAGCATCGTGGTCATCGGGGAGGACGGGCGGGTAATTGAGTGGAACCCGGCAGCAGAGCAGATGTTCGGTTTCGAACGCACAGACGCAGTCGGGAAGGAGCTGGCAGAGCTGATCATCCCGCCCGAGTTTCGCGAGCAGCACCACCGGGGCATGGCGCATTACCTCGCCACTGGCGAGGGCCCGCTACTTGGCCGGCGAGTCGAAGTGCCGGCGCTCCGAGCGGATGGAACGTCGATCCTGGTAGAACTCGCAATCACGCCATACCGTGTGGACGGCAAAGCGGTTTTTACCGCTTACCTTCGGGATATCACCCAACGGCTGGCCGGGGAACAAGCTCTGCAGCGGCTTGCGGCGGTCGTCGAATCATCCAACGACGCGATCATCAGCAAAGATCTCGATGGAAGCATCACGAGCTGGAACGAAGGCGCGTCGCGAATTTTCGGTTACACGGCGCAGGAAATAATTGGCAAGCCAATTACAACGCTCATCCCGGAGGAACGCCGATCGGAAGAAGTCGATATCATAGGAAAAATCCGGCAAGGGGAGCAGGCGGCTCACTATGAGACCGTTCGCCGCCGTAAGGATGGATCGCTGATCAACGTTTCTCTCACTGTTTCGCCGATCAAAGATCACAACGGCAGTGTCGTCGGCGCATCGAAAATCGCACGTGACATCAGCGAACGGGTGCAACACGAAAAAAGACGCGAAGCACAGTATGCGATCGCGACGTTAACCTCTGGCGAAGACTCACTGCCGGAAACTGCGCCGAAGATCCTTGAAACAATCGGCAACATCTCTGAATGGATCTTCGGCGCTCTCTGGCTGCGACAACCCGACGACAGCCTCACATGTCACACGACTTGGCAGCGACCGGGGAGCGACGTCGGTGAGTTTGATCGTGCGACGCGCTTGCGAGTGCTGGCATCCGGTGAAGGGATACCTGGCAAGGTAATCCAGTCTGGGAAACCGGCATGGATTCCCGATGTTGTCGTCGATTCTAACTTCACTCGGCGGGAGGTCGCGGCGTTCAACGGGCTACATGGCGCGCTTCTCTTTCCCCTCACCTCCCCCGGTGGTTCGAACGGCGCGATTGAGTTGCTCGGCAGTTCGATCGCGTCACCGGATCCAGATCTGCTGAGGCTTGTAGAGGCATTGGGAATTCAAGTGGGACTGTACATCGAGCGCAAGCACACAGAGGATGAGCTGCACCGGCAGAAGGACGCAGCCGAGGCAGCGAACCAGGCCAAAGACCGCTTCCTTGCTGCATTAAGCCACGAGCTGCGGACGCCCCTCACTCCCGTTTTGATGTGGGCATGCGCCACCGCCGCAGACGAAACTCTTGATCCGGAGCTACGAGAAGATATCCGGATGGTGTGCCGGAATGTTGAGCTTGAAGCGCGTCTCATCGATGACCTGCTCGACCTGACCCGCATCACGCAAGGCAAGCTTCAGCTCAAACTGCAAACGTGCGATGTGCACCTCCTGTTCGAGCACGCGCTCGAGATCGTTCGCAGCCAAGTCACGTTGAAGAACCAGACGCTCTTCGCGGATCTGAAGGCCACGAACCACCAGATCGTGGGCGACGCGACCCGGATTCAGCAGGTGTTCTGGAATCTCCTCAAGAATGCCCAGAAATTCACTCCAGAAACCGGCCGAATCAGCGTGCGCTCCTACGATGCGGCGCCGGGTGCGGTCGGATTCGAAGTCAGTGATACCGGCCGTGGCATCGACCCCGAACTGATGCCGAAGCTCTTCACGGCCTTCCAGCAGGGCGGTTCATCAACCGAGGGTCTCGGCCTCGGGCTCGCGATCTGCAAAGCCATCGTGGAAATGCACGGCGGTAAAATTTCGGCGCGCAGCGACGGCGTGGGTGCCGGAGCGACATTTACAGTCGAATTGAGCACTGTCGCAGGTCAAGGCCTTGAGGGATCGGGCCGTAGCAAGCCGACTGCGCACCCTTGGAGGAAGCTGCGAATACTGATGGTCGAGGATCACGAACATACCGCCCTCGTCATGAGCCGGCTGCTACGCCGTGCCGGCCATGAAGTAGTCGCCGCTAACAACGTGCAGAGCGCGATCCACACACTCCGCTTTACAAAGTTCGACCTCCTAGTGAGTGATCTTGGGTTGCCAGATGGAAATGGCTTCCAGGTTATGCGCGAGCTCGCGCGGCGAAGCGACGCAAAAGGCATCGCGGTGAGTGGCTATGGAATGGACGAAGACGTAGCGCAGAGCAGCGCAGCCGGTTTTTCCGCTCACCTCACAAAGCCGATCAGCCCTGAACAACTCACGCAGACGATCCAGGACGTTACTGGCGCCTGACGACCCGTAGCGACTCGCGTTCGAGATCACTGTCGTTCAAGCGCATCGTTTACCTTCGCCACTCGCGGGTTTTTTCTGGAACTGCTCCGCATGCCCCTTATCTTCTGCGCGGCAATTTCCGCCATCCACGCGCGATTAGCTCAGTGGTAGAGCGCTTGCTTCACACGCAAGAAGTCGCAGGTTCGAACCCTGCATCGCGCACGGTCTCCCGTTCGCAAACTCGCAGGGCAGTGGCGGAGTCAGGGGGGCTAACCGTCTCATCTGCCCGGCTTCCCACCTCCCCTTTTCCAAGTGCGAGCGCATCCGTCACGTTCTAGGGAACTAGGGTAACCACAGCACAATAGTGCGCTCGGTTCCACATAGGCGAACTCAATTCCACTCCGGAGCCCTTCGACGTGCGCAGACCGTGCTCGAAGGTAGCAAGCTCTCTGCTCTTCTCCCTGACGGTGATCATCCTTTTGCTTTCTGAAGGTTCGGCGCGCGACGATTGATTACCGCGTCATACATCAAGACTATCTCGAATTTTTGCCGGCTGATCTTGGCCATGGCTGCGATTCGGTAGAATGCCGGGGCGATTTAGGATTATCTGTGTGAAATGCGGGACGGTCATCGATGAGGGGCCGCCCGATTGGAAAGGCAGGCCGCTGGCTTCGATCTGCGACGACTGCAACACAGGTCGGAGATTCCCGATCCCGAGTGATTCGACTCACACAGCAGAAAAACGCTTTCGACTCTCACCAAGTAGCGATCGCCGTCTTCAGCCGTCCGTGCCGTCTGAACGCGCAGTGTAATTCAGCGTCTCCTGCTCATTCGTCGCTTCTCCTTTTTGCCTTCTTGAGTTGATCTCCAGCTTTCTCGCGCACGCGATCCCTCACGCCCGCTCGCCACGCCAGCTTCTGCCCTGCAAAGAAAACCCCGTCAGCGTAAACGTCTTCTATTTGTCTGCGTCGAAAACTCGAACCGCAGCCAGATGGCGCAGGGCTTTGCCGCGATCCACGAGGCATGAGTCGCCGCATCCCATCGTGGCGACAAATTATATTCGCCCCGTGGACGATCGATGAGCGTCTTCGATGAGTGCGTGTGAGGTCGTAGCCGATCTTGCGCATCACAGCGATTGCCTTTGGGTTGATGACGCCGGACGGACGGGACCCGGCGCTGAATACCTCTACTCCGTCTTCGCCGTGGATTCCGGCGAAAATGCGAGAAGACTGGCACATTCCCGATCCAAGGCAGATGGAGCCGGCGGAGTTCAATCACGTGCGACCTCATCGAAGCCACGGTGAAGGAATTACTCGCTGTGCTGGAGGTGTGACATGAAGAGCAGGCTGCAGCCCCTTTTACTTACCGCGTAAAGATTAGTTTGAACCCCGCAATAGTCAGCACGACAGCCAGAAGTCGCTTGATGATCGTGACTTGAAACCGGTTGCTGCCGAGATAGGAGCCGAACCCTCCCCCGACGACCGCGGCGAGAGCGAAGGGCCAGGCAAAGACGGGAAATGACTTCGTGGCCGTGAAGTTACCGAACAGTCCTGCCAGCGAGTTCACGAGGATGAAGACCACGGAAAGAGCGGACGCCGTCTTCGTGCGCGCCCAATGCATGAAGATAAGCAGCGGAGTGAGAAAAATGCCGCCGCCGGTGCCGGTAAGGCCGGAGAGCAGGCCCAGCGCTGCACCGGTGCCGACTGCGACGGGCCGGGAAGGGTCGTGCGGCTCGATGTCAGCCGAGGGGCTGAGGAAGAAGCGCAGCGCGGAGAAAAGCAGAACGACGCCGACAAGCACCTTAAAAAGGTGAGTGGGCAGATTGAGGTAGCCGCCGAGAAAGGCGCACGGGACCGAGAGGATCGCAAACGGCCAGAAGAGCCGCCACGAGAAATGGCCAGCCCGCAGAAACTGGCAGGTGCCGAGACATGCCACGAGGATATTCAGCACCAGGGCGGTCGGCTTGATGGCAGCGGGAGCAAGGCTGAAGAGCGACAGGACAGCGATGTAACCGGAAGCCCCGGCGTGCCCTACGCACGAGTAGAGGAAGGCAACGATAAGGATGCAGAACGTGATCAAACCAAGGTGCTCGGGAGTCATGGAATGGTTAAACGAACCAGATCAACGCGTGGCAGTGGGACTTGAAGGGCAGGCTGTAATCGCGCTCCGAGTTAAACGCCGGATCTATTGGATCAAATCAATCAATTTGTTCGCGCTATGCTCCGCAGCACCTGCAAGTTGTCCTCGTGATACGGCTGATTTATTTCGCGAAGTCATAATTGAGTAGCCTCCAACCGACAAGCTGTCGGTGGACGCCAAACTAGACGGCGATCTGCGGTTCGGACGGTGATTTGTCCGCGATGTCGCAGGACACAGACATATTTTGGGGAAGATTTCTGCGGCTGTGGCGCCCGATTCGAGCCGAGCGACTACTGGTATTGGGCGAATGACGATACGCTTGAAACAAACACCTGACCAGGCGATGCAGCGACCCGCGAGCAGCGCTGCGATCTACGTTCTGAGTGTTTGCCATCCACCCTTTGGCTGCGTCGCACGCTTTACAGGCCGCGCGGTCGGTCGCTATTACGAAAAGAACCGTTGAGGCGAGAGGATCGGCTGCGGTTTGCAGATGCGCGCGACGCAGTGTTCCCAGCTCTCGTGGCCGCTGAGGATTTCGATCTCGACTCGAAGGAAGTAAATCGGCACTTCCGGTGACATGAGGCGCGGAAAGCGTACAGCATCTTTCTCCGTGGTGACGATCATCGCGAGATCTCGACGGACACACCGATTGATGAAGGACTGCAGCTCCGCTTCACTATATCGGTGGTGGTCGGTATATCGTTTGGCGAGCTCGATGCGGGCACCCAGTTTTTGCAATCCGCCCTCAAAGCTGTCGGGCGCCGCAATGCCGCACAGCGAACCGATGAACGCATTGTGCAAATTCTCGAGTGGCAACCGCTCAGCGGTGAAAGAGTTTTGCAGGTGCAGCGGCTTGTGCGCGCACTCGATGATCTCCGCGGTCCGGTTGTAGCGCCGGATGCGGGTGATTAGTTCATCGTTAGGCTCACCGGTGCATTTGGTGATGAAGATGTAGCTCGCGCGGCGCAAATTTCGCCGCGGCTCACGCAATGTTCCACGCGGCAGCAGGTATTCATTTCCAAACGGCGCCTGCCGATCGATGAGTACGATGTCGAGCCGGTGCCTGAGGTGCAGGTATTGCAGCCCATCATCGAGGAGCAATGTGTCGGCGCCGAGTTCCTTAATCGCAAACAGGCCGCTCTTTACCCGGTCCTTGTCGACGAGAACGATGACGTCTTTGAGGTTATTGGCCAGCATATACGGCTCGTCTCCAGCCGTGAGGGAGTCGAGCAGCAGTGTTTTACCGTCGGAAACTACGCGCGGCGGCGATGGCGCTTTTTTTCGGAACAGTCGGCGTCTGGCCGGTGCCGGAGGAACGCTCTTATAGCCGCGACTCAGGATAGCTACTCGGCGGCCGCCGTTGCGCAGAGCGTGCGCGAATTTCTCGACTATCGGCGTCTTGCCCGTTCCTCCAACAGTGAGGTTCCCTATACTTACAACCAGGCAGCCAAGGGTGCGCTCCCGCAGAATGCGATGCCTATATAGAAAGAGGCGAAACTGGACGATCCGCTCGTACACAAAGGAGAGCGCATAGAGGAGTCCGCGAAGCAGCGTTGCACGCATTCCGTGACGCCGATTCAGGATCACGTCGATCGCGAATTGCTCGAGGCTCTCAGCGCGCTGGCTCATGAAGGTTTGCGGCCGACTGCCGAGCGCGCGATACCACGCGAGCGCCCCGGTTGTCGGCGCGCGTTATGATTACGCGCGCACTGTTTTGGGCCGCGGCGGCCATCGCATCGGCTACCTGCTTCATGTGGCGAAGCGTCACGGCACCGATCGTCGAGCCGGAACCACTCAAGAACGCTCCCAACGCGCCGGCGTCTTCGGCGGCGCCGACGACATCATCGAAGAACGGCACAAGCGTTTTCCTGAACGGCTGGTGAAACTTATCGGTAAACGCGCCACGGAGATGCCCGTAGCTTTGGGATGCGAACGCCGCGGCAATCGCACACGCATTGCCGCAACTCTCCACTGCATCCAAACGGCGCAACCGATCCGGTAGCAGCGCACGTGCATCGGCAGTTCGTACTTCGAATGCCGGAATCAAGAGAACGATCTGCAGCTCCGAAGAGACGGGAAAGCGTTGTCGTCCAGCGGCACGCACGACATTGAAGCCGCCGAACGCAGCAGGCGCGGCATTATCAGGGTGCCGCTCCAACTCAGCGCAAAGCTGGAATATCTGCTCGCGGGAGAGCACGCGACCCGCAAGTTCATTCAAGCCGTGCAGGACGCCGGTGCGCACGCTCGCGCTGCTGCCCAGCCCGCGCGAAGCGGGAACATCTCCACCGATCGTGCAGGAAAGTTGGAACTTCTTCGCCCCAGAGCGCTTGAAGAAAAGGTCCGCCGCGTCGGACGCTATTGGCAGCGGCGTTTTTGCGTGCCCGCGGCGCACCGTGACGTAGTTATAAAGTCGCAGTGCGAGGCCTAGGCAATCAAAACCGGGGCCAAGATTCGAGGTGCTCGCAGGCACGCGCACAGTGACTTCGTACATGATCGCGCTCCCGCACCGGCCCGGCGGGGGCGCGCGCCATTGTATCGTGCTGCTCTTCGGCAGCAAGGACGCGGAGCGCCTAGAGGCACGCGCGGCAGCTCCGCTCTCCGATTCCTCGCTGTACTCCGTTTACTAATGAGGATGTCCGACTGGATAGATCCCGCTCTCGTAAAGGCGTTCGAAGCGGAAGGAACGGATGCATACCGTATCTGCACGTATCTTGACGGCTGGGTCGACCGCTACGGCACAGACATCCTCGTATCGTACAAGACGGAGAATGCCCAGGAACGCATGACGAGCGAGCTGTATCTCTGGGCACTTGCAGTCGGTTTCAAGGTGACGCGGGTTTTTGCGCGGTTCCTTCCGAAACGGAATGCTGAGCGCGAGTCGCCGCGGCTGGTCGTGAGTGATCAGGAATCAAACTTGCAGACCAGCGCAACTGAACGGCAGCTCCGGTACGGGATAGATTTCGAAGCGGGCTATTCCGTTGGGCTGTTCGTGGATCAAAGACACAACCGCTCATACGTGCGGCAGCTAAAATCGCGAACGCTGCTAAATTGCTTTGCCTACACCTGCGCGTTTTCGGTCGCCGCAGCTGACGCGGGGTCGAAGACTCTCAGCGTGGATTTGTCGAAAAAATCCCTCGCACGAGGCCAGGAGAACTTCACCCTTAATGGCCTGACGATCACCGGCCACCGCTTCATCGCAGAGGATGTAATCGAATACCTCCCACGGCTGCTGCGGAAAGGTGAGAAATTCGATGTCATCATCCTGGACCCACCCACGTTTTCGCGCACCCACCGCGGCAAATCTTTTCAAGTCGAACAGGACTTCGAGACTCTCCTTTCGCAGGCGCTGGAAGTCGCCGCAAGGGATGGGAAGATCCTGCTCTCCACCAATTGCACCAAACTAACCGAGCGAGCTCTGGAGGTGATGGCGCGCTTTTGTCTCAAAGCGAGCCGCCGCGCAGGACGACTTCACAGCGAGGCGCCTCTGCCGGATTTTCCTCCAGGAACGGGGGCGCGGACGGTCTGGCTCACACTCCACTGAGCAATTTGGAACACGCAAAAAGGGCTTACGCTTCGAAGAAAAGGTAAGATGGACGAACAAGTTGCCGGAACGACCGAAGATATCGCGGAGCGCGGGCTCCGTTACACGAAGGATCAATGGGAGCAGCTCATGGAGCAGACCGAGGGTTACGTTCGCGAGAACCCGACGCGCGCGGTCGCCTACGCCGTGGTTGCGGGACTGATTTTGGACCGCTTGCCTGTTGTCCGAATTCTTGGCGGGTTCGCGCGTCTTACCTTGATGGCGATGAAGCCCGCGATTCTGATCTACGGCGCGACCAAGCTATACAAGGCTGCACAGCAGGACGAGGCGTAGCGCAGTTCGCGCTACGTGGTTGATCACCCGCGTGCGCAAACCTTCTCGGGGGTCAGGCATTTTGGCTGCATGCGCTAGTCCAGCGTGAAGCCCACCGATACTGTGACCTGCCAGTGACCGATCCTGCCGTCCTCGACATGGCCGCGCGTCTCGGTGACTTCGAACCAGCGCATGTTGCGCACGGTCTGACCAGCGCGCGTGATGGCGTTCGCGACGGCTTCCTCGATGCTCGTGGGAGACGAGCCGACGAGCTCGATCTTCTTGTAAACGTGGTCACTCATGCCGCCACGATGCTGTCGTTCACTGCAGCCGACAAACGGAAACGCAACGGCTGGCTGGCAGCGTACACTTGCCGCCGCACCGAACTACGTGTTTAGCCTGCTGTCGCTGACGCATGGACAATAACATCGAATCGCACCTGATCGAGAAGCGGGTCTTCAAACCATCGCGCGACTTCGCGCGAAAAGCTCGGATCGGCAGCATGGAGGATTACCAGCGCCGATATCGCGAATCGATCAAGGCGCCCGAGAAGTTCTGGGCGCGCGAAGCACGCGAACTCACGTGGCGGGCTCCCTGGAAAAACGTTTTGGAATGGAAACCGCCGTTTGCGAAGTGGTTCGTCGGCGGAAAGCTGAACGTGTCGGAAAATTGCCTCGATCGACATCTGCACGGACCAACCCGCAACAAAGCGGCGATCATCTGGGAAGGCGAGCCGGGCGACAAGCGGACGCTCACGTACCAGCAATTGCATCGCGACGTCTGCCGTTTAGCAAATGTTCTGAAGCGGAACCAGATTCGCAAAGGCGATCGCGTCATCATCTATCTCCCGACAATTCCCGAGGCTGCCATCGCCATGCTGGCCTGCGCGCGGATCGGCGCCGTCCACTCCGTCGTCTTCGGCGGGTTCAGCGCTGACAGCATTCGCGACCGAATCGCCGACAGCGGTGCTACAGCCGTGATAACCGCTGACGGAAGTTACCGGCGCGGCGCGATCGTTCCGTTGAAGAAGAATGTCGATGACGCGCTGCGCGGCGGCAGTTCGATCAAGCGAGTGATCGTCGTTCGCAGGGCGGGCAACGACATTCACATCGAAGAAGGCCGCGACGTCTGGTGGCATCGCGAACTCGAATATGTGAACGCCCACTGCCCTCCGGCGGCTCTGGACAGCGAGCATCCGCTCTACATCCTTTACACCAGCGGCTCGACCGGGAAGCCGAAAGGTATTCTGCACACGACTGGCGGATATCTAGTCGGTACTTACAGCTCGACGAAGTATGTATTCGATCTGCGCGACGACGATGTCTATTGGTGCACGGCCGACGTCGGCTGGGTGACTGGCCACAGCTATGTCGTCTACGGGCCGCTCGCGAACGGCGCCACCACCTTGATGTATGAAGGCGCCCCGAACTGGCCGGAGCCCGACCGTTTCTGGCGCCTGATCGAAGAATACAGCGTTAACATCTTCTACACCGCGCCGACGGCGATCCGTGCGTTCATTCGCTGGGGCGACGAATGGATCGAAAAGCATGATCTTTCGTCGTTGCGTCTTCTCGGTTCTGTAGGGGAACCGATTAACCCCGAGGCCTGGATGTGGTATCACCAGAAGATCGGCGCTAGTCGTTGTCCAATCGTAGACACCTGGTGGCAGACGGAGACTGGCGGGATAATGATCTCGCCACTACCTGGAGCGATGCCGACCAAGCCAGGCAGTGCGACGCTGCCGTTCTTCGGAATTGATCCAGTGATTGTCGACGAGGCAGGTAACGAAGTCGGACCAAACGTCGGGGGTAAGCTGATCGTTCGCAAACCGTGGCCTTCAATGCTGCGCACCATCTACGGCGACAAGGAACGCTACAAAAAACAGTACTGGAGCGAATTCAAAGGCAGCTATCTCACTGGGGATGGCGCGCGGCGCGACAAGGATGGATACTTCTGGATTGTCGGCCGCATCGACGACGTACTGAACGTTGCAGGCCATCGGCTTGGCACATCTGAAATCGAGAGCGCGCTGGTGAGTCACCCTCAGGTAGCTGAAGCTGCGGTCGTAGGCCGGCCGGATGAATTGAAGGGCCATGGTGTTGTTGCCTTTGTGACGGTGAAGAGCGGCGTCAACGCGACCCCTTCGTTGAAGGAAGAACTACGAAACCACGTCGGCGCGCACATCGGTGCCATTGCCAAGCCCGACGAAGTGCGATTCGCGGAGGGTTTACCGAAGACCCGAAGCGGGAAAATCATGCGCCGTTTATTGAAGGAGATCGCCAGCGGTAAAGCAGTAACCGGCGACACAACAACGCTCGAAGATCTGAACGTCCTCGCGAAATTAAGCGAATCGCAGGAGTGACGCTCTTAGAAGGTTGGCTGCATCGCCTGGTTAGATGATGGGAACCGAGAGCGTGCGTCAGTCAGTGATCAGCGATGCTGCTCGGTGAGGCGCTTCGGTGCTCGCGTCCGCCAAGCGGCGGCGATGGCCTTTCGAAGCGTGGGCGCGCGGACTGCGTCGAGCCGAACGCATGTGCTGCCGCGTCGCCCCCAAGCGCCGTTCGCGGGGGTGAAGATACCTGGATGCGCTCGAAGTAGCTTCTCTTGCTCCTCAGACGCAAGCATAACCGCTCCAAAGCTGTCATCGGGATAGCCGAGGCTAGCAAAGATCTTTCCGCCGACTCGAAAATCGGGATGTCCCATGTGGGCGCTTTCAGATGCCTCAGCCATGCTCAGTGCTATGGCACGAAATTCGTTCGCTTTCATGGTCTTGATCCCTCAACGCGTAAACATCAACGAGACACAAGATCAGCGACCGCGAGCCCTGAGAACCGGGCCACGGAGCAAAAGGTTGGATGGCAAACACGCACAATATAGATCGCAGCGCGGCTCGCGGCTCGCTGCTTCGCCTTTTAGATGCGGACGTGGCAATCATCTGAGTCGTTGTAGGACGTAAGACATTGACGAACCATCACAAAGACAAGGCATTGTTTACCGAGCTGCGTAATACGCCAGGACTGCTTTTTGGTCGCCGGTATGGAATGAATCTCTCGGTGGCTTCATGGTGGGTGTGCTTCCTGCGAGCTTCCAGCTGCCCGTATCCATTTTGCGTGGCTGTTCTGGAGGGTCCGATGCCGATATCGTGACACGACGCTTCGCAGTGCTGAAATCGGGCAGAGATCACGATCCTCCATGCCGCAGATGTAATAGCCACTCACGTCAACGACCCGGCGATCGTAACGGTGGGGGTTCGCCAATAGCTGGCGAACCGTCACTTTCTCCGGTGCCTCAGCAGCAACGCCAATGAGGCGAACAGCGAGAGAATAGAAACAGCGACGAGGCGTTTCATTCGCCTAACTACTTATAGGCCGCGGACGAGGACGATACGCGCGCGAGGGAATCTTCGCGTGCACGGGCGCTTTAAGTATTATGCTGGTCGAAACGGAGTTGCGGCGATACAAGGGACCGTGTCTCGTCCCAAACCGCGCTACAGCATGGTCCCTAAGAATCATTTCACCGGAGCCAGGCTCAAGGTCGAACTCCTCGATCTGCCTTTCGTGCATGGCCGCCGATTCCAGATGCGGGTCAATGCGCAATGGGCCGCAAAGTGCCCGTGGCGAGCAGGACGGTGGTGGCCCGGCAGGTGCGCGCGTGGGCGGTGGCGCTCGACAACTCGCCTGCTCGTACAAGCCAATGCTGACCAACGATGCCTCGAAGACTTTTGGAAAGGCAATGTGGAGCGTAAGTTTGGGCCAAACGTGACGTTTGCAGCCAGACCGTGGCAAAATTCCAAACAGGCGATTGACCGGACGGCGTGACGCCGTTGACCGTAACCCGCTCATCGGGTCAAACAGGCCGTGCCAGCCAAGTCTTCCGTCGTGAACGTCCTCTCCAAATTAAGCGAATCGCAGGAGTGACGCCTCTCGAGCAGTCGCGTGCTTTTTTAGCCACCAAGCGCGGGCAATGCGCGAACCGCCGCTTGGCACA
>JACDHZ010000227.1 GCA_013820755.1 Chthoniobacterales bacterium
CACGAACTCCTCGCGACCCCTTGTGCGCACAATGGAATCCGGATCTTCACCGGCCGGCATCTCGGCGACGCGCACGATCAGATCGCTCTGGAGCAAGGATTCCATCGAACGCTCCGCCGCTTTTTGACCCGCAGCGTCAGCGTCAAAACAAAGAACCACTTCCTCGACGAAGCGCTTGAGTATCCGTGCCTGGTTATCAGTGAACGCCGTGCCCTGTGGCGCAACAACGTTACGAATTCCGGCTTCGAAAAGCGTAATCAAATCCAGCTGTCCTTCGCAGACTATTGCGGAGTTTGCCTCGATGAGTGCGCGCTTGCTCTTGTGCAGACCGAAGAGCACATTCCCCTTCCGGAACAGCGGAGTCTCCGGTGAGTTCAGATACTTTGCAGTTTCGGCATCGTTGCCTATCGCTCGACCGCTGAACGCAATCACTTCCCCCTCGGCGTTGCTGATTGGGAACATTACGCGGTTCCGGAATCGATCGTACACGTCACCATCAGAACGCTCTTCATCGCGAAGTTTCACCAGCCCGCTCTGTATGATCTCGACGCGTCGATACCCTTGCTCGAGCCCCCATTTTAGCAGCGCATCCCAGCTCTCAGGTGCGAAACCGATTTGCCAGCTGAGGGCGACGTTCCCGTCGATGTCACGCTTCTTCAGGTACTCACGCGCGGGAGCAGCCCAACCTTGCTTCAGAAGGTTCTCGTGAAACCACTCCGCTGCTTCGGCGTGCAACCGCAGCAGCGTGCGTCGGAGCTCATGTTGGCGATCATCCGTGCCGCCGCTGCTACTTCGCTCCTCGATAACTGGAATCCCGGCGCACGCGCCAAGCTTCTTCACTGCCGAGGGAAAATCGAGGTGCTCGTAATCCATCACGAACCGAAAAACGCTTCCCCCGACTCCGCAGCCGAAGCAGTGAAACGACTGCCGTTGCCGGTTCACGTGAAACGATGGGGTCTTTTCCTGATGGAAAGGACAGAGCGCCTTGTAGCTGGAGCCGGCGCGTTTAAGCGGGAAATAAGTGCCGATCACTTCGACAATGTCATTCGCCGCTGCGATTTGCTCGATATTGTGTGTGGGGATGGAGCCCATGCTGATTTGCTTTTCGCTCGTTGGAGCGAGTGCCAGATTGCAAGCTAATGCACCGTCGTCTCGCTTCCATCGGAACGTTCCGTGCCTTATGAGAACATTGATTTCTCTCCTTCTCATCGCGGTTTCTTTGGTGCCGAGCTTTGCTTTTGCTGGAGACCGCGAGCGGATTGGCCGTGGCGACATCGTTGCGATCCCTCTCCGGGGAGAAATCGCTCCGCCGACTTTTCTGTTTTTACGGAGAGCGCAAAAAGCCGCGGAGAGCGCAGGAGCGGCGGCCATGATTATCGAGATGGATACATACGGCGGACGACTGGATACGGCCGAGAAGATCACCAATTTGCTTAACCATGCCACGATCCCGACGTTTACGTTCGTTAACAGCAACGCCGGCTCGGCAGGCGCGCTTATCGCTTTGGCCACGCAGCACATCTACATGGCGCCGGTAAGTGCGATCGGAGCCGCAGCTCCGATTCTCTCGGACGGCTCGGATCTCTCTGTGACGGCACGCGATAAAACAATCTCGTATTGGTCTGCTCTCATCCGCAGCTCAGCCACTCGTAACGGTCACAATCCCGATGTCGGCGAAGCGTTCATGAACAAGGAGAAGGAAGTGAAAGTGGGCGAACAGACCCTGCACGCCAAAGGATCGCTCCTCACGTTGAATGCGCAGGAAGCCACAGCACTTATCGACGACAAGCCGGTGCTCGCAGATGGAGTTGCGGAATCCATTGCCGATGTAATGGGCAAGGCGGCGCTGGGCGGAAAACTGACCCGCTTCGAACCCGCGGGCTTTGAGCGGCTCGCGTTCTGGATCACCGCGCTCGCACCGCTACTCCTTCTGGGCGGCATAATCGGTGCGTACCTCGAATTTAAGATTCCGGGAGCCACTTTGCCCGGCATCGCGTCGGCGGTCTGTTTTGCGCTGTTTTTCTTCGGCCACTACTTTGCGGGTTTGGCTGGATGGGAGGTAGTTGGGCTGTTTGCGGTCGGTGTTTGTTTCGTACTTGCGGAGATCTTCGTATTTGCGCACACAACAATTTTAATTGGCCTTGTCGGAGTGTTTTTGATGCTCGGGTCGCTGCTTTGGGCGATGATTGACCGGTACCCCGGGCAGAATTTTCTGCCGAGTGGCGCCATGCTTGCCGTGCCCGTGCTGAATCTCCTCATCGCGATCGTTGCGGCAGCGGTGCTCATTGTGCTGCTGGCTCGGTTTCTCCCACGCACTTCGGCATATCGGCGCTTTGTTCTATCGGCTGATATACCATCCGGCCCTTCGTTTGCAGCACACGCGCGGCAATTCGGTGTACCGATTGTCCCCGCGGGGACCCGCGGCATCGCTCTTACAACATTGCGGCCGAGCGGAAAGGCTCGCTTTGTAGATGAAGTCGTTGATGTCGTTACAGATGGAGAGTTCGTCGCTGCCCACGAGGCGATCACTGTGGTCTCGAGTGACGGCGTACGGGTGCTGGTAAAAGCGGTCGCTTGAGCGCGATGCATTGATCGCGGGTTTACCGGCGATGCCGATGGCCGCGTCCGCCTTATCCCCCTGCGACAACTCTGATGAACTCCACACGGTCAGCCTCGGATAGCGTCCGCTCAATCCATTCGCGCTGATGCAACGCGACGCCGTTGTGCTCGATGAGGATTGTGTGCGGTTCAAGGCCGTATTTTTGAGCGAGCTCGGCGACGTTGCGCGCTCCGCGAGTATCCCTATTCTCTCCATTCAACCACACCGTCATTGAGCGAGCAGGGCTTGATCCCAATCTTTCCACACCGGCTCCAATCCACTGCCGCGCAACACCTCCGCGATCTCAGCCGGCGCGCGGTCATCACTAATTTCAAACTGACCGGTGGCGAGCTGATCCGAACCATTTGCGAAATCCGGCGCGACGATTCGGCCGCGAATCGTTCGGTGAAGATTGTTGACGCCTTGGCGCGTGTAGCCACCCGGCTCCGTGTGGCTCCCCGCGCTCATCATCGTGACGCCGAGCGGCACCAGGGCATCGCGCAACGAAGCACGTTCCCGAGTGCTGAGGACAATTCCAATTTGCGGGAAGGTAATCCGTAACACGCAAACCAGCTGCGCGAGTTCGCGGTCCGTCAGGGAAAACTTCGGATGAAAACCGCCAGCCGCCGGGCGCAGCCGCGGTAAGCTGACGCTGATCTGCGCCTGCCAGCACTGTTTAAGGAGATAATCCACGTGCGCAGCCAGTGCGATGGCTTCGCTGCGCCACTCGGCCAACCCAAACAGAGCGCCGATCCCAATTCGACGGAAGCCAGCTTCATATCCCCGGACAGGGCAACCAAGGCGCCAATCAAAATCGCGCTTCGGGCCAGAGGTGTGCATTTCGGCATACTTCGCGCGATCATAGGTCTCCTGGTAAACAACGAGCGCCTCGGCACCTGCCTCCACGATGGGTGCATACTCATTCTTTTCCATCGGCCCCACTTCGATCGCGACTGACGGGAATTCCGCACTCAGCGCACGAACGCAGTCGGCAAGATAGGTGCTGCTGACCAACTTCGGGTGCTCGCCTGCTACGAGCAGAATCTGTCGAAAGCCTTGCTTCGCGAGATGTCTCGCTTCAGCCAGCACCTGTTCGAGATCAAGCGTGACTCGCAGGATCGGGTTGTCACGCGAGAATCCGCAGTAGCTGCAATTGTTAATGCATTCGTTCGAAAGATAGAGCGGCGCGAATAAGCGCATCGTACGACCAAAGTTTTGCCGCGTGAGAACTCGCGACTCGCGCGCAAGCTCCTCCAGTCCCGTATCCGACACAGAGGAAAGCAGGCGCTCAAACCTGCGGACGCGCGCCGCCTTCCTCAAAGGAAGCTCGTCGAGCACGGATGCGAAGGACATACATCAATTTCCTCGGGAGCGCACACATACGCAAACCGAGTCGACGCTTTCACTGCATCGGAACGATGCCGAATTGCGCGGTCGTTCGCCCCCAAGAGGCGTTGATCTCACCGATCCTCCGAATTTGAGGAAGCGATCCGAACTCGGCC
>JACDHZ010000228.1 GCA_013820755.1 Chthoniobacterales bacterium
TGTTCGCGGCCGCGCTGCTGCTGGATGGGTTGCGCGCATGTCGTGCCTGCAGCTAGTGCGAGGTCCGTCCTGGAGTCATTCTCTCGAGTCTTCCATTTATTACGTTCACATGAACATGTTCACCTGGCTAGCGGTGGTCATAGAGCTACGCTGCGGCGACAATTTTTGGTGCAGGTGTCGCTTGCAGTGTTATTGCCGTTCACCGGTCGTTTTTGATCGGCAAGAGATTCGCGCGAAGCGCAGAGCTGCTTGCCGATCAGCGCGCGAGTGACAGAATGCTCGGCAGCAGCGCACACGGAGGGGTGGTCGAGCGGTTGATGGCTCCGGTCTTGAAAACCGGCAGGGCGCAAGCCCTCGTGGGTTCGAATCCCACCCCCTCCGCCAGAATCAAATGCTAGCCGAACGCGCATTAGCCATCCTTCACGACTGGGTGCAGTCGGACAGCTTGCGGCGCCACTGTTACGCCGTGGCGGACTCGATGTGCTATTTCGCGACTAGCGGCGGCAGCGACGCTGATGCAGATCTCTGGGAAGCAGTCGGGTTGTTGCACGACATGGATTATGAGCGGCACCCGAACCTCGAGCAGAGCGCAACCGCAGGCCATCCTTTCACAGGCGTAGCATGGTTGCGAGCGAACGGCTGGAGCGAAGAAATCTGCCGCGCGATCCTCTCCCATGCTGATTACGCACAAGTACCACGGGAGACACCAATGGAGCGAACCCTCTACGCTGTCGACGAGCTAAGCGGCTTTGTTATGGCAGTCGCGCGCGTCCGGCCGTCAAAGAGCCTCCGCGAAGTGGACGTCACCAGCGTTAAGAAGAAAATGAAGGACAAAGCGTTCGCGCGCGCGGTGAATCGCGATGACATCGAGCGTGGCGCTTCGGAGATGCAAATGCCGTTGGAAGACCTGATCTCGAGGGTGATCGCTGCGTTGCAAAAAGACGCGCAGCGCCTCGGCCTGGTGGGTGAGTGCACGGTGTCACAGCACTAATCAACGGACATCGCGCCGCTTAGGTGCGTGTCTTTCGGATAGAACCTTCGCCCGCTCGAGGTTCGGCAAACAGGCCGTCAACAACCCGATCAAGGGCAGATACGAGCAAACTTGGAATACGAACGGCATTCCGCACCGATCGGCTACGGCGCCGAGCACGGCGGATCCAATCCCCGCGATGCCAAAAGCCAAGCCAAAGAAGAGGCCGGCCATGAGCCCTACTTTCCCGGGCACCAGCTCCTGCGCGTAAACCAGGATCGCAGAAAACGCTGACGAAATAACAAGACCGATCGTTGCTGTGAGGACGGACGACCAGAAGAGGCTGGCATATGGGAGCGCGATCGCGAATGGAGCCACGCCGAGAATCGACACCCATATGACGGTTTTGCGTCCAATGCGATCCCCGATCGGTCCGCCGAGAAAAGTGCCCGCTGCGATGGCGAACAGGAAAATGAAGAGATGCAGCTGCGCGTTCTTCACCGACACGCCGAACTTCTCAATCAAGAAGAACGTGTAATAGCTCGACATGCTCGCGAGATAGAAGTACTTCGAGAAGATCAGAGTAATCAAGATGCCTAACGAGAAGATCACGCGCCTGCGCGGCACCGGTGACACATAGGCGGCGTGACGACCTCCAGAGATGGAGTTGTGCCGCGCCGCAAGTGTCCGGCCATACCAGCGGCCAACGCGCGTGAGGACCACAATGCCAAGCAGCGCGAGGAGCGAAAACCAAATCACTGAAGTTTGGCCGCGAGCGACGACGATCACTGCCGCGAGCAGCGGGCCCAGCGAGCTCCCAGCGTTGCCGCCCACCTGGAAGAGCGATTGTGCGAAGCCATGCCGGCCACCGGAGCTCAGGTGCGCAACGCGCGACGCCTCCGGGTGGAACACCGACGAGCCGATGCCGACAAATGCTACCGCGAAAAGCACCAGCGATAGACTGTCTGCCAACGAAAGCACAACCAACCCTACGAGCGTGAAACTCATGCCCATCGCGAGCGAGTACGGCTGTGGCCGGCGATCGGTGTACAGCCCGACGAAGGGCTGAAGAATCGACGCAGTGAGCTGATTCACGAGCGTGATCAGACCGATGTGGCGAAAATCGAGCTGCAATTCCGTCTTCAGGATCGGGTAGATGGCCGGTATCAACGACTGCATCGTGTCGTTTAGAAGGTGTGCGAAGCTGAGCGCCGCGAGGACGCCGAACACCGGCGTTGCTGAAGGTCCGCGTTGTTCCGCAGCTTCTTCGCCGACGGGCGGGTTCGTCGCGGCGCCCTCGAACACATCACGCATCGGAAACTGTTAACCCGCTCGCGCGAAGCGTCGCGCAAATTGTGCGGACGAGACTCGTCTTCGGTATTCATCAGGCGCTTGCAAACGCCGGGCGTGCCGCAATGGTGCGGGAATTGTGGCGATACAGGTAGATGATCACATCCGATCTGCTGCGGCTGATGACCGCCTGATGGCGTCAGCCGTCGAAAATATCACGGCGTTACTAGCGGGCGCGACTTCGGCATTCTACCGAAACGTCGTCGCGGAGTTGGTGGAAAGCGGTGAGTGGAACGAGTTGAATGACCGCTTCTACAAGACGCTCGCATTTGGCACCGGCGGATTGCGCGGCCGCACCATCGGAAAGGTGCTGACCGAAACGGAGCGCGGGACCCTGGCTGAACTGGGTCGCCCCGAGTTCCCATGCGTCGGCACCAACTCGATGAACTATTATAACATCAGCCGCGCGACTCAGGGGCTGGTAGCATACTTACGCGAATGGTTCGCGGGCAGGGCGGCAAGTGGAAAACCGAAGATTGTGATCGCCCACGACACGCGGTTTTTCTCGCGCGAGTTCGCCGCCTTGGCTGCAAAGGTTGCGGCGGAAAACGGCTGCGACGCGTGCGTGTTCGATGGACCGCGGTCGACGCCGGAATTGTCATTTGCGGTGCGATATCTGCGCGCCAGCGCGGGGATCGTCATCACGGCCAGTCACAACCCGCCACACGACAATGGCTACAAGGTCTACTTCGACGACGGCGCGCAAGTAGTGGACCCGCACGCCAGCGGCATCATCGCAAAGGTGAACGCGGTCAGAGGCGAAACCTATGCTCCCCTGCCGCCTTTGCAGCAAGGAAACGTCGTCGCGCTCAGCGCAGAGGTGGACGAAGCGTATATGGAACGGCTCGAGACTTTGATTCTCGACCGGGAGCTCGTCCGATCAGCACGCGATTTGCGCATCGTGTTCACGCCAATTCACGGCACCGGCGGCGTAACCATCAAGCCTCTTCTCGAACGGCTGGGATTTACGTTCACCACCGTGCCGTCACAGGACGCGTTCGATGGAAGATTCCCGACCGTGAAGTCGCCTAATCCTGAGAACGCCGAGGCATTGCGGCTGGCGATCGAGCAGGCGCAGAATGAGGGTGCAGATCTCGTTATCGCCACCGATCCCGACTGCGATCGGATGGGCGTGGCAGTGAGAACCGCCGCGGACAAGATGAAGTTGCTCACCGGCAACCAGATTGGCTCGCTGTTGGCATATTATCGAACAAAGAAGCTGTTCGAGAAGAGCATTTTGAACGCGGAGAACGCGTCGCGGGCGGTGATCATCAAGACGTTCGTCACGACTGATCTGCAGAAGGTGATCGCAGAACGCTTTGGGCTTCGCTGCATCGAGACGCTAACCGGTTTCAAGTACATCGGAGCAAAGCTCGGGAAATATGAGAAGGCACTCCCCGCTGAAATCCGGGAACGTTATCGCGACCTGCCAGAAGAAGAGACAAGACGGCTGCGACTCCAGCATTCGTCTCTTTACGTATTCGGTGGAGAAGAGAGTTACGGCTACAGCGGCGGCGATTTCGTCCGCGACAAAGATGCAAACGGCGCAACGATCATGTTCTGCGAAGTGGCTGCGCTCGCTAAATCACGCGGCATTACAATCGATGCGCTGTTGGACGAGGTCTACGCGGAATTGGGTTACTTCCAGGAGAGAAACGGCGCGATGACCTTTGAAGGCGCAGAAGGCGCTGCAAAGATCAAACGCCTGCTCGAGTCGTACCTCGAGAGAGCGCCGGCGGAGATGCTTGGATCGGCCGTCGTC
>JACDHZ010000229.1 GCA_013820755.1 Chthoniobacterales bacterium
GTGTCGCGTCATCAGGAAATGTTAACCGCGACGCACCTGTCGCGTGTTTCTTTTCTATCGGCGACAAGAGTGTCGCCGCTCCGTCAATCAGCAATCGAAAATCCTAATACGCCCACTTGCCGCCAGGCGTGGAAATAATCGGCAGCTCGTCGGTCATGAACTGCGTTTTGCCGACCACGCCCCACATGCGGTTACCAACCGATTGCCGCCATTTTTGCGACATCATTTCGCCAGTATGGCAACCCCAGCTGCGAACCTGTGCGTCCTTCGTAAAGGCAACGCGACTGATCCCGCCGAGTTGACTCTGGTGCAGGAACGATTTCGAGGCGCTGTCCACATTGCTGCTGTAATCGAACATGAAACAAGCCTTGTTCGAATGGCCGAAGTATTCGAGGAACGCAACCTTCACCCGGTCGCGCGGCTGGCCGTTGTTGAGATAGTTTACGACCTCGTCGCCGTTCCGGAACCAGACGAGGTTCAGGCCAAACTTGTCGCGCACGGAATCGATGAAACCGATCAGGTCCATCTTCTCCTGCGTACCGCGGTCGATGTAGCCTTGCTTATAGACCAGCCAGGTGATCTTCGCGTCAGGGCCAAACTTTTCCCGGAGCTGCTCGGTTCGAATGCGCCCGGCCCGCACAAAATTAGCCCACCAATGATCGTGCGGCTCCACCTTGTATTTCTCCCATTGCATCAAGGAAGGGCCGCCGACGAGGACGACGTATTCAGGAGTCACTTGCGCGGTTGCAGGCGCGGCGGCAGCGCAAATCAGCAGAAGTGGAAGCAACAAGCCGAGGGCTTTTTTCAAAGGTCGCACAGGAGCAGTATCTATGCGGAGACGGATAGTTTCGCAAGCGGCCCCGCAGCTGTTGTAGCAGAGGCGGCGGCCGCCGGCCAACGGCGATCCTTTTTCTAGCACCTGTCTCCAGTTGTTGCTGCACAACCGGGGCTCGGCTGCAGTCGCGCCCCCGTCGAGCGTCTGCCGAATTCCGGAAGTGGGGATTGAAGGGAAGAAGGTCAAACGTCCTACGTGCAGCTTTGAATGTGGACTCCGACGGCCGGAGAAGCATGGGCCGTCAGCCATTTGCCGTTGGCGATGGCTGTCAGCCAGCGCCAACTTAAGATCTTCGGCGAGACTCGCTGGACCAACGGGGTGACACCCCGTGCTCCCCAGACGCAGTTCCGAGCTCGGCTTGGGATGAGAACTACATGTCTGGAATGTGGCGCGGACGCAGCAATCCGCCGAACGTCACCAGAACCAGCAACGCGCCGAAGGTGCAGACGATCGCCGCTCCGGACGGAAAGTCGCCATAGAAGGAGAAATACAATCCGGCCACGCCACCGATGAGCGCGACAATCCATCCAATCAGAAGCCGCTTCGTCAGAGTGCCGGCTAGATTGATCCCGCAAACAGCCGGGACAATCAGATAGCTGAAGACAAGCAAGACCCCGGCAATACGGACAAAGCTGGTTACGACAAGACCGAAGGCGGCGTAAAAGAAAAAATCCCACCAACGGACCCGCAGTCCGGCTTCAAACGCGCGCTCGCGCTCGAAGGAGACAAGAAGAAAATTTTTGCGGAAGGAGAAATGAAAGATCCCCACAAGCGCGAAGAGTCCAAAACAGATCCAGACGTCGCGGGGCGAGACTAACAAGATGTTCCCGACCAGCATCTGTTTTATCTCTTCGTCGCCTTCCGCCGCACGGCTGAGCACGAGCACGGCCGCCGCCGCCGCCACGACATAGGCGATCCCAATGATCGCCTCCTGCGGGATTTGGGTGGCGCGTTTTCCGGTGAGCGAGAAAAGCGCCGCCGCGCACAAGGTGAACCCAAGGGCAATCCCAAAGGTGATCGGGCTGTGGAGATCGAACCGGAAGAGGAGCGCAACGCAAATGCCTAACGAGGCCATTTGCGCCATCGCGATATCGATGAAGATGATGCCGCGTTGCACGACGTGCAGTCCGAGATAAACCAGCAGCCACGGCAGCAGGACGCACGCGACGATTGGCCAGAACATTACGTCCCACATGGTCGGCCGATCCCTCCCAACATCAGTCGTGCTCCTGCTCGTGATCGTAATCGTGCTCGAAAGAGAGGGACGGGATGAGGATCAAGATCACGAGCACGATTGAGGGCGCAGCCGACCGAGCACATCCGACTGACCAGACTCATTTCATTGCCGCGGCCAGTCGCGAGACGAGGGCGTCCATCAGTTTGACGTAGCTGTCCGTGTCCGGCAGCGCGCCTGGATACTGCGCGAAATCGACTACCTTTGCGCCAGTCGAGCTCGCCACCTTTTCCGCGATTTTCCGATCGTGGAAGGGCTCGACAATGATTGCCTTCAGACCCTGCGCTTTGATTTGCCCGATCACTTCCGCGAGATGCGAGGGCGAGGGTGGAATGCCCGGCTTCGGTTCCAGAAAGAGATCGATCTCAATCCCGAAACGATGGGCGAAGTAGGGCCATGAATCGTGGTAAGCCACGACATGCTTGCCTTTGAACGGCAACATTGCGGTTCCCCATTCCTGGAGCTTCGCGTTGATGGTCGCTTCGAGTTCTTTGTAGTTCGCGTCGTAAGCCGGGGCATTCGGCGGATCGACCGCGGCGAACGATTGCGCGATGTGCTGCGCAATGGTTTTCGCGATGATCGGATCAATCGCGAAGTGCGGATTGCCGAGCGCGTGCACATCGCCGGCGGCGCGGGTGACGTTCGCCGGCACATTCATCAGGCGCACGCCTTGCGAAGCCTGCACCCGGCCGGGTTTGCCGACATCCAGCTTGGGATTGCGTGCGTTTTGCAGAAGCGGCGGCAACCAGCCGAGC
Source organism: Chthoniobacterales bacterium (assembly GCA_013820755.1). Taxonomy (GTDB): domain Bacteria; phylum Verrucomicrobiota; class Verrucomicrobiia; order Chthoniobacterales; family UBA10450; genus JACCTI01. The sequence continues at coordinate 2,825 of JACDHZ010000229.1, forward strand.
TCGAGCTCCGCCCCGCCGTCGATCAGAACATCGGCATTGCGCAACTGCACCACGAAGCTCGGTCGTGCATCGACAAAGTGCGGATCTTCCGTCGGCTTGGCCATCGTTGTGACGTCGACTTTGTCACCGCCGATCTCACGCGCGAGCGCACCGAGATCCGGCAGGGTGGTGACGACGTTGAGCTTGGCGTGCGCGGTGACCGTGGCGCCGGCAAAGAGCGCCAGCGTGAGGATATGGATCAGCTTTTTCATAGAGGTAAACGCGAGAGAGAGTCGGCGTGGCGTGTCATCCTGAGGCTGGCGGAGCGCGCCGAAGGACCTCGCCGACCCGCGCCGATCGAACGCATTCCCACTGCGTGATCAGTCTCGCTATGCGAGGTCCTTCGCCGTCTTCGCGGCTCAGGATGACAACTTTGAATGCGGCGCGTTTTCAAAACTTGTGCGCGCCATGTGCGCCGAGGATGAACTCGAATTGGAAGAAAAGTGAATCGACGTCGCGCCCTGCGAGGAAATCATTCTCCTCCAGAAAGTCGTGATTGTACTGCAACCGCAGCCGGGAGAACTCCGTCGGCAGAAATGTCACGTTCGCCGAGATCCGGGAGCGTGTCTGGCGATCATCGTCATCGGTGATTCCGGATCGTTGCATCTGCAGATGCTCGCCCCGAAAGCCCGCAATCCAGCCTTTCTTGAAACCCCAGAGCACCTGCGAGTAAATGCCCCAATCGTGAAACGTTTCCGCGCGTGGAAAAGTCTGATCGACGCCGCGCCCCGCTTCGAAACGGCGATACATCCCTTCGGTCTGCCACTTCACAAACGGGAAGCCCCCTTCGGCACGCGGGCTCTTCCATTTGTAGAGCAGATCGCCGCCGTAGATTTGCGTGCGCGCGTGTGCGCCGGTTTCGTTGGAGCCAAAAGCTCCGGAAATTCCTGCGAGCACAGTCTGCGTGTCGCTTAGATTCACGGAGTTTTCCCAGCGCGGCACCCAGACGAAATCCTGGAGCCCGCGCAGCTCGCGATCAGTCGTTAGGCGTCCGAAGAAGGTGCCGTCCTCGCCCGGATACCGGAAGGAATAACCGGTGCCGCCGCGGCCATTCTGCGCTGCGAGCATGAACTGCGAATACCACGAGACCGGCACCGTCCAGGAAATCTGCGCACCCACGCCGCGCAATCCATCCGGCCCGAGAAGACGGCCGTGGACGAGCGCCGCGTCAGCGAAATCCCAGGCGTGCGGATG
>JACDHZ010000086.1 GCA_013820755.1 Chthoniobacterales bacterium
CCCTTGAGCCAGGTAACTACACCGTAGTGTTGTCCGGGCGACAGAGCACGACTGGGGTTGCCCTGCTGGAAGTTTACGACGTCGGTGGCGATGGGAGCCACGTCGCGGCGATCTCCACTCGCGGACTGGTTGGCACGGGCGACAAAGCCCTGATCGCTGGCTTCATCATCGGTGGCGACAAGCCCGGACGCGTGATCGTGCGCGCGCTGGGGCCTTCCCTCAGCAAGAGCGGTATTGACGGCGCACTCCAAGACCCGACCCTGAACCTTTATGACCGAAATGGGTCCGCAATCTTCGCAAATGACAACTGGCGCAGTGATCAGGAACAGCAAGTTCTGGGTTCATCTATCGCTCCCGCGGACAACCGTGAATCTGCGATCGTCGCCACGCTCCCGCCCGGAAACTACACTGCCGTCGTGTGCGGACGTAACGAGTCTACTGGCGTGGCATTGGTCGAAGTTTACTTCGCCGGTCAGTAACGAGACCCTGTCGCGCTGCGCTACAGGACAGGTGCGTTCTTCGAGCAGAGGACAACACCTCTCAAATTGTTTAAAGTCGACTTCGATAGGGCGGCACGAGGATCAACACAATCCCCGCAGGTGCGGCGCTCGTGTGTCACGAAAAGACCAACCCAAGCTGCGCGCGCCTGAAATTATTTGATCCGCAATCAGCAAATACATTTGCTCGCAACTGTTAACAGCGCCGCCGTTTTGCGGTTTGGTGTCCTTACTCCGCGCAGGAGCTCCGAATTGGCTTGCCACGAGCTTATGAGCACATAAGTCAAAGATGCGGCACGTGCAATAACCACCATAGTTGCTTTAAAGATCGCTGGCTCTAGAATTGACTACAATTCTCATTCTGCACGTCCGACTCCCCAACATCGCGCTAAACTCTACCAACGTGCAGCGAAACACTCCGCATCCGCGCACCTCAGTTCTTCCAATTTGAAAACATTAGTTTCCCTCTCCGTGGCTCTCGCAATGGCTGCCCCGTCTGTTGTTAATGCGACTCAAGCCAACAGCACTACAGTCTCGATCGTCGGGAAAACAGCAGGCGCGACGCCGTTCATCAGTAAGTTTGACGTGCTCGTCGGGAATCCAGCCGTTCTCAACAGCATTCGATACACAATTGTCCCTAAAAAAGGCTCCGTTACGAGGCCCCTCTCCGCGACTTACACGACCAGCTACCTGAAAGAACATGGATTTTTCAACGCTGGAATCGGCCAGTTTACGCTTCCTGTTTGGGGACTCTACGCTGGCTACTCCAATTCGGTGAAGGTTGAGTATCAGTTCGTCGACAGTTCTTCGAAACGTCAGACGCTTTCCGTTGCGACAGCTCCTTTTAGCGACACCTGCCCATATGGCAACCCGAACGTGCTACAGGCGAGAACCAACAACACCCAGTTGAGCTACGACTATATGCTGGTGACCAGCGGGTGCAGCCCAAACTCGCCAGTTATACTCGACACCGATGGGAACGTTCGCTGGGTCGGCACGGCGGACGATTTTGATCGACATGCCATCTTCTATGATAACGCCGTCTACCTCAGTGACGGACCCAGGCTGTTGCGGATCGAGATGGATGGTACTGTTAATGTGCTCGCAGATTACACCTCCCGTGGCGTGTACGGCATGCACCACAACATCGACGTTGGGAAACATGGGCTGATCCTGGACGTGGATACCCACGACTATAACGGAACCGTGAATATCGAGGTTAATCCAATTACTGGGGAGGTTCTCAACGAATGGAATTTCGCTGCGATCATCAGCGACGCGATGATTGCTGGTGGCGACGATCCAGCCTTATTCGTCGAGAAGTATCCTGGAGACTGGTGGCACAACAACTCTACTACTTACCGCCGCACGGATGATACTCTTATAGTCTCCAGCCGCGAAAACTTCGTCATTGCTGTTGATTACGAGAGTAAGGCTATCAAGTGGATCTTTGGCGACAAGACGAAAGCTTGGTACGTAAACTTCCCATCTCTCCGGCAGTTTGCGCTTTCTGCGGTTAACGGTCCGGAGCCGACCGGCCAGCACGCTGTCTCCATCACGGACGACGATCATCTTTTGTTGTTTGATAACGGGAATGAGAGTGACCACCACAGGCCGGCGGGGGTGCATCGTGACAACAGCATGCCGCGTAAATACAAGTTCGACCTGCAAGACAAGTTGATGACGCAGGTCTGGGCGTATCCAAACGAGCCCACAGTGTTAAGCCCCTATTGTAGCAGCGTCTACGAAGATGCACCGGAGAACTACCTCGTAACATATGCAACGATTGGCGGCTTTACCACGAACAATACAGCACGCATTCTTGGTCTAACTGCAGCTGGCGAAAAGGTTTTCGATTATCGCTATCCCAGCAATTTTTGTGATGTTGGCTATCTTGCTCTGCCGATTCATTTGGAACAAACGTCATTTCCGACGTCTACTCCTACTCCAAGTCCGACACCCGCTCCGACTGCGACGCCGACCAAGCTGGCGAACATCTCGACGCGCCTGCGGGTAGCAACCGGTAACAACGTCTTGATCGGAGGCTTCATTATTACTGGAAAACAGCCGAAGAAGCTGATCGCCCGCGCGCTGGGGCCCTCGCTGCCGGTCGCGGGTGCGCTCCCCAATCCGAAGATCCAGATTTACAACTCCGCTAACGAGCTCGTCGCCGTCAACGACAACTGGCAGAAAGCAGCGAATCGACAGACGATCATCGACACGCGGATTGCGCCTACGAACAGTTTGGAATCTGCGGTACTGCGGAGCCTGACACCGGGGGCGTATACCGCTGTTATCACCGGAGCAAATGGCGGCACAGGTGTAGGTTCTATCGAAATCTACGATCTAGACAGCAGTGCTGACTCACAGCTGGCGAACATCTCGACGCGCGGCATGGTGCAAACAGGCGACGACGTGATGATCGGCGGCTTTATCCTTGCAGGACCGACGCAGCGTAAAGTGATCATCCGCGCACTTGGCCCGTCGTTGCGAGTCCCTGACAAAGTAAATGATCCGACATTGGAGCTATTCGACGCAAACGGGAACTCGCTCGCGAAGAATGACGACTGGCGCAGTCATCAGCAGCGAGCGATCTTCGCGACAGGAGTACCGCCGCCGAACGATCGTGAGTCGGCAATCGTCCGGACGCTGGCTCCCGGACCCTATACCGCGATTGTTCGCGGCTCGAACGGCGGGACCGGCGTGGCGCTTGTGGAAGTCTACGCGCTCGAATGATGTTAATCAGCGGGCTAGCCTGTCGCGATCGAGTGGTGCTCCGCCCGCATTGCTCAACACGTCCGACAGAACATCTACAGCGATGAAACCGCGCGTTAGCCAACTTGCGACCTCGCTTGAGGACGTTTGGCCAGCAGGGCCCTTACCCGCACATGCCATCGGCTTGAACAAGGAGCGATTCATCGCCGGCATCGACAAAATGACTGCCACTATTTCCGACGCGCAACGCCGCTCGCGCTGTGTTCAGTGCCCTGATGTTCCCTAGATACATCAAAGGCTGAATGGCGGCGGGAAGGAACAGGGCGCAGCTGTATCACAGGGACCCACCATAAGAGAAAGGCGGCGCTGTCCCCTGCTTCGTTCAAGTACTTCGCGAAAGCTCCGCGCGAAAGCTATGTGCGCCCGGAGCCGAATTCTTGGTCGGCTGACCTTAGTTCCCTAGTCCGCGCTGCTTCAATTCCCAGACGCGGAGAGCTGCGAGTAACAGGCTTTTCGTGCGTGTCAGAGTGCCGACAGCCGCTGGTTCTCGCGTCGCCGCTGCCGCCGCGGCTGCGACTGGTCGCTTGCGCGGCCGTCCGCGTGGCTTGCCCATTCCGACTGGGCGGACTGCAGAATCGCTCACTGAAAGATGTCCGCTGCTGTTCATGAATGACAGAAAAGCAGCTTCTAGACCACGACTCTGTTGAACGACAATCGATTGAAAAACGCTGCTTGTGCCCACTGCCGTTCTCCGTCAATTACCAGCCTCATGGCGAACCGGAAACTCGGCTGCCTCACCATCTTTTTGTTCGTCGCGTTCTGCGCAAGCGTTCTGCTGAATTTCGTGCTGGCGGTGGCGGCATTCAGTCGGCTCGCGAGCAATGCCCGGGACCAGGAATCGAAGCCGCGCTTTCGCGAAACACTGGTCGACCGCGGAGCGCACGGAAACAGGGACAAGATTGCGGTAATCGCGCTGCGAGGACTTATCAGCTCCTCGATATCCGGAAACGTAGGCGAGTCGATGGTGGAGGACATGCGCATCGCGCTCGAGCAGGCTCGTGATGACGATAACGTTCGGGCCGTTGTCCTGGAGATTGACTCACCTGGCGGCGAAGTGACCGCCTCCGATGTGATTTACAACGCGGTGGTGACAACCCGCGCGAAAAAGCCTGTTGTTGTCTACATGGATTCCGTTGCGGCCTCCGGTGGCTACTACGTGGCGTGCGGCGGGAAGTTTCTGATGGCCAACGAGACGACCATCACCGGCAGCATCGGTGTCATTATTCAGACGCTGAATTACGAGCAACTCTTCAACAAGATCGGACTCGCTTCCGTCGTTTTCAAAAGCGGCAAGTTCAAAGACATGCTGAATGGCGCGCGGCCGATCACGCCGGAAGAACGCGAATACGTGCAGGGCTTTGTCATGGGCACGTATGATAAGTTCCTCGGTATCGTGGCGAAGGAGCGCAATCTTCCCGCTGACGGACTGCGAAATACCATCGCTGATGGCCGTATTCTTTCAGGACGCGATGCGCGCGACAACAAGCTGATCGATGATCTCGGGCAAATCGAAGACGCGTTCGAGAAGGCCAAAGAATTCGGTCAGGCGCGCGGCGCGTCGGTGGTGCGCTACGGGCCACCGTTCACTATCAGCCGGTTTTTCCGTGCGCTCGGAAAGGCTGCCGATTCGAAGATCGAGCTTACCTTGCCGAAGCAGCTCCTGCCGCAGCTTGAATCGGGCCGCGCTTACTTCCTGCCGAGCTACTACGCCCCATAGCTTGATGACCGGAAACGGTTTCCTCACCGCGTTCGCTGCCGTGATGAACGCGGTGTTCGTCATCGGCGGCGTCTACATTTACCTTGCCTTAGCGCGGCAAATCGCAGGTCGCGCCAATGCGGATCCCGTGCAGCCGCAGCCGGGCCTTGGAATTCCGGAGGCGGTGCTCGCAGGTGGTCTGGCAGCGCTTTTTTCACTCAACGCTGCGGCGGCGGGGGCAACGAGCGGCAACGTCATCCTTAGCGTCAGGGATCTGGCAGCCAACTTGATGATTTCGCTCGGACTGCTGCTTCTGGTGGTCGCGCTACTTCGAATCCGGCGAATCGACGCGACTTCGTTAGCTGGATTCTCGAAGCTCGGCTTTTGGCGGACGCTGGTGACCGGCGGTATCCTACTTCTCGCCGCGTACCCGCTGATTTTTCTGGCCGACCTTCTTACCCAGAAACTACTGGGAATCCCCGCCAGCCGTCAGAGCATCGTCGAGATGTTCAATGGTTCCCAGACCATTGAGCAACGCGTTCTCATCATTGTCCTCGCTGTGGCTATTGCGCCGCTTGTCGAGGAGTTCATCTTTCGGTTTTTCTTCTATGGCGTTCTTAAACGTTATTTCGGGCGCTCCATCGGACTGGTGGCAAATGCAGTGCTGTTCGCTGCCGTGCATGCGCACATCCCATCGGCAGCGCCGCTCTTCGTACTCGGAAGTTGCTTCACGATTGCGTACGAGTGGAGCGGATCGATTCTTGTGCCGATGACAATGCACGCCCTGTTCAATTCCCTCACGCTTGTTGCACTCGCCTATCCCGAGTCCTTTCCACAATGACCCTGCAGGAGCTGGGCGAAGACCGGCTGGTCGAGAAGCTCACTCGCGGATTGCACCGCAGCCACATCGTAATCGCCGGTCCAGGTGACGATTGCGCCGTTCTCCGCGCCACGGATTCCTCGAATCTGCTCCTCCTGAAAACTGATTGCATCGTCGAAGCCGTTCACTTTGATCGCGAGGCGAGAACCGGTGCGGTGGGTTGGAAGGCAATGGCACGCCCGCTTAGCGATTTCGCCGCGATGTCGGGCGTGCCGGAATTCGCACTGGTAACGCTGATCGCACCCGGAAAAACGCCGCAGCGCTGGGTAACCGGGCTTTACCGCGGCCTGCAGAAAGCTGCAGACATGTTTAGCGTCGTGATCGTCGGTGGAGAAACGAGCAGCACTGCTGGGCCGGCAATTGTTTCTGTCAGCGTGTCTGGTTGGGCGGAGCCAAATCGCTGGTTATCGCGAACTGGCGGCAAAAGCGGCGACGAGATCTTTGTGACCGGCCGCCTGGGCGGTTCTAGAGCCGGACACCATCTGCGTTTCGTTCCTCGTATCGCGGAGTCACGCTGGCTCACCGCTCATTTCAATGTGCATGCGATGATTGACTTGAGCGACGGGCTGGGTGCGGACCTGCCTCGTCTTGCGCGCGCGAGCGGTCTTGACTACGAGTTAGAGGAGACGGCAGTTCCCCGAAATCGCGCCTGTTCCATAGAACAGGCAATCAGCGACGGAGAAGATTACGAACTGCTGTTCGCGATCGCACCTGGAGAAAGCGAACGCCTGCAACAGCGGTGGCGCCGCCAATTTCCAAAATTGCCGCTTACACGCATCGGCCGGCTGATTTCCAATCCGAAGACTGCCAAGCGTCGGTTGCGTGGAGGGTATGTTCATTTCACATAGCGCAGAGCAAACGCGGGACGCGGGCGGCAAATGCGCCGGCGCTGCCACACGCGGCGACATCTTCGCCCTCGCTGGCGATCTCGGCGCGGGCAAAACCCAGTTCGCTAAAGGATTCGTTAGGCAAATCGGCAGCGATGCCGAGGTGACAAGCCCGACCTTCACGCTCATTCATGAATATGGCGGAGGCCGCATTCCTGTTTACCACCTTGATCTCTATCGCCTTGATTCACCCGAGGCCGCGACACGACTCGGGCTGGATGAATACCTCCACGGCGATGGTGTTTGCCTGATTGAGTGGGCGCAGCGCTTCCCCGCTCTGCTCCCGGAGAGCACGCGATGGATCGTTTTTCGTACGACGGGTGAGAACTCGCGCGTCATCGACGGCATCGACGCGCGATGAAGATCCTCGCGCTGGAACTCTCAAGCAGCCGCGGCAGCATCGCGTTTCGTGACGACGCGCCAGAGTCCAGCGTTTTTGAATTCGCAAACGATCGAAAGCACTCCGGCGCTTTTTTCGATACGCTGAAAATATGCACTGCAAGATGCGGCATGCCGGAGCGCATCGTAGTTGGTCTTGGGCCCGGTTCGTACGCCGGGACTCGGATCGCAATCGCCGCTGCCATCGGCTTGCAATCCGCTATACGCGCGGAGTTGATCGGACTGGCCTCTGCGCGCGCGTTTCCTCTCGATTCGCGCGAATATGCTGTCGTTGGCGATGCACGGCGACATTCGTTTTATTATGCGCGGGTTCGTGATCGACGCTGTGTGGAAGGTCCGCTGCTATGCAGCGAGCGCGAGTTGCAGGCGCGCCTCGCGGCGAGTGAGATTCCCGCATTTTCGACTGGGCCACTTCAACAGTTTTCCTCGGTTACCACAGCTTTCCCATCCGCCCTCCTGCTTGCGGAGATCGGCGTAACCGAAGAGCCAACGAGCTCCGATGTGCCGCTCGAACCGATCTACCTGCGTGAACCACATATCACCCAGCAGAAATCCTCCTTTAGCGGAACGAGACGATGAAAGACGCGCGACCGCACCGCTGCTGGGCTGAGATCGATTTAGCCGCTCTGCGCCACAACGCTGGCGTAGCGCATCAGCGCTCCGGGAACCAGCTTGCGTTGCTCGCAGTCATTAAAGCCAATGGTTACGGACATGGTCTTGCCGCAGTGGCAAAAGCACTTCGCGAAGACGCACAACTATTCGGCGTAGCTAATCTCGACGAGGCTATCGACGTTCGGCGAGTAGCCGCTCAACCTGTTATGATCCTGGGGCCGGCTTTGGCGGCTGAACGCGCCGAAATCGTGCGTCGCCGATTCATCCCTTCCGTCTCGAGTCATGAAGAAGCGGGGCAATTCAGCGACCTTGCTTCTGATCCACCTGCCGCGGTGGCTTGTGTGATCGACACCGGCATGGGGCGAATGGGAATGAGCGAAAGCTCCGCCGTATCGCAGGTGCAAAAAATCGCCTCGCTGCCTCACCTCACCATTCACAGCGTCTCGTCGCATCTTCCTTCCGCGGACGAAGATCGTGATTATACCTGCGAGCAACTGCTTCGCTTTAGCAAGCTGGTCGCTCAGATTCGGACGACGGTGCCGGGCAGCTATTTCGTGCACGCGTTGCCGAGCGCGGGCGTATTCGGCTTCGACACGTCTCCGTTCGATATCGCGCGGGTCGGGCTGATGCTCTACGGGATTTCGCCTTTGCCGGCGTTTCAGTCGCTGTTGAAACCGGCGATGAAGTTGAAGACACGCGTCGCGCTCGTGCGCGATCTCGCCCCAGGCAGCTCCGTGAGTTACGGACGCACCTTTATCACAAATCGGCCGATTCGGGTGGCGACAATCGCTGCGGGCTACGCCGATGGTGTGCCACGAGCGATCTCCAACCGTGGCGTTGTGCTGATTGGAGGTAATCGCTGCCCTATCATCGGCCGAGTGACGATGGACTTAATCATGGTCGACGTGACGGAAATCGCGCCTGTAGCGGTGGGAGACGAGGTGGTGTTAATCGGGAACCAGGGCCCGGAGCGAATCCTCGCGAGCGAAGTGGCCGGTTGGGCTTCTACGATTTCATGGGAGATATTTACGGGAATTGGCAGTCGCGTGGCACGCGTGTATGTGTGAGCGCGCATGTTCCAGATCATCTTCAATGAGCTGAGTGCGGCGGAGATGTCGGCGTTACCAAAGACGCTGCAGCTTGATCTACTCGCGGAATTCCAGGTGCTCCCGACCGATCTCGATAGCCTGGACCAGACGAAGTTCGGCGTCATCGAGCGTGAGGGAAAGAAGCTCCATCGCTATCGTGCGAAAGATTACCGCATCTACTTCGAGAGAAGTCCGGAAGGCATCACGGTCCACCGTGTGCTGCACAAAAACACTTTTCGTGACTTCCTCTTTCGCAGCAAACTGCCGATGGCAGAGGACGATCAGCTCGGGAAGGCCGGCGAGTTCTGGAAACTGATCGAACAGGGCGAGCGCACGCGCAAAGCTTAGTTCCCTTAGCCCCGCTGCCGCGGCAGAACGAGAGATCGGCGACCGGCCGTCTTACTTCATCAACAATACTGAGCGGCTGCGCTTGATCTCGCGCGTGATCTTGCGGTGCATGTGCGCAGGCATGCCTGTAACCCGACGCGGCAGGATCTTGCCGCTCTCGGTTACAAACTTTTTCAAAAGGTCGGGGTTCTTGTAGTCGATCGCTTCAGTAGCGATGTCGATACGACGCCGCGGCATGGTGCGGTTGGCGCGGCGAAAAGCGGAGCGGCGTTTAGCGGTCTTCGGTTGCATGGATGGTTAGCGGGTTTCGCGGTGGAGCGTATGCCGCTTCAGGAACGGATTATACTTCTTTTTCTCGAGCCGATTCGGCGTGCGCGGGCTCTTCTTGTTCCGCGTACTCATATAACGCGACGCCGGCATCCCGAGAGCTTTGGCCTCGGTGCATTCGAGCGTGATGATTTCCTGAGCCATACTTCTTATTCTTTATTATCGTCCCGATCTCTCTCTGTCTTCGCTTCTTCTTCTTCCCCTTCGCCGCCCTCGTCGTCTGTAAGACCGAACAACGACGTAACTGACTGCCGAACGCGTGACGCTTTATTCTGCTTCTCGAGTTGCGACTGACACTCGACCGTGAAGCGGGCAAATGGGATCGCTTCTAGACGCGCATGCCCGATTGCTTTCCCGGACATCTCGCAAACTCCATACGTGCCGAGATCGATGCGCTTGAGAGCCTGGTCGATCTCGTAAAGCGCGTCCTGTTCCTGTGAGAGCAGGCTCAGCGCAAAGTCACGGTCGTAGGCGTCGCTTCCCGCATCGGCCTGGTGCATACCGAATGCCGAGGCTTCGCTGCCTTCTGCGCGCGAGCGGAGCGTGTCCTGGGCGACGCCGGCCATCGAATCGACCATGGCGTCCCGCAGTTGCAGGAGTTTCTCCCGCTGGCTTTGGGTAAACGGATCGACCTTGCGCATCTTCTGCTGCGCCCCGAGGATTGCCTCCGTCGTTGTAGGCTGTTTGCCGTTGCGCCTGCTATTCGCGAAGCCGGCCTTCAATGGTGCAGCCTTCGCTGATGAATGTTTTACCTGTGCAGCTTTCCCTGACGAAGCCTTCGCTGCTGTCGGTTTGACCGGTGCAGCTTTCTTGGCGGGCGCAGCAGGCGATTTCTTTACAGCGGCTTTCTTCACAGGCTTCGCGGCAGCCTTATTTTTGGAGGAATTCGGCATGATTTTAGACAAACAACAACACCCTCCGGGGCGAGCGGACGTTTAGTTAAAGGCATTTCCCCTTAGGCGCAAGGGAAGTTTTACCCATGAAAAACGGGCTTTGCTGCTCCTGGTTTTCCTCGCAGAATCAGGAACTTGCGCTCGAGTAGCGTCGAAGCGCAAAAAGCCAGAAAAGGCGGGAAAGTGCCACCGCGATCGACCCAGCCACGAGCAGATGCAACATCAGCCATAGCGGCTGGTCCAGCGGCTTAATCAGCAGCCGCGCTGGGATGTTCGCGACGATTATTACAGGAATGATCCAGCCGAAGACGAAACGAAATAGTCGCGGGAAAATGACATCAGGAAACCGCGCGATGTTAAGAAAGTTGAAGTAGCCATAAACGAGCCCCTGGGCGCGCACGATCCAAAAGCTCACTGCCGCAAGGGCGAGCATGATCGAGTAATGAATGGCGACGCCAAAGATGACGGCCACTGCGTACAGCAGAAACGCGATGCCGCTCGGAACGACGTGAAGCTGGATCAACGAAACGATCACCACGACGCCGCCAAGCAGCGCATTCAACAGGCTATCCAGACCGAACTGCTTCGTCGACACAGCGAATTGGCTGTCCATCGGCAGCACGAGCAGCGAATCGAGTTTCCCGGTACGCACCAGCTCCGGCACGTTCGATATGTTCGTGAAAAAAAACGCCTGGAACAGCTGTGCAATCATCTGATGCGTGCC
>JACDHZ010000230.1 GCA_013820755.1 Chthoniobacterales bacterium
GTTTCAGCTCCGGTGCTCGAGCTGGCATCGCGGTGTGCTCTATCTGCATCCACGAAACCGCGATTGTTGTTTCTCGCTAAAGCTCATGCGCTCTAGTAGAAACAACCATGAGCATCGACGCTACCGGCCGAGCGGTGTTGGTCGTCGCGTGTCTCTTTAGCAGCGGCTGGCAAAAGGAAGTCGCGGCCAAGTCCAGCTCACCCATCCGGATCATCGCCACTGATTCCGGCTTCGAAGCCCCGCCAATGATCGCCCCGGGATTGCGGCATCTCCTGTTTGAAAATCGCGGGACAGAGATCCACGAGGCGATGCTCGTGAAGCTGCCGCAAGGCGTCAGTGCGGCGGATTTTGTGGCCGCCGTAAAGAGCGGAGCGCTGTTCCCGAAAGGTGCGCTCGATTACTCGGGCCCCGGCCTGACCTCACCCGGGGAAAGCATTGAGATATGGCTGACCGTGGACCCGGGCCAGTACATCCTCGTCTGCTGGAATAGCGGGCATGCCACGTCCACGGCGGTTCACCCACTTGCTGTGCAGGGCGGCCGTGCAGATGATCCAGTGCCAAACGAAAGTCCGAGCCGGACTGGCATTCTGGATCGAACGTCACGTTCGCGGCTCTCATCGCTTCGCGGATGCCCTTGAGCACGTCGCGCTTCGTCTCCTGCCGAGCAGCCTCGTGTGGTCGCGCGCGTGCGCATAACTGGGGCAAAAAGCGCGAAAAACCCGTATCACACAGAACGTCTCGCTGGGAGTTCGAGACGGAACTATCCTACCACGCTAGCGGCTCCGTATCTGCAGAAAATCCTGGTGGACGGAGAGGCGATAGGTGCCGTCCGTCACGCGGTGTTTGGCTAGATAATCTTCGACATCGTGGCGGGCTGGTGGCCGGCTGATGGGTAGCAGGTTGAGCATAAACTCGGCGATGGCGTAAGCCGCAGGCGCATCCCTCGTTTCGACGTGCGCTGCATCGAGGGTAGTGACGACATCAAAGCGGTCGCCATATTTCTCGCGAAACGCTTGAGCGAGCTGTTGCAGATCGAACCGGTGACCGAAGAAATGATCGAGCATCGCCATGCAGGCAGTATCGCGATTCTGCACCACAACAACGGTCACGCCGGTCGGCGACATCCACGAGACGAGCCGTTCGAGATGGGCAAGCCATTCCTCCGAAGGAATGTAATACAGCGTGTGTGAACAGAGCACGAAGTCGCCTTGCGCCTTTGGATCAGCAGCAAGAATCGGCGCCGCAATGGCTTCAGCTTGCGGGATGGCTTGTTTGAGTTGCGTCAGCAGATGGGGGTTCGGTTCAATGGCGATTGTCCGATCAAACACGCCGGCGAAGGCCTTGGTCACCTCCCCGTTTCCGGCGCCAGCGTCGATGAAAACGTTTCGGTTAGGCAGGCCATCGACGAGTTTCTGCAGGAAACGTTTGGCGTTCCGCTTCTGATCCGTGTGGTCGAGGAAGATTTGGAACGCCCGCTTGTAGGCCTCGCCTTGTGAGTCGAAGACTTGTATCGATTCTGATTTCACCACGCTTTCCTCCTTTGGAAACAGGTTATAACCTTTCACTCGATACAGACTGCGTTTGTCACTGCGTGTCCGTGATGAGGCGGGAATGTCATAGTAGGTAGTACCGTACTGAATCCTAACCTGACCAGCGGATATCTTCAGGTTGCTTGTCAGCGTCTCTGCGTCTGTTGCGATCTGGTCGAGCCACGCGTCCGGCGCGCCTCGGTCACTCGCGCTTCCGCGCTCGCGCCAGCTACCCTAGCTGCATTACCGCCTGCCCGCTCGCTTCCCCGCTCGCGTGTTCCGGTCACTGCCGCGGCGCCTCTTCCCGCAGCTTCAGGGTCGAACGAATGAAGTCAACTGGCTCCAGTGTATAAGGGCTCATCGTCTCCAACGTTGTTTACGCTTCCCTCGTGGATCGATCAATTGATGGTCAGCTGTCGTGGGTCCTGCGCTCCGTGCCAGAAACGCACGATGTCTACGCGGCGGCGAGCATCATCGATGCGGTAGACGATCAAATTAGGCGCTTGCACAGCTTCCTGATTCCGGGGCGCCGCCGCACGCGCGAGCCACGTTCCGGCATGCGCGCGAGACTCTCCGCCTCATCGACAAGGGAATTGCCGAGTCGCGTTGCAGCGTGCGCATCATACTGCGCGACAAACCTGACGATGCTCTCAAGGTCCGCGAGTGCGGGAGCGGAGAAAGTTACTTTGTAGTCCATTGAGCCATGCGCTTTCGCACCTCCTCAATGGCAATCCCTTCACCAGCATCAAGCGAGCGAATCCCGGCATCGATCGCTTCAAGCAATTCCGGCGATTCATTCTCCTCCAGAGTGGGATCAATTTCGACGAGCCGGCGAAAGATTGCGCGGACGCCCCTTCCGTACGTCGCTGTCGCTTGTCACTGGTAACTCGCCACTCCGCATAATAAGATCTCGAGCCACGCGTCCGGCGCACCTTGGTCACTCGCGCTCCCGCGCTCGCGCCAACAATGCCAGTTCGGCTCGGAATCGAATACCTCGCGATCGTCAACCGGGCTTGAGCCCGACCGTAGACCCGATATTCTCGCAAGCCATGCACCGCGACTATCACCGTTGGTACTCTCACCGTCTCAATCGCGACATGGGCGTCGCCGTTTACGGCCATTACGGTCTGCCCATCCTTGCGTTTCCCACGAGCGGCGGCGACGAGTGGGAGCAGGAAGGTCAGGGCATGATCCGCACCCTCGGCCCCTACCTGGAGCAAGGGCGCATCCGCATCTTCTCCATCAACGGCGTGCAAAACGATTCGTTCCAAAACAAGGGAGCGCACCCCTTCCATCGCAGCTGGATGCAGGCGCAATACGACGACTATGTCGCCAGCGAAGTCTTCCCATTCATCGACTCCCAGTGCCAGACACCCGGCATCACCATTACCACCTACGGGGCATCGCTCGGCGCCTTTCACGCGGCCAACACCCTCTTCAAGCATCCTGACCGCGTGAAGCGCTGCTACGCGCTCTCCGGCGTTTACAACATGCGCGACTCGATGGACGGGATGTACGACGATAACTTCTACTTCAATAACCCGATCGACTACATGGCCAACCAGAACGACCCCTGGTTTCTCCACCAATATGCGAGTTGCGACATCCACCTCGCGACCGGCTGTGGCCCATGGGAAAACAGCGGGCCGACCTACCAATTTTCCGCCGTGCTCGCGAGCCGGGGGATTGCTCATCACCTAGACGACTGGGGCCCGAAGGGCGGACACGAATGGCCCTACTGGCATCACCAGATGTGGGAGTACGCTGGCGCGCACTTCTAAAAAACGTTGGGTTCGCCCGCGTCGGGTCGCAGCGTTGCGAACCGCATGAAATCGCTCTCCGAATGTTCTTTGGTTTGAAGTCCGACTCCTGGGTGATGCCACGTCGCCCAGCTAGGCCTCAAAGGTCGTGTTCAACCGCGACACAGATGGCTCGACACCGCAGGAAGCCCTGCCCATGCTATACGTAATTCACGTATAGCAGTAGAACTCCCCGCCTCCCGGATTATCGAGGATTTGCTAAGCCCGAATTGCCTTCTCGACTGCGGTGCGCGCAAAGCCGCGCGGCGCAGCGCGAGCTTGCTCCCACTCTTGCAGGGTTCGCTTCGAAATCTGCAACCTTAACGCCGCCTCACTCTGCGAGAGATTCTCGCGCTCACGCCACGCCCGCAGCCGGAGCGGAAAAGAATGAGCGGGCAGGCGCCGGTGCCGCGTATGATGAGATCGTGTCCCGAAAGCCATTAACGAAAGGACGATGCTATACGTGACTCACGTATAGCATCAAGTTCCCAATTTCCCAATCTGAGTTTTACTATGCGAGGCGCGCGTCCTAGGTGGCTACGACGCCCAGGAATCAACGACAGCGGGAGCGTCCACCGTCACGACTGGAAGGTCTGGCTGGAGAAACTGACGCCGCACGAGCCGACCAAGGCGCTATACATGATTCACGT
>JACDHZ010000008.1 GCA_013820755.1 Chthoniobacterales bacterium
AGATAGATGACCGGCGTGATGTAAAGCGTGATAAGCTGGGAGAAGATCAGCCCGCCGACGATGACGAGGCCGAGCGGCCGCCGGGAAGCGCCATCAGCGCCGTAGCCGAGAGCGAGCGGAACCGCGCCCATCAGTGCAGCCAGGGTCGTCATAATGATGGGACGGAAGCGCTCCACACTCGCTTCGTGGATGGCGCTGCGCCGATCGTAGCCTTCGTCCAGCCGGTGCAAGGCGAAGTCGACAATCATAATGCCGTTCTTCTTTACGATGCCCATCAGCAGGAAGAGGCCGATGATCGAGTAAAGCGAAAGCGTGGAGTTAAAGAGCCACAGGGTGAGCAACCCACCCACGACAGCGGGAAACAACGTCGAGAGCACCGTTAGCGGATGGATGTAGCTCTCGTAGAGAATCCCGAGGATCACGTACATAACGAACAACGCCGCGAGAACAAGAAACGGGAGCGCCTGGAAGAGTTGCTGCAGGACCAGCCCTTCACCTTGCAGCTCGCCCTTTACAGTCGGCGGCAGTGTCTCAGCCGCTGTCTTCTCGATGAACTTCGTTACGTCACCCAGTGCCACACCGGGCTTTGTATCGAAACCAAATGTCACGCTCGTGAATTGATTCGTATGATTGACCGCCTGGAGGCCAAGTTTAGCGGACGATTTCGTTAGCGCTCTGACAGGTATTAGCGTGTCTTTCCCGTCAGGACGCACATACAGCTGACGCAAGTCCTCTGGATTTGCGCGAGCCGCGTCGTCCACTTCGAGTATGACCTGATATTGGTCGTCAGCCTGTTTGATTAAATAGATGAAGTTCTGCGAATAGGCCGCCCGCAGCACGTTCTGGAGTTTCGTGGTTGAAACTCCATAGAGACTGGCGCGGTCACGATCGATATCGATGTCAATGTTTGGTTGATTCCGAAAGAGGTTTGAACGCGGAGGCGCAACGAACCCCCCGTATTTGCTCAACTTGGCGCTGAGCGCGTCCGCAGCAGCGTAAACTTCGTCCGGATTGATGCCACTGATGTCGTAGCTGTAGCGACCGAACGCGCTGCCTGTAGCGCCGATATTAATCTGCAATACGGGTTGCGGATTCAGGGTCGGAAATATCCCCGGAATCGCACCGAGCGACTTACGGAGGTCCATCGCCACTTTTTCGATAGGATCCCGCTGCTTCGCGTTCTTGAGGAAGATGACCGTGAATATCCCGGACGACCCGGCACGTCCGCTTCCAGCGACGGTGAAGTATTTATCGATCGCCGAGTCGCCTTGCAGAATCGGATCGAGCTTATCCTGCACCTCCTTCTGCTGCTGCGGCGAAGTGCCTTCTTGCATTACGAGCGCGCCGCGGATGACACCGCTATCGCCGGTCGGCAGTAATGTGAAAGGTAGCGAGCTGAAAAAGAACCACAGCCCGACAGCACAAAGCGCAACGATCGGTGCCGCCAGCCAGCCGTGATCCAGGAACCAGTCAAGCGTGCGGCTGTAGAAGCGCACAATCGGGACGAAAAACTTTTCAGTGAACCGCTCGGTGCGTGACTTCCGGTGGCCCGGCCCGCGCTCTTTCAGCAAACGCGCGCACATCAGCGGAGTAAGCGTTAAAGAGATAAGTCCCGACGCGAAAATCGCGACAATGATCGTCACGGCGAACTCCCGAAAGATTCGGCCCAGTAATCCAGGCATAAACACCAGCGGGATGAAGACAGCCGCCAGCGACAGCGTCATCGACAGAATCGTGAACGAAATTTCGCCTGCGCTGTTCAGCGTCGCCTTGTAAATGGATTCGCCAGCCTCAGCGCGCCGAACCACGTTCTCTAAAAACACGATCGCGTCGTCCACGAGGAACCCGATCGCGAGCGTGAGCGCCATCAGCGTCAAGTTGTTGATCGAGTAATTCAGCACCCACATGGCGAGGAATGTGACGAGGAGTGCGAGCGGCAGCGCGACAACCGGTATGAGCGTGTCAGTCGCGCGGCCGAGGAAAACGAAGATCACGATGATGACGAGCAGAAAGGCGATCAGCAGCGTCACCTGAACGTCTTCCACTGAATGAACGATGCTTTGCGCCCGATCGAACGTTGGGATGAGTTTGATCGAGCCGGGCAACTCGAGACGAAGCTGAGGCAGCAGATCGTTGATCAATTTCGCGACCTCAACCGCATTAGCGCCGGCCTGACGCGAGACCGCCATGACAATAACCGAAGCGGGAGGGTTGAAGCCTCGTGCAAAGAAGTGGCGCGAGAGGCGTTCGTCCTGCACCGCGTCGACAACATTCGCGACATCCCGCAGGTAGACCGGACTATTATCCTCCCCGCGACCAACAATCATGTTCCGATACCCCTCGGCGTTCTCGACCTGCCCGTTTGGCCGGAGCACGAACGACGTATTCCTGCCATCAAATTGCCCCGCGCCCTGATAGGAAGTCCCGGACCGGATCGCAGCGGAAAGTTCGTCGAACGAGATGTTCCGCGAAGCGAGCGCACCTGGGTCAACCTTCACGCGGATGGCGCTTTTCACGCCGAAGATCTGCACCTGCGAGACGCCCGGCAGGATGTTGATTCGCTGCTGCACCTGGGAGCTGGCGTATTTATAAAGGTCGCCGTCGGTTAATGTATCGCTCGTTAGGGCGACATACATGACCGGCTGATCGTTCGGGTTCGTCTTCTCGAAGCGCGGCGGCTGCGGCAGATCGTTCGGCAGCTGACCGCCCGCTCGTTGAATCGCCGCCTGCACATCTGTCGCTGCAGCATCGACGCTTTTCGAAAGCTCGAATTGAAGGGTGATGCTGGTCGCGCCTTGCGTGCTCGAGCTGGTGCTTAGGGTTAGTCCGGGGATCTGCGTGAACTGTTTCTCCAGCGGCGTGGCAACGGTGTTCGCCATCGTCTCCGGGTTCGCGCCCGGGTAGTTGACGCTCACTTGGATGACCGGATAATCGACCGCCGGGAGGTCGTTCACTGCCAGCTGTTTGAAGGTGAGGATACCGAAGACGATGATCGACGTCGTCAGCAGCATCGTCATCACGGGCCGTTGGATGAACGGCTTCGATAACCCGGAGGAAAATTGCACCAGCTTCGCTGCTGGCGTGTTCTTGTTATTTGTTATACGCGCGCCGTGGACAAGCGGTCCGGTGGACCCGTCAGCGGCGGACGCGGGCTGGTTGCGCTCGATGTATTCGTTCGGCATCCCGCAGAAAATCAGTTGATCGCCTTCGTGTGCTGCGCACCAGGCGCGGCGCCGACTGGCGCAGCTTCCTTCGGATTCACTTTAGCTCCGGGGGCAAGCTGAAGCTGGCCGCTGACGACAACAGTCTCGCCCGCGCGCACGCCTTCGTTGATCACTGTCAGATCGCCTTGCGACTGGCCCGCCTTCACCTGACGGAGGTCCAAGGTCGAATCGGGTTTGACGACGAAAACGTAGGGGCCGTTCTGACCCGTCTGGACTGCGCCGCCCGGCACGAGAATCGCCTCTTTCAACACATCAAGAATCAAGCGCACACGCACGAACTGAGCGGGCCAAAGCGCGTGGTCGGGATTGGGAGTAATCCCGCGCAGCTTGACGGTCCCCGAGCCGGGCTGAAGCGCGCTGTCGATGAAATAGAGGTCGCCTGATCGCGGCTCCACGCTATCTCCTTCCGCGTCAGTGAGCACCTTCAGGTTCGGGTTCTGGAGATAACGCCTAACGAGTGGAAGGTCCGGCTCCGCGACCGTGAAGTCAGTGTAGATCGGATCCAGGCCCTGGACGGTGACGAGCGGTGTGGCTCCTCCCGGGCCAACGACGTTGCCGACGTCGACATTCCGCAGACCCGCGCGGCCGTCGATTGGCGCCTTGATGTTACAGAAGTCGAGATTCACCTGTGCCGCAGCGACGGCGGCTTCCGAGCGCATCGCGTTCGCCTGCGCAGTATCGAGTTCCTGCGTCGCAGTCACGTTCTTTTGTCGCAGCTCGTTTTGTCGTTTAAGATTTGTCTGCGCGAGGGCGAGATCAGCTTTCGCTGAAGCGAGAACAGCTTCGTACGGACGCGCGTCAATGCGGAAAAGCAGGTCGCCTTTCTTCACATCAGCGCCATCAGTAAATTCGCGCGAAATAATTTGCCCCGTTACCTGCGGCTTTACGTCGACCGTCTCGAACGCCGCCGTCGTGCCGATCTCCTCCAGATATAAGGGGACGTCCTTCTGAATCGCCTTCGCTGTTTCCACTAGCCGCGGTGGCGGCGTGGGCGTTTCCTTTTTCGCAGCAGAGAACCCCCGCAGCATCAGAAACAGCGCAAGGACCGCAATGCCGACGCCGACAATGTAGAGTCGTTTACGACTGGACCGGCGATCGAGGTGCTCAACACGCTCGCGCACGGGAACAGTCGCTTTGGCCGTCGTTGTCATGCCGTCCGGATTCGTCGTGATACGGATCGCGAGCCGTTCTGGGCGCCCCCGGGTTCCGCTTCAGCTTTCTCGCGAATGTGCGTCAGCACACGCATGCAGGTCTCGAAGTCGTCGGGGGGCAGATCGCTAAGTAGTTCATCACGGAGGTCATGGGCTGCGCGGAAAATATTCTTCAGAACCGCTTTCGACCGCCGCTGTAAATGGACAATCTTGCACCGCCGATCGTTCGGCGATTCACGGCGCTTTACCCAGCCATCGTCCTCGAGCCGGTTCAGCAGACCGGCGAGCGTCGGCTCTTCAATACCCATGCGGTCCGCGATCTCGGTCTGTGTGAGTCTGTCGCCACCCTGGGAGAGATGGATCAACGTTCGCCACTTCCCCTGGCTCAAGCCAAGAGGACGGAGGCGTTGATCCAGCCTCGTTCTCCACGCGCGCGCGGTGCTGAAAAGGACGAGCCCGAACTCTTCTTTGGCGGTAGGCATGGACGAGATTCGTTAGCGTGCTAACTAATCGCACGTCAAATGCGATGTCAAATCGTGCACGATAGTGTCCCGGCAATTATGAGTCCCCGCTGATCCGCAGCAGGGTGACCGACTTGTTGCGATAGTCTCGCAGACGTAACACGGGGTGCGCCTTCATTGGTTCCCATCGGTCGCTGCTTGTGGCTGCCGCTTCGTCGCGCGCCTGCACGAGGACCTCACGGGCTTCCGGGGGAAGGTCCAGTACGCGAGGCACATAGATGATTGGATCGCGCACGTAAAACAAAGACGGCTGGTAATCAGGATCGATCGCATAAAGCGGCTGACCGGGGGTAAGCGCAGCGTTGATTTGCGCCGCGATATTGCGCACTTTTTGTCGCTTCTTCAAGAATGGCATCGCGGCAAAGGCGTACACCGCAATCGCTAGACAGACCGCTGCCGCCACGAACGCCGGGACTCGCAACTCCAAGGGTATGCGCGCCATCGGGCGGGGTCTTAGCCAGGCCGGCAAATCAAACGTCTCCGCGGTGATCAGCATCGCGACAAGCCAGGCTGCCGCGGCCAGCAATGGCATCGTGTAGCGCGGCAGCGCGCCGGGCACCAAGCTCACGGTGATAAACGAAAGGGCAATGCCCCACGCGAGCCCGCTCGCCATCCCGGCGTCGCGTTCCCCAGCGAAACGCGCGCTACTCATGAAGGCGAGCAGAATTGTCCATGGAAGGAAATAAGCGAGGCCCCGCGGGATGTTCATAAGCCAGCCCAGCAGGTTAAAATCTTCGCCAGATAATCTCCCGGAGAACTGCCGGCTCCAGGCGTGTGCCACGTTGCTCTCCTCGGCGAGCTGCAGACATGGAATGGCCCAGGCGGCGAAGATCGCGACCATGACAATGATGCCAAGCAGATGGGCAGTGTTGAAGAGGTCGCGCAGCTCGCCGGTTCGATAAAGAACTCCGATTACGACTGCATAGAAGAACACAACGTGAAGGGGCCCTTTCGCTAGCATTGCCAGGCCGAGAAATACCCACGGAAGAGTCCACGTCAGCCACTGGGGTCGGCGCTCCCGCCAGAACGACAGCCAGTAAACGATCGCGATCCCGGTCAGCGACGCGTAAAGCGCCTCTATCTCTATGAGGCGCCCTTTCTCAATAATCCCGAAGTTGGTTAACCAGATCAGTGCTGCTGCAAGCGAGCCGTTCGTTCCAAGTGCAGCGCTCCCGACGGCGATGAAGGCAAGCGCCACGCCAAGGACGCACAAAGCAGACGGTAAACGCGCCGCCCATTCGTTACGTTTGCCGAACACGCTGAAGGACGCGGCGACGAGCCAGTTCGCCAGCGGCGGCTTCGAAAAATACGGATCGCTGCCGACTTGCGGCACAATGTAGTTTCCCGTCTGTAACATCGCGACAGCCGGCAGAATGCGGCGGCCTTCCTCGCCCTTTATCTCGAGTGTCCCGAGACCGGGCAGGTAGATCGCCGCCCAGATCAACAGGATCACGATGAGCCTGCGCGCCATCCAGGGACTTTCACGCAGCTGCCTTTATTGCAAAGCGGAAAGCGGGGTGGCAGCCAACTCCGTCGCGTCAGTCGTAGCTTGACTGCACGCCGTTACAAAGTAAGTTGAACGCCTAGTCCGCGGTGGGATTGGAGTGGGAGCTGGAGTCCCACTCTTTTTTCGTCTGCGGGCTCGATGCTTTTATGAACGCCGAGTTTATCGCGATGCTGGATTATCTCGAGCGGGAGCGCGGTATCAAGCGCGAGATCCTGCTCGAAGCGGTCTCGAGCGCCCTTCTCTCCGCGTCAAAGAAATCGGTGAGCATCTCGCGCGATCTGCGCATCGACATCAATTCGAAAACCGGTGAGATCCGCGCGCTCGCCAATCCGCTAATCGTAGAGACGGTGACGAACCCAGCCGACGAAATCTCCGTCAACAAAGCGCGCGCGATCAAGCCGGACGCTCAGATCGGCGAGGCCGTCGAAGTCGAAGTGACGCCGCGCAATTTCGGGCGCATTGCCGCTCAAACTGCGAAACAGGCGATGATGCAGCGCATCCGGCAGGTCGAAAAGGAGATGATCTACGAGGAGTTCAAGGATCGTGCCGGCGAAATTGTGAGCGGCACGGTGCGCCGCTTCGATCGTTCAGATGTGATCCTCGACCTAGGCAAATTCGAAGCCATCATGCCGCAGCGGGAGCGCGTAGTGGTTGAAGACTACAATGTCGGCGACCGGTTGCGTGCTTATGTCGTAGCTGTCGAAAACGGCATCCGCGGGCCCGAAATCATTATTTCGCGCAGCCATCCGAATTTTGTTCGCCGCCTGTTTGAGTTGGAAGTCAGCGAGATCAACGATGGCACCGTCGAGATCCGCGGGATTGCTCGCGAAGCCGGCTATCGCACAAAAATTGCAGTTACGAGCGTAAACGAGAAAGTCGACCCAGTCGGCGCGTGCGTCGGCATGCGGGGATCACGAGTGAAGAACATCGTCCGCGAGTTGAACAACGAGAAGGTCGACATCATCCGCTGGAGCTCCGATCCAAAGGAATACGTGCTCGAGGCGCTCAAGCCGGCGAAGGTCAAAAACCTTGTGTTCGACACAGAAAGAAAAAGCGTTCAAATCTCGGTGGACGAAGACCAGCTCTCGCTGGCGATCGGGAAGAAAGGGCAGAACGCGCGGCTTACTTCTCGACTTACCGGCTGGGAGATTAACATAGATAAAGACACTTCCGCCACCACAGCAGTGGAGCAGAAGGTCGCGCAAGCGGCGCAAAGTCTCGCGAGTGCACTGCCCATTGACGACGAGCAGGCGATGACCCTCGTAAAATCCGGATTTACTAACCTCGAAGGACTACGGGATGCCGACGTTTCAGATTTCGTCGACATTCTCGGTGTGGACGAAGCGAAAGCGCAGGAAATCCACGCCGCTGTTCCTCGAGAAGCAATCGCACAATAACGTGGCTGCCCCCTGAGCCATGAATAAATTTCAAAAACATGCCCAGCCGAACCACGACGCCCAAGACCACAGGCCGCAAGTCTCCGTCGGCGCGAAAGACACCGGCGAAGTCTGCCGTCGCGGCTGAACCCTCGGCTTCGACGACTAAGGCTGCCAAGGGCATCCGGGCGGAGACTGTTGCTAAAACAGCGCGGCCAATGCCTGCCGCCACCACACCGGCCGCGAGATCCCGGGCTGCGACGCAAGCTGCGGCAGCGGCTGCGGCTACTCCGCCGCCGTCCGCAGCCCCACGACCGCCGGTGGAGAGCGTTTCCCTGATTGACGACAAGAAGCCGCGCCCAAAACGGGAAGGCGCTACACGCACGACAAAGTCGTTTCTGCCGCCAATCTCGCGAATCATCGCCCCCCCTCCGACTCCAATAGCGCCGCCGAAACCGCCGGTGCCTGAACCCGAGGTCGTCGAAAAGAAGGCCCCGCCGCCAGTGCTCGACTTGATTTCTCCTGCCGCGCCAACTCCTGGAGTTATCACTCCCGCTACGCCGCCGGTCGTGGCTCCGGAAGTTGTAGCCGAAGCACCCGCGGCAGAAGCGGAAGGCAAGCCGCAAAAGATCATTCACATCAAGCCGCCGATCATTGTGAAGCAGCTCGCGAGCGAGCTCGGCCTAAAGCCGCACCAGCTGATCGCGGAGCTGATGAGCTTCAATATCTTCGCGAATATCAACCAGACTATCGAGCCCGATGTCGCGACGAAGATCTGTTCGAACCACGGCTTCGTGTTCGAGATGGAACGTCGTGAAAAGGGCGGCGGCGTTCACAAGACTGTAGAAGTGGTCGTCGCGCCGCCTCCGCCGGTCATCGAGAAGGAAGAGGAGCTAAAGACTCGCGGCCCGATCATCACTTTCATGGGACACGTCGATCACGGCAAGACGTCGTTGATGGATGCTATCCGCAAGACGCGCGTTGCAGCCGGCGAAGCGGGCGGCATTACACAGCACATCGGCGCCTACACGGTAGAGCATAAAGGAACCCGGATTACATTTTTGGATACGCCTGGCCACGCGGCGTTTACTGCGATGCGAGCGCGCGGCGCTCAAGTCACAGACATCGTCGTGCTTGTTGTCGCTGCCGACGACGGCCTGATGCCACAAACGATCGAGGCCATCAATCACGCAAAGGCCGCCGAGCACGTGAAGATCCTGGTCGCTCTCAACAAAATTGATCTTCCCGGCGCGAACATCGACAGGGTGAAGAAGCAGCTGCAAGAGCGAGAATTAAGCCCGGAGGATTGGGGCGGCGACACGATCGTCTGCGAAGTCTCGGCCACAAAAGGCATCGGTATCGATCATTTGCTCGAAATGATGGCGTTACAGGCTGAAGTGCTCGAGTTAAAGGCTTCACCGACTGCGGTTCCGCGCGGCACAGTGATTGAAGCGCAACTTGAAGCCGGTCGCGGGCCGACGGCGACGGTGATTGTGCAGATGGGGACTTTGAAACTCGGCGACCCATTCATCTGCGGCGAATTCGGCGGTAAGGTGAAAGCGCTCGTCGATGATCGCGGGAAGCCGCTGAAGCAAGCCGGCCCGGCAACGCCGGTAAAGGTTGTTGGATTCACCGGGCTCCCTGAAGCCGGCGATGAATTCCTGGTGATGGATTCGGAACGCTCCGCGAAGACGTTGAGTGAAGAGCGGTTGCTTTCCCGGCGCACTGAAAAGCTCGCAGCACCACCGCGCGCAACGCTCGAATCGTTGCTCACAGCCGCTGACGGGAAGAAGCATCTGCGCATTATTTTGAAGTGCGACGCACAAGGCTCTCTCGAGGCGCTGAGCACCGCGTTGTATCAGATCGAGAGCAAGAAAGTGGATCTTGACATCATCCACTCCGGCGTCGGACCGATTTCGGAGAACGACATCTTGCTAGCGAGTGCATCGAATACGGTCGTCGTCGGCTTCAACATCAAAGTCGAAGCCAACGCTGTGAACGCTGCGAAACGCGAAGGCGTCCAAGTTAAACTCTATAGCATCATCTATGAGTTGATCGACCAGATCAAAGAATCGATGGCAGGTCTGCTCGACCCCGAACATCGCGAGACAGTGATCGGGCATGCGGAGGTCAAGCAGGTCTTCAAGTTGAGCCGCGGCATCGTTGCTGGGTGTCTCGTTACGGATGGCAGGATTGGCCGCACATCACGCGCCCGCGTCTTACGTCGCCGCCAGCCGGTTTACGATGGCGGACTCTCGACACTGCGGCGTTTTCAGGACGACGTGAAGGAGGTCCGTGTTGGCCTCGAGTGCGGTATCAAGCTCGGCGATTTCAACGAATACCAGGTAGGCGACATCATCGAATGCTACAACCTGGAGCAGGTCGCGCAGAAGCTCTGACCGAGTTGGGACGCTAGGGCTGAGGGTTGGTGAACCTTCTCCCGCCTCTTCTATCCTCAAACGGCTCAACTTCCCAACCAATGAAACATCGACTCCTCCGCGTGAACGAGCTCGTGAAGCGCGAACTCAGCATGATCATCACGCGCGACATGCGCTTCGAGAATGTACTCGTCACGGTGAATACGGTCGACGTCACGCCCGACCTGAAGAACGCGCACGTCTTCGTAAGCGTCCTTGGGAAAGGGAGCGCCCCCGCGGTAATCGCGCAGCTCGACGCGAACCGCACGGCGCTCCAGGCCGAGATGTCGAAGCACGTGATCCTGAAATACACGCCGCACCTGAATTTTCACCTCGATGAGTCGATCGAACGCGGAGCACGGGTTTTCAAAATCCTTCAGGAGATCGCTCCAGTCGGCGAAGATGAGGATGTCGAAGAGCAACGCTAGTGAATCTGCTGCGAACTCCACTTTTCCGGAGATCGCCTCGGCGCTTCGGGCTGCGCAGCGTATTGTAATCGTCAGCCACGTCCGCCCCGACGGAGATGCGTTTGGCAGCCAACTCGCGCTTGCGCTCTCACTACGTCAGCTTGGCAAGGATGTTGCCGTTTGGAACGAGGACGGTCTTCTCGACAAGTATAGCTTCATTCCTGGCGGAGAATTGCTGCACGTACCAACTGCAGACGCGGCCCCTTTTGATCTCGGAGTTGCTCTGGACACGGCAGGGCAAAACCGGCTTGGCCTCGCCGGAGAACTCGCTCGTGCGCCGAAGTGGATCAACATCGATCATCATCCTACTAATCCTCGCTACGGCGATCTGGTTTTCATCGATCCCACCGCGCCAGCGACTGGCCAGATCCTGTTTGAGCTGATCTCGAGTGAAGATTTGCCGATGGACGCGAAGATTGCCGAGAACCTGTTCGTCGCGATCTCAACCGACACCGGTTCGTTCCAATACCCAAACACCACGGCGCGGACATTCGAGATTGGTGCGGAGCTGGTGAAATGCGGCGTCGACGTTGGACGGGTCAGCCAATTGCTGTACGAGAGCTATCCGCTCCGTCGCGCGGAACTCCTGCGAGAGTTGCTCGGGACAATGCGGATCGAAGCCAATGGGAACGTCGCTGCGTTCAGTCTCAGCCTTGCGGTCGTCGAACGCCTCCGCGTTAAAGCTGAAGACAACGAAGGGCTTATTGACCACCTCCGAGCGATTGAAGGTGTGGTCGTGGCAGTATTTTTCGAAGAGTTGATCGAAGGCAAAGTGCGCGTGAGCATGCGATCCAAGAGTGAAACAGCGGATGTTTCCGACATCTGCCAGCGATTCGGCGGCGGTGGTCATAAACTCGCTGCCGGCGCGCGTATACGTGGAAGCTTGGCGGAAGTAGAAGAGCGGGTACTGAAAGCAATTTCTGATGTCGTTAACTGCAACTCCTGACGGCGTTCTCCTGATCGACAAGGCCGCGGGTATGACATCCCATGATGTCGTAGCATTGGTCAGGCGACGGCTGCAGATAAAAAAAGTGGGTCACTGCGGCACGCTCGATCCGATTGCCACAGGTCTTTTACTGCTCACTCTCGGTCGCGGCACCAAGATCCAGGATCTCCTGATGAGCGAGGATAAAGAATACGTCGGCACGTTGACGCTCGGTGTGACAACCGACACTCAGGACCGCGCTGGGAAGATTCTGGAAGAGCAACCGGTTCCGCCGCTGACCGACGAGATGGTTCGCGCCGCATTCGAAAAATTTCGCGGCGACTTTTATCAGATGCCGCCAATGGTGTCGGCCATCAAACAGGGTGGAGTGCCATTGTACAAGCTGGCTCGCGCGGGGAAGGTGGTCGTGCGCGAGCCGCGTCTCGTTCATGTTTATCGCTACGGGATCGATCGCATCGCGCCGCCAGAGATCGACTTCCGGGTGTCGTGCAGCAAGGGATTCTACGTCCGGACGTATGTGCACGACATTGGGGAAGTGCTTAGTTGCGGTGCGCATTTGAAGAACCTCCGACGGACCCGTTCAGGTCGCTTTGTCGTCGACGGCGCCGTAACTGTCGATGAGCTGCAAAATTCGAATCCTGTCGATACTCTCGGCCGAATTTTGACGCTGCCGGAAGTTTCGCGGATGCGCGGCGCCTAACGACTCCCGCCGATGGAAATTCTGCGGTCCATCCCGGAGCTCAGGACCCTAAATGGCCCGCTTTTTACCGCCATCGGTGTGTTCGATGGCGTCCATCTCGGGCACCAGGCGGTCGTCTCAACCTCGGCTGAACACGCGCGTGAAGCAGGCGGAATGCCTGTGGTCGTCACTTTCGATCCGCATCCGGCTAAAGTTTTGAGACCGGAAAAAGCGCCGCACCTCCTGACTGCTACCAAACACAAGATCGCGCTTATTCGCGACTTAGGGGTGGAGCATCTGCTCGTGATTCGTTTCGACCGTGAGTTTGCAGAGACGACGCCGGAGGAGTTCGTATACCAGCTGGTGAGGCATTCAAATCCCCTGCGCGAGATCTGCGTCGGTCACGAATGGTCGTTCGGCAAGAATCGGGCCGGCAATCTCACCCTGCTGCAAAAGCTGGGAGCAGAGCATGGGTTCAGTGTTGTTGGGATAAAGCCGGTCGCGGTAAATCACACCGTTGTCAGCAGCACCGCGATTCGCCGCGCAGTGGAGACCGGTGATTTAAAGAAAGCTGCTGAGATGTTGGGTCGCCAATACACGATCCTCGGCACAGTGAAACGCGGCGCGCAGCTCGGACGCGAGCTCGGCTTTCCGACAGCCAACATCAGCGCACATAGCGAACAGTTCCCGCCAAACGGCGTGTACGCGGCCGAAGCCAAACTGGATGGTGCGATCGTCCGCGGCCTGGTGAACCTCGGCTACCGGCCAACGGTGAATGGCGGCAGTTCCGAGCGGTTACTAGAGCTTCATCTGTTCGATTTCGACCGCAATATCTACGATCACGACGTGGAGGTCCGATTCACCCGCTATATTCGGCCGGAGCAGAAATATGCGAATCTCGGCGAGCTAGCAGCGCAGATTGCTCGCGATGTAGACGCCGCGCGACAACCGGCATAACCCCAGAAAGCAGCCGGCGAACCGCTACAAGCGCAGTTCGCGCGCGTTTGACGCGGCGGCGTAGGCGCTGACGCCCATGACTGTGATTGCGCACAAGCCCGCAATCGCGCAGACAGTAGCAAGCGGCATCGCGACCAGGAATGTCGCCGCGTCTGCGAGGAATCGTCCGCCGCCTGAAACCAGATATGCGATAACACAGGCAACAAACGTGACGCCAAGCAGGACCGAGACACGCACGACTCGGGACTGGCGCCGACCTGCAGGCAACTGCTGCACCACGCGCGCAGTGAAGCCTGCGTCGTCGATATACGGCGCCTCTTCACGCAACTGAGCGTCGAGCCAGTCTTCCTGGAGTTGTTCGTCCATCGTCACTTTTCTCTCCACGCGGCGAGCGTCTTCTTGAGCTTTTCGCGTCCGCGCAGCACATTGGTCTTAACAGTTCCCAGCGGAATGTCGAGCACGCGCGCGGCTTCGTCGTGCGACAAACCACTTTGGCAGCAAAGCAAGACCGCCGCGCGCTCGTGAATTGGAAGCAATTGCAATGCCTGCATGAGGTCCTGTCTTAATGCGGGGTCGGCTGTCTGCGGGTCCTGCTCGGCCTCGAGTTGCGTCTCATCGATCCCGACCAACTCTTTACGCCGTCGGGCATCCTCGCGGAAACAGTTGTACGCGATCCGGTAAAGCCACGTCGAAAACTTCGCCTCCCCGCGGAAGCTGCCGATATTCTTATAAGCGCGAAGGAAAGTCTCCTGCGCGAGATCGTCCGCGAGCGCCAGATCACTGCGCGCGAGCTGCCGGAGCAGGCCGCGCACAGCGGATTGATGGCGCCGCACGAGTTCCGCGAAGGCGTGGTGATCATCTTCGAGAAGAACTCGCGCGACCAGATCTGCATCGGTCAGCGACACCTCCGCAGGCTAGGAGACACGCGGCGCATTGTCGGTACTTGGTTTCGGGCCTTCGAGTTTCCACACGAGCAGGTAACCGGCACCGATCAGGAATGGAATAATCCCAATTGCCCAGGCGCCGCCATCCCAGTCGTTCACCGCGCCGAAGAATACCATCAGCCCCACGCCGATCATCATCAGCACCACCCCGCGGCGGACGTCGGAGCGCGCACGGGCCGGTGAGTGCGGCGTGGCGAAGAGTGCTTCAGGCACCGGCTGCCCTTTCTCCACCATCAGGCGGACGGTACGGTGCAACGAACGCGCCTTCCAGTAGCTGAAGAACATGATGAGACCGACCACCAGCACCGGCGCACCGAACAACGTCGTGAAGATGATGCCCACGATTGGGATGGCCATCAGCGCGCCATCGCCGATGTCCCCATCGTGGATGCGAACGTGGCCCTTCTCGAGGTCCGGTTTCTCGTCATCGCCGAACGTGATGTTCACGCCGCGCTTGGCCTTCTTGTTGATGCGACTTTCGAGGTCGCCGGCGCTGGTGCTAGGTGGCACCGACGGAGGTGCTGGCGCTGCCGCTGGGGCAGCGGGCGCGACGGGAGACGCCAGAATTTGCATATCCGGATTCGCCGGAGAGACGTCAGGAGGCGTTGCGGCGGGATCCTGGGCAAAAAGCGTAACCGCGAGAGCCGCGGAACAGAGGCAGGAGAGGAGAGTAGTTTTCATTATTGTCCTTTTGTAGTGAGATGCGGCGGGAGGGCATTTGGATTCAAGAATCTCACCCCTGCCGTCTGGGCAATTTAGCCTTGCGTGCACAGAGGCCGTGGACATTATTTCTACCCGCTCAAGATGCGGGTGTAGCTCAGTTGGTAGAGCACCTCCTTGCCAAGGAGGACGTCGCGAGTTCGAGTCTCGTCACCCGCTGTTCCAAACAGAGTGTTCTCCAGCAGCGGCGTTTGGCAGCCGAACGCCGCGCTCAGCTCCCGATCCATTGTTTCGCCAGCGCCAGATCGGCGTCCACTAAGCCGTGACCGGCTTGTTGGATCGCAATTTGCACCTCGCAGCCTGCGCCCTGCAGCAGACTGCGAGAGATCGAACATTCGAAAGCGGAATAATCGGGTCACTGTCCCCAGCCGAGAGCAACACGCGTTTACCTTCCAGCTCAGGCACAGATGGATTCGATAACGGCATCATGGCACGAAGCAGAATCGCCGACTTCAGCATCTCAGGCCTCAGCAAGATCATAGCGGCCGCGATGTTGGCTCCATTCGAGTATCCAACAGCCGTAAGCTGCGAAACGTCGAACTTGTATTCCACTGCTGCCGCGAGGACGAAATCCGCTAGCTCGTTGGCTCGCCGCACCACGTCTTCTTCGTCGAAGACGCCTTCAGCAAAGCGCCGGAAGAATCGCGCCATTCCGTTCTCCAGGACTTTCCCGCGGGGCTTAGGATACCGGCGACAGAGTCAAGCTCGTGTCCGAGAGGGATCAAATTGGATTCGTCAGCGCCGGTCCCGTGGAGCAGCAACAAGGTGCGGGCCGATCCATTACGCGGTGGCACAAATTGGTGCACGAAGTCCAGGTTCGGCATTGGGGGAGATGCTCGCCGGTGATGGCACGTTTCAGTTAACATCTTACTGATGGGGAAAGCGGGGCCAAACTACATCTGGAGAAAAGCGGCGAACGCGCAGTGGTTGTCGGCGAATGAGACACCGCTGCACGAACAAACCGCTGGGTTATATGCGGTTATCGACCGCCCCGAACGACAGCGGGTTGTCGTTGAGGCCTTTTGCAAGACGCGGCGTGTGGCAGAGAGGCTGCAGCAGGTCTTCGGCGGTTCGAGTTCCCACCTCGCGCGCGACTGGAAAACGCGCGTATTCGTTGCCACGAAAACCAAGCCCCTCCGCATCGGCAGGCGGCTGACGGTCGTTTCGGAGGAGCGCGACATAGCCACCAACCGGACGGCGGCGGTGTTGATAATCCCGGCAGGCGCTGCATTCGGCACTGGCGAGCACGCAACGACGGCGATGTCGCTCCGGATGCTCGAGCGAGTTACGCGCTCTTTAGTCCCGGGTTGGCGGATGCTCGACGCCGGAACCGGATCCGGCATTCTGGCGTTGGCAGGCCGCTGCTTCGGCGCCAGCGAAGTGGTGGCGATCGACAACGACCGGCTCGCTATTTCCACTGCGAAGGAAAACGCACGGCGGAACGGCATCCGCCGCGTCCAATTCCGTATCGCGGACGTGACGAAGCCGCAACCGAGCAGCTTCGATATCGTCACCGCGAATCTCTATTCCGAGTTGCTGATCCGGACGTTGCCCGCGTGGCTTCAAAACCTCCGGCCGCGTGCACGCCTGATTCTTTCGGGAGTGATGCGCGCGCAGGAATCAGATGTCCTCCGGGGGCTGCGGAAAAACGGCTATGTCACACGGGAGACGCGCCGGCGCGGTAAGTGGATCGCTCTCCTTTGCAGCCAAAAACGAGGTTGACGGAGCAAACCTCGAAAGCAACGTTCCTCCGCCCTTGGGCGGGCTCGATTTTTCCTGCATCGACGCGGTGGATCTGTTGAGCCGCCGGTAAAACTCTTATGCAGGCCGAAGAACTCTCCTACGTCATCCTGACGCCCTACTCGATGCGCAAATCGCGCACAGGCGGCATCATCTCACGGCTGATCTCGCGGACGGGGCTGGATCTCGTCAGCGCGCGGATGTTCGCACCGAGCCGGGAGCTTGTGCAGCGCTACGCAGACACCATCGTCACCGAATCCGACCCAAGACATAAAGCGACGCAGGAATTGCTCCGGGATTACGTTCGCAGGAACTTCACCGGCACCGTGGATGGTCAGCGACCGCGCGTGATGCTGCTGGTCTTTCGCGGGCCTGAGGCTGTGCGTAGAATTCTCGACACCGCGGGGCATATCGTTAACGAGCGCACCAGCGGCGAGACGATTCGCGACACATTCGGGGACTACATCACGATCAGCTCCCGGGAGGTCACGTACTTCGAGCCGGCCGTGCTCACGGCGATCAACGCCGATGAAGTCCGCGAAGATTTGCGGCTTTGGGCCGAGTTCTCCGAGATCGACGGCGGGATTCTCGACAAGGTCCTCAGCTATCCATCAGGTGCGAACGTCGAAAAGACGCTGGTCCTGATCAAGCCGGACAATTTCAAGTTCCCCAATGTGCGTCCGGGCGGCGTGATCGACGTGTTCTCACGCACGGGCCTTTCGATAATCGGGTTCAAAGTGCACCGGATGAGCGTGGCACAGGCCGAGGAGTTTTACGGCCCAGTGCTTTCAGTATTGGAAGACAAGCTTGGCGCTGAGAAAGGCAGGAGCGCGTGGGAAGATATCGTCGAATTCATGTCCGGAGGACGACCGACCGCTACGTCGGGAGAGCAACGAAACGCGCCCGGCTCAGAGAAATGCATCGCGATCGTCTACCAAGGCGTCGACGCGGTACGGAAGATTCGGGAAGTGCTCGGCCCGACCGATCCAAGCAAGGCGCCCCCAGGTTCCATTCGGAAGGAGTTCGGCCAATCGATCATGGTCAACGCCGCGCACGCCTCCGATTCGGCGGAAAACGCGAAGCGCGAGATGGGGATCATTCGCGTGGACGAGAATAACTTCAAACCTTTGATTGAAAGCTTCTACCGGAGCCAATAGTTTGCGCTCCCATTTTGAACACCCTCAACTCAAACCCCACAGCCATGGAAATTTCCGAGCGCGCCGCACAGTTAACTCCGTCTCTTACGCTTTCAATCGACAGCAAGGCGAAGGCGATGAAAGCCGAAGGTTTAGACGTGTGCGGTTTCGGTGCGGGTGAGCCTGATTTCGACACGCCAGAGCACATTAAGGATGCCGCCATCGCTGCGCTGCAGGGCGGCTTTACGAAGTATACACCGAGCGCCGGTCTGCCGGAACTGCGGCAGGCGATTGCGGACAAGCTGCAGGCTGACAACGATCTCACCTACAAGCCCGGGCAGATTGTGGTGAGCAGCGGTGCGAAGCACTCGTGCTACAACGCGATTCTCGCGACCTGTCAGGACGGTGACGAAGTAGTAATCCCGTCGCCGTACTGGGTGAGTTATCCCGACATGGTTCGCCTTGCGGGTGCGGAGCCGGTTGTTGTCCAGACGACCGAGCGGAATGCCTGGAAAATGCGCGCGGAAGACTTCGAAAAGGCCATGACACCGCGCACCAAGATGTTGATTCTGAACAGCCCGAACAACCCGAGCGGCGCCGTCTATACGCGCGACGAACTGGCGGCCATTATCGAGGTAGCCGCTGCGGAGGACATCTACATTCTTTCCGACGAGATCTATGAAAAGCTGGTCTACGACGGCGTGCAGCACACAAGCGTCGCGTCGATTTCGAAGGAAGCATACGATCTCACGATCACCGTCAACGGCTTCAGCAAAGCCTACGCAATGACCGGATGGCGGCTCGGTTACCTTGCTGCGCCGGAAGCGATCGCGAAGGCGGTTGATTCAATCCAAAGCCACAGCACGTCACATCCAGTCTCGTTTGCGCAGCGCGGTGCGATCGCCGCGTTGAAAGGCGACCAACAACCGCTCGCCGATATGCGCGATGAGTTCGCGATGCGCCGGAACTACATGTATGACCGGATCACAAAGATCCCGAACATCACGGCGGTTCGGCCGGACGGTGCTTTCTACGTTCTCGTCAACATCAGCCAACTTGGCCTGAGCTCGCAGAATTTCGCCGATCGTCTGCTCAGCAAGGCGAATGTGGCTGTGATCCCTGGCGCCGCTTTCGGCGATGATCGAACTGTTCGTCTCAGCTACGCGACGAGCATCGACATCATAAAGAAGGGCATGGACCGGTTCCAGGACTTCTGCCGTACGCTCTAGCGCTCGGCCTACTAGACTGCGCGGCTGCGAATTGCCGCAGCGCACCGTCGGAGGTCGCCGATCATCGCGGCATTGCAAGCCGTCACAGCGGCTGGAACAATGCTCGCTTAATGCCTGCCGGCCACCTCGCGCTCCTCCTCCACGCACATCTGCCATTCGTTCGGCACCCGGAGCACGAGGAGTTTCTCGAAGAAGACTGGCTCTTCGAAGCGATCACCGAGACATACATTCCGCTCCTGAACGTGCTCCATCGGCTGGTGCGCGACGAGGTGCCGTTCAAGTTGACGATGAGCATCACGCCGCCGTTGTGCGCGATGTTGCAGGACGAGCTGTTACAATCTCGGTATCTGCGGCATCTCGACCGCACGATCTCGTTAGCCGAGCGGGAATGCTATCGGACGCGCGGCGAACCCGAGGTGCAGGAGCTCGCCCGATTTTACCTGGACTTTCTGCGGAGCACGCGCCAGCAGTTCAAAAAAGAGTGGCAGCGGGATCTACTCGGGCGCTTCGGCCATTTCCGCGATGCAGGCGTCCTCGAGATTATCGCCTCCGCCGCGACGCACGGTCTACTGCCGCTGCTTGCGCAATCGCCCGAGGCAGTGCGCGCACAGGTGTTGATCGGATGCGATGCTTATCGTGACACGTTCGGGACAGATCCGGCCGGGTTCTGGCTGCCCGAGTGCGCATATGCACCGGGATTGGATCGCGTCCTGCAGGAAGCGAACGTTCGCTGGTTTGTTATCGATGCCCACGGGTTGATGTTTGGCAATCCGCCACCGCGACATGCGATCTATTCGCCCTGCTTTACGCCGGCCGGACCGGCCGTGTTCGCACGCGATGCAGAATCAAGTCGGCAGGTCTGGAGTGCGGAGTCCGGGTACCCAGGGGATCCTGCATACCGGGACTTCTATCGCGACATTGGCTTCGATCTCGCCGCTGATTACGTGTCTCCTGAATCGGCGATCCGCACGCCGAGATTCACGGGCTTGAAATATTATCGGATCACTGGGCGCGGTGAAGAAAAACAAACGTACAATCGCGCGTGGGCAGAGGCCGCAGCAAATGCACATGCCGAGCACTTCCTCGAATCGCGTCGCCGACAGCTGCAGAAGCTTGCTGGTCATGCCTTCAATCCCATCATCACGATTCCGTTCGACGCGGAGCTGTTTGGGCACTGGTGGTTTGAAGGCCCGCAGTTTCTGGAGTTGTTCGTCCGCAAAGCAGCAGCTCATTCCAACGAAATCGTGTTCAGCGCACCGAGCGAATACCTTGCGGCCAACCCGACGCAGGACGTCGTGGAACCATCGGCCTCCAGCTGGGGTGACAAAGGCTACTGGGGCGTCTGGCTCGACCCGAGTAATGCTTGGATTTACCCGCACCTCCACGAAGCAGGCCGCCGGATGACAGACATCGCACGCATGCACGCCTGCGGCACAACCCCCACCAACGATCGTATGCTCAAGCAACTCACCCGCGAGTTGCTCCTTGCTCAATCAAGCGACTGGGCATTTCTGATGCGTTCAGGAACCGCCACGTCGTACGCGACGAAGCGGACCACTGATCACATTGCACGCTTCAATACACTCTACGAACAACTTCAATCCGGCATAATCGACGAAGGCTTCCTTTCCGACTGCGAATCGCGCGACAATCTTTTCGCCGCCGTCAATTGGCGACGCTATTTGTAGAGCTCCGGTTATTATGAGACAAACCATTCAATCAGCAGTCGGATCAGCTTTGCTCGTTCTGGCGCTCAGCGCCGCCTTTTCGGCGCGTGCCCAGGAAGTTCCGGGGGCGCAGCCTTCCGCATCTGCGATGTCCCGGAAAGTTCGGATCAGCTTCCTGCCGCCGCCGTTGAAGGGCACAATCAGTCTCGGAATCTACGATTCAAAAAGCGCGCTGGTACGCGTGCTTCATCGCGAGTCCGACGTGGATGAGTTCCAGATCGGCCACGATGCACTGAGCACTACGTGGGACGGTCGCGGCGATGATGGCCAGAACTTGCCAGCGGGGAATTACCACGCGCGTGGCTATGTCGTCGGCGACCTGCCTGTTGAAGGCGTAGGATTCCATTTCAACGACTGGGTGACTAACGAACGCCCCGAACGGATCGAGAAAATCTGCACCATTGCTGCGGAAAATGAGCGT
Source organism: Chthoniobacterales bacterium (assembly GCA_013820755.1). GTDB lineage: Bacteria > Verrucomicrobiota > Verrucomicrobiia > Chthoniobacterales > UBA10450 > JACCTI01. Next base: position 21,163 of record JACDHZ010000008.1, read on the forward strand.
TTGATCGTTTCGGCAAGAGTCGCGCATGCAACAATGACGACTCTCACGTGCAGCCCAGCCGGCGATGTCGTCGACGCCGTCGAAGAACTATCACCTGTCGACTGTGAACAGGATTTTTCGGGCAAGCCGCGGACGGATCCGATCGGATCTACGGAGGGGAAAGACAGAACCAGGTGGACCATAGAGCGATCGAGCGATGACGACGAGCGGACGGAAGTGAAGCAGTACTCTGCGGCGCATGAGCTGCTTCGCAGCCTTAGAATTCCCGCGGGCGAGCCGCAGCCGCGAGCTATTGCAGCTTCGCAAGACGCCGAGCGCATTTTTCTCGTAGAGCAAACCGCCGTAGAGCAGCGTCTGCGAAGCCTGTCATTACTCACCACTAACAGCGCAGGCGAGCAGTCGATCTCCGATTGGAAGGTCGATTTCGAGAAGAAGATCACGGCGCATGGCGATTTCGGGATCCGCGAGGGGAAACCAGTAATGACGGGAGGAGAACGCCCGCCGGAGAAATCGGCGATCAAGCTCCAGCCGAACCCCCTGGAGAAAGACAAGCGTGCGACCGTCGAACTCGCAGCCGGGTACGACGACGGCGGAAGCTTCTTAAAAACAGCCGATGGATTGCCGCTTCAAACCATCAGCGACACGCGACATCTTGTTCGCGCGGTGATTGCGCCGCATGACGCAAAGTCGCTCGACGTGTTCCAGGATGACGGAACAGTGGTCGAGCAATTTCGCATTAGCAGTCTCGACGCGATGATGGCGTTCGATTGCGGCGATTTCGAATTGAAGTGAAGCGCTGAATTGCGTGAGGATTCCCCCGATGCCTCGCGATATCGTCTACTTCGATCTGGAGACGCAACGCACCGCCAACGACGCCGGCGGTTGGGACAGAAAGTGCAACATGCGGATGTCTATCGGGGTCATTTTCAGCACTGTGACCGGGAGATATCAGGTCTTCAGCGAAGATCGGGTGAACGATCTGATCGACCGCCTCCGTCGGGCGGATCTTGTCGTCGGATTCAACGTGTTAAACTTCGATTATCATGTGTTGATGGGCTACACGATCCTTGACCTCGTACACGAGCTGGCGACCGCTGATCTGATGATCGATATGGAGCAGCGACTTGGCCATCGACTCGGTCTCGACGCGGTCGCGAATGCGACACTCGGGATCCAAAAAACCGCTGCGGGACTCGATGCGATTCGCTGGTGGCGCGAAGGGCGTGTGCTGGAAATCGCTGAGTATTGCTGCTTCGACGTAAAGGTGACGAAGCTCGTGCACGAGCACGGGTGCAGACATAAGGAGCTCTATTTCCACGACCGTTTCGCGCAGCGTCAGCGGATCGATATCGATTGGTGTCACCTCGACGGGGTTTAATCCACGCAGCGGATTGCGGTGCTGCGGGTTGGGCTGCAGACAAACCGCTCCTAGTCACCGCAATTGATCTCTGTTAGTTAGGCGACCATGGCTGCCACGCCTGAGCTTCAACACACCGTCGGAAAAACAGCCAGCCTGAGTGGCATGTCGCTGCACACAGGGGAAAAAGTTACGCTGTGCGTACAGCCCGCGCCAGTGGACCACGGCATCAAGTTCAAGCGCAAGGACCTCCAGGACGAGCCGACAATCGACGCGAAAATCGAGAACCTGAAGACCGTCGAGCGCGCGACAACGATCGGCGAAGGCTCAATGCGCGTGCACACTGTGGAGCACGTGCTCTCGGCCCTCTCCGCCATGGGCGTCGACAACGCGATCGTTGAGATGGACGCAAACGAGCCCCCTATCGGCGATGGAAGCGCCTCGCCGTACGTCGAGTTGATCAGTAAAGCCAGCGTCATTCCGCAAGAGAAGGCGCGGCAGATTTTCGACGTACGGGAGCCAATTTCCATCGAAACGAAAAGCGGCTCACTTCTCGTGGTGCTGCCGGACGACAAGTTCCGCATCTCCTGCACGCAAGTGGGACCCGAGGGACGCTTCTCTCAATTCTATTCGACCGAGGTTACCCCGGCTGTGTTCGAGCGGGAGCTCGCACCCGCGCGGACGTTCGTCTTTTACGAAGATGTGCAGCCGCTGATGGAGAAGAATCTCATCAAAGGCGGAAGCCTCGAAAACGCGATCGTCGTGCGCGGTGACGCTGTGTTGAGCAAGGAGCCGCTACGGTTTCCGGACGAATTCGTTCGTCACAAGATACTCGATATCATTGGCGATCTTTCGCTGTTCGGTCATCGAATCCGCGGCCATGTCGTCGCCGTCAAGCCGGGCCATCACTCAAACGCGGAGCTCGCGCGCGCATTGGTGCGCGAGCGTACAAAGACGATGCCGACGCTGCAGCCGCGCGCGTTTCCGCCCGGCGAAGGCGGTCTCGACATCCGTCAGGTAATGGACATCCTGCCGCATCGATACCCGTTTCTGATGGTCGATCGAATTGTTGGTTTTGAAGGCGACACGAAGATCTCTGGGGTAAAATCGGTAACGATCAACGAGCCGTACTTCGGCGGCCACTTTCCCGGTCATCCGGTTATGCCCGGCGTTCTGCAGGTCGAGGCGATGGCGCAGGTCGCAAGTATCCTGATGATGAAGATCACGAAGAGCGCCAGCCGCATCGGATACTTCATCAGCGCGGATGCCGTAAAATTCCGCAAGCCTGTGTTTCCAGGCGACACTCTGTTCATACACGCGGAGCTAACGAAAGCGCGCAGCAACCGGCTCGCGAAGGCGAAGTGCCATTGCAGTGTCAACGACAGCGTGGTCTCGGAAGGCGAGCTAATGTTCACTTTCCTCGATAAATGAGCGATGTGCAGATTCACCCGAGCGCGATCGTGGATGCGCGGGCGGAGCTTGGCGCCGGCACAATTGTCGGGCCTTATTGCATAATCGAAGGCGCGGTCGTGGTCGGGCGTCGATGCTGGCTGCAGCATCACGTCACCCTTTGCGGACCGATGCGCGCCGGCGCGGGCAACAGATTTTATGCCTACTGCTCGATTGGCCAACAGACGCAGGACCTGAAATATCGCGGCGAACCGACATTCCTCGAGATTGGCAACGAGAATACCTTTCGCGAGTTCTGCACGGTGAATCGCAGCACTACCGCCGAGGGGAAAACGCGCATCGGCGATTGCGGTAATTTTCTCGCGTACAGTCACGTTGGCCATGACTGCAACGTCGGAGACAGCGTTGTGTTCTCGAACAACGGCACGCTTGCCGGTCATGTCCAGATCGGCGACCACGCGATCATGGGCGGATTGACCGCCGTGCATCAATTCTGCCGGCTCGGAAGGTTCGCAATCACCGGCGGATGCTCAAAAATCGTGCAAGACGTCCCGCCGTTCATGATAGCCGACGGTAATCCCGCGGAAATCCGCGGGATCAACCTGGTGGGCCTCGAGCGAAATCGGTTCGCGGCGGAAAGCGTGAAGCTCATCAAAGAGGCATTTCGCCTCATCTACCGCTCCAAGTACAACACGCGCCAGGCAGTCGAAGCAATTCGTCAGGAACTTCCAGCTACCGAAGAAATCACGCAGATTCTCGAGTTCATCGCGCACAGCGAGCGCGGGATCATTCGCTGATGATCTTGCGGACGCTTTCGCGGGTTGAAGCTGCGGCGGCAAACTCGCTTGCTGCTCGATTTTCCTTAGTAGTACCGTGCCAGGCGCGTCGGTGACATGATGGCGCGCACAACACTTCCCGGTGGGCTGCAATGTACGCCCTGCCCCAAAAAAACCGTTCCTCTCCGTCTCGACAGAATCTGTGATCATTCGTCCGGACGGCCGCAGCGCTGGGCGCATCGAGGCGGCAGACAAGCATTAATCCGGTTCGTTCACTTCCGCGATCGGGCGATAAGTCTGAAAGTGAGGGTTCTCACCGCACCGGAGATCTCGGTCGAGAAGCGCCCCAAGACTGCTATCTCGGCGTCTACTGATCGTTGTTGCGCGTGGCAATCGAACCACTGCCGGTTTATCCCCCGTGACAATGCTCCGCCACCTTGATCTTCAATGGCACACCTTTCATATGCGACGAAGCGCATCGAATTCGCAGTGACCGCCGTAGGCGCATCCGGCGATTCGCGCACTATCCACCCACTTCTTATTTAGTGAAAACTTTCCGGGAGAGGATCACGGATCGTGCGGTTGTATTCCTCCCGGCTGATCTCTTCGTGCTGCGAACACGCAAGAGCGACGAGGTGGTCGCCGGCGATGCCGCGTTGCTCGGCGCGGAACTTCGCCAGCTCCTCGGAGTTAGGATTGCTGTTGTGAAAACGACAATCGTCGCTGCAGTCAGTGAATCCTCCGCGCAGATATCGTTGCTCAATCAGGTGAAGAACAGCAGTGCAACAAGGAGCCTGTTCATGCTAGAAATCGAGCTTTAGTCCGTCGTAAGCGATATGCGTGTTCAGCGGGAGAGCCGCTTCTGCAGATTGAGGCAGCTCGTGACAAACGTGAGTAAAAAAGGTCTGCGACGACCTGATTCGCGCTGCGACCTCGAGCGCCTCGCCAACACTGAGATGCGTCGGGTGCGGCTTCTCCCGAAGCGCATCAATCACCAGCGTATCTACGTCGACAATCAGTTTTGTAATCTCGTCCGGCACCCCGCTGCAGTCGCTCAGGTAAGCGAGCAATTTGCGACCGTCACGCGTAAACAGATACCCGTTCACCTTCGAATCGCCATGCGGGACCGGCAGCGGCGTTAAGGTCGTCTGTCCGAGAGCGAACGGCCCTTCGATGATGTGCGGCTCCGGTTTTAAGTATCCCGGGAACGGATTAAGTGCTTTGAACGCGAATTCATACACGCGCTCGAGGTCGCGCATCGTCTCGGCAGAGGCATAAACCGGCATGTAACCGCGAGCAGCGCCAAATCGCCGTAAGTCATCGAAACCCATGACATGATCGGTGTGCGAATGCGTGAAGACGACCGCATCGACATTGCGAATATTTTCGCGCAGGGCCTGTGTACGGAAATCAGTCCCCGTATCGACGACAAATGAGCACTCGGGTGTCTCGACATAGATGGACGAACGCAGCCGGTTGTCGCGTGGATCTGGCGAATGGCACACGTGGCAGTCGCACCCGATCATTGGCACGCCCTGCGAGGTGCCGGTCCCGAGGAAAGTGACTGTCAGCCGGGCCGGCAGTTGAGACTTGAGGGTTGAGTGTGGAGTGTTCAGACGCTGGCCGCCACTCTCATCCCTTCGATAACGACTCTCAACCTTCCATGCCTGCCACCCTCAGCCTCTTGCGGATCAAGAATCTGGCGCTTGTAGAGGATCTGCAGTGGCAACTGGAACCCGGCTTCACAGCGATAACCGGCGAAACCGGAGCGGGTAAATCAATCATCATCGGCGCTCTTCAGTTGCTGCTCGGCGAACGCGCGGACAAGTCACTCATCCGCACCGGTGCGGACGTATGCACGGTGGAAGCAATCTTCGACGGTGATGAGCTTTCGCGTCTCAATGCCGCACTCGAACAAGCAGGCATTGAAGCGTGTGACGGCGAGCTAATCGTGAAGCGGACACTCTCAGTTGCCGGGACCAATCGGCAGTTCATCAACGGCTCGCCGGCAACATTGCTGGTCTTGAAAGGGCTAGGCGACGAGCTGGTTGATCTTCATGGACCTCACGATCATCAGTCGTTGCTGTCAGCGGAGCGTCAGCTCGCGCTACTCGATGCGTTCGCGCACGCCAGCGCTGCGCTCGCCGAATACCAAAGGCACTATCGCCAGCTTCAAGCGCTCACCACCGAATATGCCGCCCTCAGCACCGCTGAGTCCGCGCGCGAACAGGAGCGGGATCTCTTGCGGCATCAAGTGAATGAAATCAGCGCGGCGAAGCTGGATCCTCAGGAGGAAGAACAGATCCTGACTCGCTACAAACTGGCCAGCAACAGCAAACGCCTGATCGAACTGGCAGGCGCGGTTGTCGCTCGATTATCCGAAGCAGATGAGTCAATTCTTTCCCAACTGGGGGAAACGCAGCGGTTGCTGCGCGAACTCGAGAAGGTGGACCCAGCCGCGGGCGAGTTCGCGACCAGCCACGCTGCTGCAGTTGTTGAGCTGTCAGAGATCGCGCGTTGCTTAGCCGACTACGTGGAGCGATTCGATCTCGACCCGCAACAGCTCGGCGCACTCGAACAGCGAGTCTCACTTCTCGAAACGCTAAAGCGGAAATACGGCCGTTCGATCATGGAGGTCCTTTCTTTCGGAGAACACGCAGCCGAACGAATGCAGAAGATTGAAGGCAGAGACGCGGAATTGGAACGCCTCACGTCTGAAATAGCGAGGACACGCACCGCGATGAACGACGCCGCCGCAGCACTGCGCAAGCGGCGGACGAAAGCCGCACCTAAACTGGCCGAAAGCGTTCGCGGAAATCTGCGCGATCTAGGCTTCAAGCAGTCGGAGTTCCAGGCAAGCCTTTCGCCGACGGCAGAGCCGCGCCCCAGCGGGACCGATGCGCTCGAACTGCTCTTCTCGCCGAATCCGGGCGAGCCGTTAAAGCCGTTGAGATCGATCGCTTCGAGCGGCGAAATTTCGCGCTTGATGCTCGCGATCAAATCGTCCCTGGCAGCACAGGATGCCATTCCCCTGCTCGTTTTCGACGAGATCGACGCGAACGTCGGCGGGGAGATCGCGAATGCAGTCGGTGCGAAAATGCGAGGGCTCGCCGCCGATCACCAGGTGCTCTGCATCACTCACCTGCCGCAGGTCGCCGCGGCTGCTTCCAACCACTTCGTCGTTACAAAGGAAGTGACTGCGGGGCGCACACGGTCAGATCTTCGCGAGGTCACGAGCAAGGCGCGCCGGGAAGAGATTGCGCGCATGCTTGGCGGCCAAACGGAGTCGGCGCTCAAACACGCTGCTTCGCTCCTCCGCCGCGAGACATAAGCCCTGTGCCGGCTCGAGGCAGTGAGTTCCAGATCGCGGCAGGTTGCTCAGTATCGAGCTTTCAGGCGCAGAAGGAGTCGCGCGCGGCTGAGCACGGGCCCGAACGCTTCAACAGAGACCAGCTTGGCATGCGTGGCTCGGCATTCTATACACCGGCGTGCTGAATTACATTTGGCTCGCGCTGATCCTGCTCGCGGTCACGATCGGCGGCTGGAACGACAGGCTGAAAGAGGTGTCTGACGGCGCGTTCGACGGCGCCAAAACGGCAGTAACAATCGCGCTGGGCCTCATCGGCGTCATGGCGATGTGGCTCGGGGTCATGCGACTGGCTGAGAAGTCCGGTCTGGTCCAGAAAATCGCGCGAGGTTTGCGGCCAGTGATGCGGCGCTTGTTTCCCGACGTGCCCGCCGACCATCCCGCGATGGGCTCGATGTTGATGAACATGGCCGCGAACATGCTCGGCCTCGGAAATGCCGCGACACCGTTGGGGCTGCGAGCAATGCGCGATCTGGAGATGCTGAACCCTCGTCCAGGCGTGGCAACAAACGCGATGTGCACTTTCCTCGCGGTAAATACGAGCTCAGTGCAATTGATTCCGACGACTGCGATCGCGATCCTCGTCGCTGCGGGTTCAAGGAACCCGACCGCAATCGTCGGCACCGCACTACTGGCAACGCTTTGCGCGGCAACGGTGGCGATTACATCGGTGAAGCTTTTTGAGAAGCTGCCGATTTTCCGCCCGGCGGATGCTGATGGACAGAGCGTTGCGTCTGCCGAGCCAGCGGTGAAAACCGTGAGCCCACCTACAAATCCCGCCGAGTCGCTCGTGGTGGAAGCTCCCGTGCCGCGAGCCCCGACGTGGTCGATGGCGCTGTTCGCGCTACTCGGCTTGTTCTTTGCCTTCCTGTTCGTGCGGATGGTCTGGCCGAACCTTCTTGGGTTGCCGCCGAAACCACACGCGTCGCCGAACGGGTTCGTGCGCAGCGTGAGTGCGCTTTCGATCCTCGCGATTCCCTTTTTATTGAGCTTCTTCCCGCTCTACGCAGCCGTACGCGGCATCCAGGTGTACAACGAGTTCGTCGAAGGCGCGAAGGAGGGGTTCAACACCATCCTGCGGATAATCCCGTTTCTGGTGACCATGCTGGTGGCGATCAATATGTTCAAAGGTGCGGGTGGCATTGACCTGCTCACTCGCGCACTGGCGCCGGTGCTCGCACCACTACATTTTCCGCCGGATTTGCTGCCGCTGGCGTTGATGCGCCCGCTCAGCGGCGGCGCGACTCTGGCGATCCTGACGGATGTGGTGCAGCGATTCGGTCCGGAGAACATCATCAGCCTCATGGCCGCGACGATTTATGGGAGTACGGAGACGACGTTCTACGTGGCGGCAGTTTATTTCGGCAGTGTGGGAGTAAAGCAGACGCGCCACGCAATTCCAGCAGGGCTCCTCGCGGATTTTTGCGGTGTGATCGCATCCGTATTCATCTGTCGACTGGTGTTTGATTGATACACGGTCGCCGTGGCTGAGTGAAGGCGCGGGAGCGGACCACCTCCGGAGATCGGCGATAGGCTTGCTAATCCGCGACACAGCTTCTTGTTAGGCGGATGAAGTTTTCACTCGCCATCGGCGAGGTGCGTTTCCTATCGTCGGCGCGCACATGATTCAGCGGGACTATCTTATCATCGGAAGCGGTATCGGCGGAGCGAGCGTGTGCGAGAGCATTCGCAAATATGACAAGCGTGGCAGCGTCACACTAGTCGGTGCGGAACAGATGCCTCCCTACAACCGCTGGATGCTTTCGAAGGCTTTCCTTCGCGACAAGGTGCCCGTCATGAAGAAACTGGCGCACGTGGATGCCGGCTGGTACGATTCGAATAAGATCGAGACGCGCCTCGGCACGATGGTGACGCAGTTCAACATCGAGCGGCGCCTGGCTGTACTCGGAAACGGCGAGACGATCGAGTTCAACAAGGCTTGTCTGGCGATGGGGAGCAAGCCGGTGCGACCGCCGGTGGCCGGTGTGAGCCTCGGGAATGTAATCTACATGCGTACGGTGCGGGACGCACTGGCGCTGCGGGAAATGTCGAACCTGGAGAAGGCCATCGTCGTGGTCGGCGGTGGACTGCTGGCGTGCGAAGTAGCGTCAAGCCTGCGGCAGATGAAATTCAAGGTGAGCATGATGCACCGGAACCAGTATCTGCTGAACCGTTATCTCGACCCGGAAACGGGAGCGTGGGTCACGGGATACTTCGCAAAGCACGGCGTGACGCTGTTGTTAGGCCAAAGCTTGAACGGCTTCGAAGGGAAGACGGTGCTGCGGAACATTCAGACGAAGAGCGGCGATCGCGTCGCGGCTGGTGTAGCAGTGGTAGCGTGTGGTGCGGAACCGAACCTCGATCTTGTGCGAAATACTCCACTTTCCGGTCCGCACGGATCTCCGGTAACTGAATACCTCGAGACGGAAGAAAAAGGGATCTACGCCGTGGGTGATCTGGCTTTCTATCCCGATCGGATTATGGGCGGCGTGCGGCGGCAAACCCACTGGGCGAATGCGCGCGACCAGGGACTGGTTGCTGGCGCGAATATTACGGGCAAGAAGCGGGTTCGGTACGAGCAAGTTCCTCATTTCTGGACCGAGATGTTCGATCTGCGACTTACTTTTGTAGGCGATTTCAGCATTCAGCCCACGCGCGTTGATCTTCGCGGCACCCATGCCAAGAAGAAGTTCGTCGCTCGCTATTACCAGGGAGAGAAACTGCGCGCACTGCTCCTGTGTGAAGGCTCACCGAGGGAAGTCGAATCGGCGAAGACGGAACTGCGAACCGCCCCGGGCAAGTAAGCCGCGAAACCCGCTGCGGCGTTCTGTTGAAAGAACTGAAACGCTCTTGCGGCGGGAGAGTTCGGGTGCTGAAGCGGTTTCGCCTCCGCTCATTCCAGCCAGCCCTCGGCAGGAAGCTCAAGCGCTTCATTGCTCGCATGAATCAGTTTCCAGTCCCAAGGCTTCCATGACTGCTTCCGCCATTGCAGCAGAAACGGCTCTTTCAGAGGATTGATCCGGTTCGCGATCAGAGTCACGACTTCGTTCTGCTCGCCGGCGACGGTGATGCGCGCCTGCCACTCGCAGTCACCCGAAACGGGCACGACGATCGGCTCGTGCGGTTCGAGGTGTAGATTGCGCGTATAACGAAGTGCGGCCCTCAGTCGTTCGAGGAGAAGCGTGCGGTCGTGTTGCCACTGATCCTGGTAGTTCACGTCTATGAACTCGCCGATCGCGTCGGCGTCCCTCCGTTCAATCGCATGAAGCAGATGCACACTGTGCAATTCCACCTGCTGCTCTGGCTTCCACAGGTGCAGAACGTAAACACCGGCCATGATCGCGACGAGTAATCCGGCGTAAAAACCGTTGCGGAAATTAGGGCGGATCACCGTCATTTGGTATTACGAAAGCACATGCGCGGCCGAATTGGAGGTGTTGAAATTCGCTATATCCGCATTGACGCAAAGAACCGAAACGGGCATGAAGCGTGCTTTCCGAGTAGCTGGATCTATGTTGACCATCGGTTCCTTCGCCATCGCCCTCTCTGCGGTACTCGCATGTGTCTGGCGGGCATGCGCGGACGACGGAATCAACCGTGAAACACAGCTAACAGATGCTGGATCACGAGGACCTGAAGTGGATCGCCAGTGCTTCGACCGAGCTGAACTCGATGTTGCAGCAGATTTCGCGGTACTCCGGCTTGGCGCGGCAGCATAAAGGTGAATACAAATACGTCGAGATGCTTGGCGATCGCGTAGAGTTTGCTTCCAGAAAGTCGCAGGAGCTGTTCGTCCATGTTACGTCGAAAATCCTTGCCGAGACTGCTGGAGCCAGCAAAACAGCCAAACAGGCGCATCCGGCGTTCGCGGTGGTGCCGTATCCAACCGAACCAGGGCGCGAAGCGCTGAAAACCGTTCTTGGGCATTCAAAATCAAAGGCCGCTCCGCTGAAGAGCGTGAGAGCGGGGGCGCTCGCGCCGATTCCACCCGATATTCACATCCTAAACGCGCAGGGAAACCGTGAGCTGATCCTCGTTGTCGATGACGAGACCGAGATCTCGGAATTCGCCTCCGGCATACTGGCGGATGGAGGCTACAAGGTGGTGCTCGCTAAGGATGGCTTCGAAGCGCTTCGTATTTACCAGCAAATTGGCCCGCAAATTGGACTAGTCGTTCTCGATTTCTTCCTGCCCGTTATGGATGGCGATGCGGTGTTCGATGAACTACGAACCCTCAATCCAAACGTCGACGTCGTGCTCAACAGCGGGTTGGCCGAGCAGAGCAAGAGTGGTGCAATGCTCGCGCAAGGACTTCGCGGATTTATCCCGAAGCCCTATACGCGCGAGAAGCTGCTCGAGCAGGTGCGCTCGATTCTCGCCGCTCCGTCGCCAGCAAGCGCACTAAAGTTGCGTTGACGTACAGCGCACCTCGAAATGCGCGCGCGTCAGCGGCGAAATCGGAATTGCGTCGGACGCGTACGAACGCAGTTTGTGCATCGTTATGCGCGCTTCTTTCCGCCTCCCGTTTCTGTTTTCTGCTGTCACAGCTCTTCTTCTGCCGTGCGCCTCAGCGTCGGCGCTGCCGAACACGACGAGGTTGCTGCGGTTCCCTGCAATTAATGGCCCGCAGATCGTCTTCGCGTTCGCGGGCGAGCTTTACACGGTAGGCCGGGACGGCGGCGTAGCACGACGCCTAACCAGCGGTCCGGCTATAGCTCGTTTCCACGCTTCTCGACAGATGGCACGCAACTCGCCTTCACGTCGCAGTACGACGGCAACACCGAAGTCTATGTGATGCCTGCGGATGGCGGCGTCCCAAAACGTCTTACCACAACTGCGACCCTCGGCCGCGACGATGTGTCGGATCGAATGGGCCCGAACAACATCGTCATGGCCTGGCAGAATACGAAGCCGCAGGTCGCGTTCCGCTCGCGGATGACTTCTTACAATTCTTTCAATGGCTCGCTCTACACCGTCGGCCTCGACGCGGAACTCCCACGCCAATTGCCGGTCCCGCGGCGGCGGATTTCTATCTTTCTCGCCGGACGACTCGAAGATGGCGTTCAACCGGATCTTCCGCGAGTTCCGCACGTGGAAACATTACCGTGGCGGCATGGCGGACGACATTTGGATATTCAATTTCGATACGGGCACGACTCAGAACCTCACGAATGATGCCGCGCAAGAGATCTGCCCAATGTGGGGCCCGGATGATCGCATCTATTTCATTTCAGACCGGGACGGCCGGATGAATCTCTTCTCCACCGACCTCGCGGGGAAAGAGACGAAACAGCTCACGAAATTCACGGATTTTGACATCAAGTTCCCGTCGCTTGGCAAAGATGCGATTGTCTTTGAACAGGCCGGGTATATCTGGCGCTACGATCTCGGCAGCGGCCAGGCGACGGTGGTGCCGATCGATATCAGGGAAGATTTCGCCTCCGGTCGCGGTGCGTTGGTTGACGCATCGAAGAACATGCAGTCGGTGAATGCGGCACCCGATGGCGAACGCGTAATCGCAGTCGCGCGCGGCGATCTTTTCTCCGTTCCAGCTAAGGACGGGACGCCACGCAACCTATCTAGGAGTTCCAACGCTCATGAACGTGATGCCGTCTGGTCGCCTGACGGTAAGTGGATTGCGTACAACTCGGACGCTACCGGCGAGAACGAGCTGTATATCAGGCTGCAGGACGGAAAAGGCGATGCAGTGCAAGTAACCACCGGAGCTGATACCTACTTCTATAGAGCGATCTGGTCGCCGGACAGCAAGAAGTTGTTGTGGAGCGATCGCTTGCAAAGGCTCCGTTACGTTGACGTGGCCACTAAAGCAGTGACGCAGGTCGACCACGACAACTTCGGTGAAATGCAGTCGTATGACTGGTCTCCCGATAGCCAATGGATTACATGGTCACGACCGGAGGAGAACGGGATGCCTAAAGTCTACCTTTTCTCGACGATCGACAAGAAGCCGGCTGCTGTAACTGATGGCTGGTATGCCGCAGGTAATGCAACGTTTAGCGACGATGGCAAATATCTGATGATGAGTTCGGCTCGCGACTTCAAGCCAACTTTCGGCGCGCAAGAGTTCGCAAACATCTATCGCGATATGGAACGAGTTTATCTCGTGCCTC
>JACDHZ010000231.1 GCA_013820755.1 Chthoniobacterales bacterium
GAGCGGTACTCCGGACTGCAAGCGGCGCAGCTAGAGGAGATTCGCCGGCAGGAACCGAAGCGGGGCCGAACGGCGGCGGAGCGGAAGCGGATTCGTCAGTATCGTGAAGCAGTCGAAGCAGCCGCAGCCGGAGACCTGCCGCGATCCTATCGAAAGCTTGAGGAACTCGGCGCGATTGCGGAGTGCGGCGCGGGTGAGCAGAGCGAGCAACTCTCCAATCTCTACGTCGACATCGCCGAACGCGGGGAGTCTGCGATCGTCGTTTCACAAACGCGCGCAGAGGTGCGCGAAATCAACACTGCGATTCGTGAGCGATTGCGCGAGCGGAAGCTAATTGCCGACACGGAAACGGAAGTCACAGCGTTAGAGCCTGTCGATCTCACAACTGCGCAGAAGACCGAGGCGAGGTTCTATCAGAAGGATTCGGTGATTGTGTTCAACCGCGATGTCCGAGGCTGCCATCGCGGAGAACAAGGCAAGCTTATTGGCGTCACCGCGAACCGCGTCGCAATCGAGGTGCGCGGGAAAGTGCAGCAGGTGCCGCTGTCCCACGTCGACCACATCACGGTTTGCCGGTCACACGCATTGAAACTCTCGCCTGGCGACAAGCTCCAGCTCAAGGCGAACAGCACGACCGCTGACGGCCGTAAGCTAGCCAACGGCGAAGTCGTCGCGGTCGCGGCCGTGAAAACGAACGGAGCGATTCGTCTGCAAGACGGTCGAGTGCTCCCGCCACATTATCGTCAGTTTCTTCGCGGCTATGCGGTCACGTCATACGGATCGCAGGGTAAGACTGTCGATCACGTCTTGTTTGCAGATTCCGCGGTGCGCGCCGCATCGAACGCGCAGCAATGGTACGTCACGATCTCGCGCGGTCGAAAGAGCATCAGGATTTGCACGCCAGATAAACAGGAGCTGCGTCGGGCAATTCTGCGCAGCGGCGATCGTGAGCTCGCGCTCGATCTGCTGCCGAAACGCTCCCGACGTTATGGCGTTGGTCAGCGCGCGCTTCGTTCCCTCCGTCGCGGCCGAGACTTTGCGCGTCGCGTCTGCCTAGTGGCCATGCGCTCCTGGGGCACGGCCGTCACTCAACGTCCACCAACGCAATCTAATGAAACACCACAACGACAAACGAACCGCCCCACCCGCAGCCACGTGCTGGCAGCGTGAAGCGCCGAGCGCGTGTCTCCGCATCGAAGTTTCCGGACGAGAGACGTACCTGTTCCCTTACCAGCATCTCGTGAGCGCTTCGCTGAGTCTCGGCGACAATGAAGCGGAAACACTCCGCCTCGCCTTTTCTTCGCACGATGTTGAAGTCACCGGGCGAAATCTACGCGGTCTGCTATCAGCGCTGCAGGATTTCGCGGTGAAATGGCTGCGCGCGGTCCCGCCAAAGTATCACGCCCTCGAATCAGGCGACGACGGAGTGATCTCCCGCATCAAAGTTGAGGAGGCGAAATAGCGCGAATCTCCTCCTGCATCGGCCGACCAACTGCTAGTCTCGGATCGTGAAGACTTTGGTGTGCTCGCACTGTCAAACACATGTCCCGATTGGCGCGAACGTCTGCACTGGCTGTGGTGCGGAGGTCGTCCGTGGCGCTACGCGCAGGGAGCGGTCGCGCTTCGGGTTGCTGTTTGTTGCTGGCGCCGTTGTCCTCTTGGTCGTCGCGTTGCGGGCATGGCAGATCGGAACCGGGTCGACTCACCTGCCACAGCCAAACTCAGAGGCAGCCCTGCTATTGATTCTTGGAGCGATCGCGTTGCTCGCGCTTGCTTACATCACCGGCAAAACCACAGGTCGGCTTTTTAGGCGCTCGCAGGTTCGCTTCTTCCGCACCTACCGCCATCAATAACGCTGTGACGAGCGCAGTGCTCGTCGCTCCAGCGTTAGAGCCGTTGCGCGGCGGGGCCTCTATATCGTCGGCGCTCCTGTATGGAACCGTCCACCTCCTCTCCTTCTCTTCAGCCTGCTGCTGAGCGGGAGCGTCTCGCCTATTCCGTGCAGGAAGCAGCCGACCTCCTGGGTGTCGATTACTTCAGCGTCTATCGGCTTATTCAGCGCGGGAAACTTCGCGCCTGTCGTGCATTACGCGGCAAGCTGCTCGTGCCGCGCACAGAATTACTGCGGTTGCTAAAAGGCTAGGCGGTTGTGGCTTTCTTTGTTTCCGTCGGCGAAGCCAACACACCAGCACTGCGCTTGTACGTTTTTGGCCGCGACTCTGCACGGCATTCCGAAATATTCAGCGACGTCACTGTTGATGGCGCGGTTCATACCATGGGCGATGCCCGAGTAAGACTCGCCCTGAAAAGTGCTGCCTTGAGTGGGCACGAAGCGCGCTACTATAAGGTAATCTGCCACTGCGGTATGTGGCTTCATCGGCACTAAATGTGAACTACTGGAGGTCGTACTGGAGCGCATTCAGGTCGAGCGTGCGATGCCGCGCGTCTCCTGTTTGACTCGAAACGCACGGATCAATTCGTCGGCTTCCTCAGGGGAACATGCAACGCGCACGCTGGCGCGGGTGCCGGGTCCTACGATCCGGCATTCGATTTTCACATGAGAACAGCACTTTTCTTCGTTTGCTGCCCACGCCTGCAGATCGGACCAGGACATCACCGTCAGATCCACGTCGAAACTGAATCCGCCTTCGGAGACTTTCATTCCGCTGCCGCTACGCCGCAGCAGCGCCAACCGATCCATGTGAGTTGCCCGTTCGGCTGAATCCATAACGACCAACGTGCAATTATTCGGAAGCACGAGGTCTTCTTTTCGCTCCTTTGCGTTCGCTCTGCTAAAGGGGAGCGCGAGAACGGCGGCCAGCGGGGAGCCGAATATCGAGCAGTATATTAGTGGTCTCATAGCCGGTAGCGTCGCGGTTAAATCACGGTTCATGTCAAACCCTCTTCTGACAATCGGCGAACTCGCCAGCCGCTTCGGATTACGTGCCTCTACACTGCGGTTTTATGAGGGTGCGGGGCTCATCGATGCTCCTCGCAGAAATACGGGTCGGCGCGTCTATGATCAGGCGGCTGCCACGCGACTCGGGTTCATTCAAAACGCGCAAGAGAGCGGATTGCGCCTTTCCGAGATTAAGAACTTGATCGAAGCCGGGTCGGCAGGCGTCTCACCCCGGCGGCTTTGGAGAAACGTTGCTGCGCAGAAGCTCGCTGCGATTGATCGCGAGATCGCAGCGCTACGAAGAGGTCGAGCATCGCTGGCGAAAACACTCTCGTGTCGCTGTCAAAAGTTCAGCCAATGCGAAGCCGAGATTGCAGCACAAGGGCGAGCTTCACCTTTGCGACGGCCCCGTCGGCGCAGGTAGTTGCGCGAGTCTCAGATTATTCGGCGCCGGAGTGTTGATCGTCTCGCGGATCGCACGATCAACTTTGGTGCGATGGTTGCGGAGCATATGCACGCGTGGCTCAGAGACGCGATCCCGCGGTCGCAAAGAAGCGGCGTCGTGGCACGCGTCATCATCGTGAATTCTGGGCATCGAGCCAAGCGATGCCTGCATCCGGTGGCCGGCGTATTAAGTCAACGGTTGGAGCAGGAGACTCATGTCATAAGTTGCGTGTTTCACCAACAAGCGCTGGATCACGACTGCCGCTTACGCGGAGAATCAGATTTCCGGCGTCTCACCGTCCAGCGCGGGTTTGCCCGATTCTCATCGAAAAGGAGCAAAAGGGTAGCAACGGAAAAAATTCTCTCGTCTGAGTGTGCCCACTGGATTCCGGTCGGGGCAGGGTCCCAATCATCCGAACGAACCAACGAACGGCCAGGGTGGAACACGGTCGTGACGTTCCATTCGGATTTGCAGGCGCGGTGAAATTTGCGTGTGCGACCGACGCAACCTTCACCAAAAGTTTTGAATTAGACTGTAACCATTCGCGAGCTGCTGCGTTGGCATGGTTGGCATGATCTACCTGATCGCA
>JACDHZ010000087.1 GCA_013820755.1 Chthoniobacterales bacterium
ACGCAGCAGACGACAGCGTGCCGGGCACGTGGTTCTCGAGAATCACTAATCCACACGACTCAGGCAATGCCAATACCTCACGCGTGTCACGTATCTGTCGGGCGGCATCATGGAGATCTTTTATGATCGGGCGACTCACGTCGCGCAGTATCGACTCTGGCGCGCGATTCCGTGTCGCCCAGACGCGTTCAACTTGCCGGGGCATGTTGACATTGAACTTGTCCTTGACCTCGCAAATCACCTCCTGACCGAACAGAAGGAAATCAGCCTTGTCCTTCCCCCGCGGGAATTGTCGCGCGTACTCCGGTTGATCCAACGAGACGGCGTTCGGGTAACTGTTCAAGAACTCCAGCATCATAGCGGATGGCCCCGGAGTGCTCGCAGTCGGTGAACGAGACTACGGCGAGATGACAGCGGCGAGCTCCTTCGGCGTCATGAATCGAACACCGTGTTCGTGGCTCAACCACGTGCGGAGAGGCTCGCTGAACACCGAGTTCCCACCGCTCGATCGCGCGACATCGCGGGTGCAGAAAAAGTCGTTGCCGTATGCCACGTGCGCAGAGACGGAGTCACCGTCCGCCCATTCAGCAACGGCACGTGCAATAACCGAATCGTCAGTAAGCGGAGCGTGGCCGAGCCCTTTCGTCCAAGTCTCGTCGGGCGAAGCATATCTCGCTCCGATAGCTTTGACAGACGCAATACCCGCGCCGCGAGACTCGATCTGGCGGCCAACCGCCGCGAACAGATCAACCTGTTCCTGCAGATTCGGCCGGTTTGCTGCGAGCCATTCTTTTCGCAAGTCTGGATTTTGCACTCCACCAACCCGCGGGCAACGCATAAGTTTGCACCCGATTCTCAGTGCGTCGGCCAGGTGCGAACTAAGGTACGGATTGTTACCGGGATGCGCGGTATCGTCTGATCCAACCGTCATTCTGATCCTGATCGATCCATCCGGTTGTTCGTCGACCGAAGTTTTGATGTCGGCCGCATACTTCGCGAAAAATGCCTTTCGATCGCCGCGTCCGATCGCCTCAAGTGTGAACACAGTTTCTGACAGACGTCCCTCCAAGGCCGCTGGCCATCGCAGCATGAATCGTAACGAACGCATCATAGTCGGGATCCCCCGGGAACCTTGAAGGATCAGCCGCCGGTCGCCAAACATTCGAATCGAAGGTGACTAGGATCACTTTGACGGCGCTTGCTGTCATAGATCAGCGTGTTACTGCCGAAGCTACACGTGAATTGCGGGACGTGCGAGTAGCTGAGCGGCGGCAGCGCGCTGCTACAAGCATGTCGTACTAACGCTCTGAGCTGGACCATCGGATCAGACACGGCTGGGAAGCACGCATTTTGAGCGGACAGTGTCCGTCCGGTGGCGGAAATGAAATTCCAGAAGCCGAATTCCCTTTCTGGATTTTTAGTTTTGAAAATTCAATCTGCCCCAAACAGGACGCATCGTAAGCGGCTAACGATGATTCCTGATTGCACCGAAACCTCGCTGACAAATACGGACGGGGGGCTGAGAAAGAAGTGATTCCGCGCGTCAAGGCGCGATGGAAAGCGGCGCAGTGTGGCGTCAGGCACCCGCTTTGAAGTGGCGTTTCCCTTTGAGCGCCTTCGCGTATTCGTCGCGGCTGAGGATGTTTTCTTCGAGCTGCATGTCGACGCGACAGAAGGCCTCGAACCAGGCGCGCACTTTCTCGGCACTCTGGATTACCTCGTCGGTGAGGTAGTTCGCGTCGATATTGATGCAAATCGCGCCGACGACACCATATTCCTTTCGAATAATCGGGATGGTCGTGCACTTAAAACGGCGTGCGCCGATCTTCAGCTCGTAGTTGAGCTTGTCCTCGTGCAGGAGCTGGCGCTTCTTCAAGTCGATCACCAGGTTGGTGGTGCCGTCACGCAGGTTTCGGCCCGTGACGTTGTTCTCCAGAACAACGAGCGAGTGCGACGGATTCGACAAATCGTGGAGCAGGATCTCGATGCCGGTGTTGGGAAATGATTTGCCGATTAGCCGCGTGATGCGCGCGAAGTTTTCCAGATACTCGGTCGTGTCATCGGCGATCTTTTTGCCCTCATACTTGTCGAACAGACGCGCATATACTTTTTGCTCGGCCGGCTCGAGCTGGGTGCGGACATTATTTTGCTCGCCGATGAAGATGAGCTGCCGCGCCGCGGTTGGGTCGTTATTGCGGAGGAAGTAATGCGCGCCAAGCCTGAAGTTGTTCAGGTTGAACTCGGGGAAGTTGTCGCGATTGACGGTGTAGGGATAAAAATCGTACTCCTCGAGGCGTCGACCGAAGCGGTGGCGCTCCCGGTATTTTCCCGAGAGAAAGCCGAGCGCAAGGAGGATGGCGGATGCGATTATCGAGGCGATCACGTTGACCGTGATGTCGCTGCCGAAGCCGCTCATCGCTGAGGGAATACTAAACGCGGGGCGCTGTTGCGAGCGTGTTGTTGTGGTCCGCTCGGCGGTAGCTGAATTGCGCGGCGGCACCAAGGACCCAGCATGCAGAAATGTCTAGGAAGAAAGCTGAGGTGGGCAAGGCGCCGTTCACGCCCGGGGTTGTCGGCCACTTCGGGCTGGCGGTGCGCGATCCGCGAAAGAGCGCAGATTGGTGGGAATGTGCGCTCGGCTTAGAGAAGCAGTTCGAACCGAGCGATTGCGCTGCACAAAGGTAAGCTGGTGCCGCAGACGCCCGGGCACATGTCATTCCATGTACCGAATATAGCGGCCCTCCGCAAAGCACTCGCTCCTTTGCAGAGTATCGCTGCACACATCTAAGATCCTGGCGACGAGATTGGGCGGGGAGGCCGCCGGGCTCGAAGCACATGAAACTGTGGTTCCATAATCCCGATGCTTGCCGCTGGGAGCTGAGCGTTCAGGGCGGTGCTGTTGACAAGCGAGATCTCAATCCGACGCAGGCGTCGCTGAGAGAACCGCCGATGTCAGCCTATGGCAAGCGGAATACTTCCAGAAGGCCTACGCCAGACGTGCCGTTCTTCCCGCGAAGAATGGCGGTGTATGGGCCGGGTGAAAGTTTCAGGGAGATCGCTGAATCTTTTTCCGCAGGGGGCGCCAGGCTGGTGCTGAAGAGCTCCGATGGCTGCGTCGTGCGCCAATTATCATTCGAGTAGACAAGCTGGCCGGCCGAATTCGGAGTTCGAGCGTCGGGTCTGTAAGCGCTCCGGACACACCGCGGATTGCGAGCGACGGCCCGAGTGCGCGGATTACCATTTTCGCAGGGGGGCCATTCGGCACGATGAACCCACCGATCATCACGTTCGGATCATTCGAAACGAATCCGCGTGTGGAAATGTTCACAAAATGTGAGCTTCCGCCTGTCTGGAGGTCATACACTTCGGCTAACCCGACGCCGGTTGTGCCGTTCGCGCCTCGCACGACGGCCGTGTAAGGTCCGGTGGGAACAGTAAAGATGAGGGCAGCATCGCGGTCGTCCTTCGGCGCAATTCCGGTCGCGATAATCTCCGCTTCCTGTCTGCTTCGCCAGTTGTCGTTGAAAGCGATGGTAGTGCCCTGCGCGTTCACCAGTGCGGCTGTGGGATCCTGCAGCGAATCCGGGACGCCGAGATCAGGGCCGATGGCTCGCACCATCAGCCGTTTTGATTGTGTTCCCTGCACGATGAACCCGGCGATTAAAACGTTCTCTCCGGTGGCAACGCGGAGGCGCGTGGAGACGTTAACCAGGTTCCCGGCAGCCGGAAATGCGCTGGTATTCAGATAGACGCTGATCGTATTGCGCGTGCTACCGTTCAGAGAGATCAGATCCGGTTTCCCATCGCCGTTGAGGTCACCCGCGAGAACCGACACGGGAGTCGATCCTGCGGCGATTGTCGTCGGAGCTGCGAACGTGCCATTGCCGTTGCCGCGGAAGATGTGGAGTCGTGCCGTGCCACCGTTAAAGCTGTCGACAACGAAATCAGCAAAGCCATCACCGTCGAAATCGGCGACGGCAATGCTGACCGCTTCCGCGCCGGTGACCGCGTCTGGCGCGCGATTGAAATTAAAGTCGCCCTTTCCAAGGAAGATTGCGACGCGCGGATCGCCGAGACTCGTCACCGCAAAGTCTGGCCGCCCGTCGCGATTGAAATCCGCGACGGCGATGAATCCCGCGTCTGCCGGAATGCTGTACGTTTTCGGCGAAGTCACGAACGTCCCATTGCTTTGGCCGACGAGAAGCCGAACCGCATTGGTATCCTGATCGGTGACAACAAGGTCCAGGATGCCATCAGCGTTAAAGTCAGCCGTAGCGATGCGGAATGACTTCGTCGTCCCTGTGTCGTACGGCACGGCGGGCCTAAGCTTTCCGTCGCCGGCGCCCAAGAGTATTTGCACCGTCTTCGACCCGCCGGTGGGAGAGAGCACGTCCGCGACTGCTACGTCCGGGTGATTGTCGTTGTTGAAATCTCCGATCGCGAGACCGGCAGCCCCCAGCCCAGCCGGATAGAACACTCCAGCCTGAAACGTGCCGTCGCCTTTGCCGAGGCAAACGACCACGCCTCTCTGGTAGGCGAGTGCCACCACGAAATCTATATGGCCATCATGATTAGTGTTCTCGGACAATGGCTCCGATCGCGAGAACGAGCGCGCATGAACCGCACGCCAAGAAGAATATCTTCTTTCGGTCGGGAAAAAGATTTCTTCGCCGAAACGGAGTTTCGATCCAGCGCCACGAC
Organism: Chthoniobacterales bacterium; assembly: GCA_013820755.1. Classification (GTDB taxonomy): domain Bacteria; phylum Verrucomicrobiota; class Verrucomicrobiia; order Chthoniobacterales; family UBA10450; genus JACCTI01. The sequence continues at coordinate 4,702 of JACDHZ010000087.1, forward strand.
GCCGTGGAGATCGCGACGATCACGGCGAGAAAAAAGATTTTCTGAGCGACGAAGGCCTGGCTCCAACTCCATCGCCCCCAACCCCCATACTTCGCAAAAACAATCAGCGGCCAGTGCCACAGGTACAACGAGTAGGAAATTAGTCCCACGAAGACGACCGGTTTCATACCTAACAGCTTCCCGGCCGAGGTCGGCGCTGAATGATTAGCCCAGATGAACGAGAAGACGCCGAAGCAAGGCAACAGAGCAGCTAGGCCCGGAAATCGGGTCTGGCTATCGTAGAAAACAACGGGAAAAATGATCGCCGCGATGCCTGCCCAACTGGCACATTCCATCAGCCCTCTTCGTGGAACTTTCGAGGCTGGTGTTACTGCCAGCAACGCGCCGACTGCCAACTCCCACGCGCGGCTTTGTAAAAGGAAGAAGGCTTTCGCGGCGTTATGATAGGTGGCGTAAACGTTGAGCGCGAAAGAGGCACACAGCAGAACCGTGATTGTTGATACAACGGATATTTTTGACCGTCGCGCCGCTAAAAAAAGAATGATGGGAAACGCGACGTAGAACTGTTCTTCCACCGACAACGACCACGTGTGCAAAAGCGGCATAGTCTCCGCGGCTGGCGCAAAATACCTGGATTGTTTGCGAAAGAAGATATTTGAGACCAATCCCACCTGCGCCATCGCCGATCGCGCGAATCGTTCAAAATGGTCTGGCAGGAGCAGCATCCAACTCGCGACGAAGCTTGCCATAAGCACGACGAACATTGCCGGAACAATCCGTCGAATCCTTCTTTCCCAAAACCAATGAAACTGAAGGTGCCGCCATTGATCTCGTCATATATCAGCCGTGTGATCAGGAAACCGGAAATGACGAAGAACACGTCGACGCCGACATAGCCGCCGGGACACAACCGCCCCATGTGAAACAGAACAACCGGGACGACCGCGAGAGCGCGGAGACCGTCGATCTCAGATCGATATCGTGAAGCTTTAACGTGATAAGCCTTTTCCTGCGTCGCAGGAATCCTAGAGACCAGCTGTTCAGTTGTCATGCGTTTGGCAACGTTGCAGCCGTTGCTCGTCTTGAAGCTGGGCGCTCGATCCTGCTGGACCGGTCCGATTCCGAAAGTTGTTCGGGCGCGCCAACGGGGCATTCAGGTCGAGCGATGCGGCTAAGGAGGTCCACAACAACAACGCCTGTAGCGTCTCCTGTTGTCAGCGCAATTCGTTATTCGTCCGGCTTTCGTCCCCACGGTGTTCGCATGAGCAGCGACGCGTCGCGCTGGCTAGTTGACGTTTGAAGCACCAAGGTCAACGCGGATGTTTCGGTCAGTGCACGCATCTCGGCTGACCTCTAGACCATCTGCCTGATGCGATGCGCTGCCGCGACAGTCTGTCCGCTCCACCGCGAACCTGCCGATGAACTGTTGCCGCTGGAGGATTCGAGATCTTGCCAACCAGGGCTGTCACGCGGCACGGAATTGTTAGGTTCCGTCGCTATCCCCCACGTTGATCACTACTTTGCCTCGCGCGTGTCCTTCTTCCAGATACCGGATCGCGTCAGGAATCTCACGCAACGGGTATGTCCGGTCGATAACCGGTGTCACCTTTCCAGTCTGCATGAGGTCGCCCAAGGCAGTCAGGTCCCCTTTCGTCAGCTCTGTCATAAACATGCCCATCTTCTGGCTCGTGAATGGTGACATCAGGAGCGCTTTCACCGGCCGACCCATCGGACCGATTAAGCCACCATCATTAGGTCCTCCGCCTCCGATCATGACTAAGATCCCATTTGAATTTAAGGCGCGCCTGAATCCAGACAATGGCTGGTTCCCGACGTTATCGAGAATTACGTCGTAACGTTCTTTCCCCTTCGTGAAATCCTCTTTTGTGTAATCAATCACGTGCTCCGCGCCGAGTGAGCGGACCAACTCCAGATTCCTCGTGCTGCATACGCCCGTCACCTCTCCACCGAATAACTTGGCGAGCTGCACCGCGAACGTGCCGACACCTCCGGACGCGCCATTGATCAGCACCTTCTGCCCCGGCTGGACGTGCCCCTTATCGCGCAGACCCTGCAACGCTGTCACTCCCGCAATGGGAACAGAAGCAGCCTGCTGAAACGTCATGTTCGCGGGCTTTACTGTCACTGCTCGATCCGCCCGAGTGCACAGATACTCCGCAAAGGCTCCGGTTTTCCCGCCAAAAACCTCATCTCCCGGCTTGAATAGCCTCACGTTCTTCCCCACCGCTTCCACGGTCCCTGCGTAGTCAACGCCGAGGCGGGGGACCTTTGGTTTGCGCAGTCCCATCAGCCCGAGGCGGCCGATGAAAGGCGTGCCCCTGATGAAGTGCCAGTCGAGTGGATTAACGGAAGCCGCCTGGACTTTGACGAGGATCTCATCGTCATTCGGCACCGGCTTCTTGATGTCCCTGATCTGGAGAACATCCGGTGACCCATACTCAGTGTAGACAACCGCCTTCATGTGCGGCTCCCCCGTCTCGATCGCCTCCTGCCGTGCGCCTGTGACCCAGGCATAGAGGGCGAGGGCTGCGATCAGGATGATGATCGCGTAGAAGACGCGGCGAAGGACTCGACGAATCCTCCCCTTACGCGGCGGCGACGTTTCTGAAGAGCGTTGCGTCATCTCGAAGTTCCTCCTTTGTGAACGACTGAGCTAAGCCGGCAGCTCACCCAGAGTGCTGCGGCTAACCCGCGACGCCGATTTCGAACCTTTGCGGCCCGTTCGTCAAGGCTGCTCAGCGGGTGACGCGTGCGTAGCCGCGGTTCCACATTCATGGTCAACCTTTCGCGCTACTCGCCAGATCGCTTCAATATATGAGCGCACCTTGGCGCCGCACTCGTTTTACTCAATCGATGCAAGACTGGGCAGCGACATCACCTCCATCCTCATTGCGTCCGTTATCGCCTCGGCACCCTCCCATCTTCATCGGCGAGCAGACGCTTTTGCGCGGATCGCGCACCGCCAATTCAAAATGCCCTGATGACGCCAGGCGTGATGGAACTCTCTTCGCGCATTTCACCGTTTCAGGAATAGCGACGAACTGCCGTAATCGATCACCGCAGCCTGCGCCTCGAATACATCCGCACCGAGAATGACATCGACCGGTGGTTCGCCTTTCAGCGCGAGCGATTGGTTCACGTGTGTCAGGTCCATCGCCAATAGCGCCCGCGGCCGCGGCTGTACTTCTCCGAGCGAGAGCTTCGCGCCGACGAGCGCGTGAATCTCGAGGTTCGCACCGCCGGCTCCTCCGCCGGTCGAGTCTAGTTTGTTGAGCGTAATCCCATGCTCCCGCGCCACGGCGAGACTCACCACGGTGCTCGCCGTGCCCGTATCGAGCAGGACATCAACGGACGACCGTTCAAGTTCCGCCAATATGAAAATGCCCAATCGCGCTTCGAGTAGAGCACCTGCTGATAACCTGCTTTGCGTAGGAATGTCGAAAGCGCCATGAGCTATTATCCAGCCCTCCCGCAGGCGATCGCAACGAACGGGCACCGGCGAGTACAGAGTAGCGTCCAACGTCGTCCTGCTCGTGGCACATTGTCGTCAAAGTTCGAAAACCCGCAACACGCGAGCTCTATGAGTTGCCGTAGGCCGCCCAATCCGTTATTCATCAATTCGCATGCAATCTCTTCGCACTCTTCTCGCAGCTTTCGCGGCGGCTGGCACCACCATCTTCAGTCATGATGCCGTGGCTCAGTCGTTCAGTCCACCCGTCGACTACCCTTCCGGCGGGCTCGAGCCGGGCGGAGGAAGCGTCGCCGATTTCAATGAAGACGGTCACCTCGACGTGCTGAACGGAAGCTTCAAGACCGACAAGGTAAGCGTGTTGCTCGGAACAGGAGACGGTGGATTCGGGGCGCCGAACAAGATCACCGTGGGGTTCGGCACGGTGAGCACCGCCGTCGCCGATCTTAGATGGGTTCCCTTCGCGATGGCCTCCCGCTGCGCTCGACTACGCGGCAATGAAAAAAGACCAGACGTTTATGACTAATGTCAAAGTGAGCGACGCGATAACGGGGAACTTTGCCGAAATCGGAACCGCTGGCAGCGACTCGCCGATCGCTCTCCTCGTTTGGGGAGATAGTCACGCGATGGCGATCACGCCTGCGCTTTCGAGCCTTTTGAACGAACACAATTTGCGAGGCGTCCAAGCCACGCATGCTTCCACTGCGCCTGTGTGCGGATTCACGGGAATGAGAGGTCTGAGGGAAGATGCCGTCGACTTTGGAAATTCAGTCGTAGCGTTCGTGGCGAAAAATCATGTCGCGAACGTAGTTATGGGAGCTCGATGGGAGGCTTACCCGTCCGATAGCGAGTTCAAAAATGGTTTGTCGCAAACAGTGATGCAGTTACGGGAAGCCGGTGCACGAGTCTGGATCGTCAAACAAGCTCCAAGGCAGCGTGGGGATGTTCCGCGCGCGGCGGCCACGGAGGTAAGAGCTGGACGCGATCCAGAACTGCTCGGGATCCCTCTCGCCGAACACGTGGAGCGGCGGAAAGGGACCGAAGCACTATTTGAGGTAGCTCGCGCGGCTGGCGCGGACGTTCTCGACCCAGCAGATTACCTCGTGGATGCCCGTGGCATCTGCATGGCAGTTGTCGATGGCAGGTCTCTCTATGCGGATTACCACCACCTATCGACCTACGGAGCTATGCGCGTGAGACCGCTTTTCGAGCAAGTGCTCAACGTGCACCGTTGATGAAAGTCGGATATCCAAGGTAATCGCGAAGGCGGTGACCTTCTACCGCTTAGGATATCCGAAACTCCCGTGCAGCCGCAAGCCTGCCGCGGCGTCAAACTCGGTTGCGCAGCTTAGTTCGCCGCGGCGGCGGCAGCCTTGTCGAGGGCCCGCTGGTCCCACTCCGCACGCAGGACCTTCTGTTCAGCGCCAAGGGCTGCGAGTCTGGCTGGCACGCCTTTGTATTTTTTAACGATCCCGTTCACCTTGCGATCGACCGCTCCCTGCGAGACCAGGCTCTGAAGCTTCTCATAGCATCGCAGGCGCAGCATCTCCTCGCCGCCGCTGGCAGCATTTCGCTCCCGCAGATTGGCGAGAATGATGTCGAAGAGCGGCTTGAATTCGTAGGCCGTCTTCGATGATAGGATAGCGACCAGCTCCTCGGTGATGTTATCAGGAGCGCGACGCGAAAATGATGAGCCGGAAGGTTTTGCCATCGCGCATTATACCACAAAATCGCGATTCGTCTCCTGTAACTCTCGGAAATTCCGTTCACGATCGGCGATTTACGCAGGCAATCCGGGCTTCATGTGTGAATAATCTACTGGAGCGAAGCGACAATGCGGCTGATGAGCGTCGCGGGAAGTGTCCCAAGGATTACAACGAGGGCCGCGAGCACAGTCAGGGACATCCGCTGGAGAGATCCCGCCGCAATGGGAGCTGCGTCCGAGGCGTTCTCATCTACAAAGATCACCCTGAGCACGATTAGGTAGTAGTAGAGCGAAATCAGGCTGCCGACGAGCGCCAGCACGACAAGCCAGAGCAGGCCCTGATTCTCACCGGCGCCCAGCGCCGCGCTGAAGAGGAAGAATTTGCCGACGAATCCTGCGAGCGGCGGCAGCCCGGCAAGCGAGAGCATGAAAATAGCCATGCAGCCGGCGAGCAACGGCGAACGTTCTCGCAATGCCCTGAAGTCTGAAAGGTCGTCGCCGCCAGTGGCCTCCCGCACTCGTGAAATGACCCCGAATGCACCCACGAGCGTAAATGCATAAATGGTCGTGTAGAACAGGGTGGCGGCGAAACCAGCAGGACCGCTGATGATGCCGAGTAAAGTGTAACCGGCATGCGCGACTGCGGAGTAGGCGAGCAGTCGACGCACGTTCGTCTGTGCAAGTGCGACCAGATTGCCGATCACAATCGACAGCGCGGCGATCGCAGCAAGGATCGGCGACCAGCCGGCGATCATCGCATGCCACGCGGCGCTGCCTTGCGCTGCGCCGAAGCCGATCAACACCACTTTTCCGAGCACGACGAATGAGGCGACTTTTGACCCGGAAGCGATGAAGGCCGCGGAGGGAATCGGGCCGCCCTGGTACGCGTCGGGCGCCCAGAGATGAAACGGCGCCGCAGCGACTTTGAATGCGAGGCCGACAAGCGTCATCACGATGCCTGCGGCGAGAAGTGGCTCGACCGCCCCGTTGGTAAGCTTCTCGCCTAT
>JACDHZ010000232.1 GCA_013820755.1 Chthoniobacterales bacterium
TGGAGTTGGAGTTGGAGTTGGAGTGGGAGTGGGTGTTGAGCTGTCTACTACAGTGAATTTTACGCTTATCGGAGTTCCCGCTCTCCCGCCGCCACCCGTTTGACTATACGGCGTCGCGACCAAAACATGGCTGCCCACTGCAGGTTTCCACGTGGTGTAGGAGCCGCTGAGGCCACTAGTAACGCTGAAAGGCGCTGCGTTGTCAGTGCGTATCACCAAACCATCGAGCTCAAAGATCACACTGTCCACGGCGGCACGTTTGTTTGTCGGTGTGACCGCAAGAGCGTGCACCGACAGGTCGTTCTTCAAATCATATCTATACCCATCGGTCAGCGGAGCGGCTTCTGTTCCCGCGGGAACAGTTATGACGCTCATCCCCTTAAGCGCGGGAGGAATTGGTGCTGCTGCGGCGAACCCGGTGAAGCTGAAGGTGCAGATTGCTGTCAGTAGCAGTAGAAGACTATGCTTATTATAGTAAATATAGTAAACAATTGAGCAGTCCGCGTGCCATCGCTCCGGCGAGAGCTACCTCACAGTTCGCTGATGCTGCACCAGCTCAGTTGCTCCCCGTATCACATTCCGCGCCTCGCTTTCGATGGCCGGAACAAAGCAGGGCCATTCTGTGCTCCTCCCCTTGGTGCTCGCATCTGCGTCGTTGCAATGACGATACGGCGGCGTCGTACCTCAGTGAACGGGCTGCAGTGACTCAGAAGCGAGAGCCGTGGCGAAAAACTTCAATTTAACACGCGATGGCGGCGCTGATCAGCTTGCGCGGCGCGCCTGTCATGGCGTGGAGGATCTTGGATATTACGGCACGTCAACGCCAACATTATGGCAGAAGATCGCGAGAAAATAGACGAAGAATGGCTACGCCATTGTCAGCATTTTTTCGTTCCGAGGCACAGGTGTTGGTCTCTGCACGCCGCGGGTCAGCCCCACGCGTGAGGCGCGGAGGAGTCTTCGTGGCACTGGCACTACACACGCAGAGGCGAAGGTTTACGGCACAATGGTGAGCGGTTGCCGATCAATCGATTCCGACACGTTTTGATCGCCTCGCGTACATCGTCGGAATGCTTCGCATCACAGCCCAGCAATTTGGTGGCTTTCAGTTCCCAATGGAGAGATCCCAAGTCTGAACGTCGAGAGCGCCATATTGAGAACCCTAGAACCTTTCGAATCTCGACAGCATGCCGAAGCAACTGCGCCGCGACCCGGTCAGGCGGAAGCGGCAGTCCATTGTTGATTCTCCACTCTCGATAAACCACGCCAAGGAAGATCCCTGTGTCTCGCGAAGAATCGCGTTGCACCACGGCGCGAATGTAACGTCGAACCAGAGAATACCCGTATGGGTAAACGTCGCGTAAGTTCGACAGGGATCGTGCGATGCTACTTACGAAGATCGGAGTCCCATAGATGCGGATGTGGCCGAGGCCGTGCTCCGGCAGCGCTCTCTTTGCGCGATTACAGTATCTTGTCTCTGCAACAGCGCCCGCACGCATTATGACGTTGACGACCCACCTGCGCAGTATCCTCGTATTCGAGGTGATCATACATTGCGATGGCTGCTTGTTGCTCCGCGACGATATTGACGGAGCTGATCGTCGCCGCCTCGCGCGATGCGATCTGCCAAGGCCGAATTGTCGAGAGCCGGAACGGCGGCGGCGGACCGATCGGTGGCGACACCGCAATTCGGGCAAATCTCCCAGTTTGCTGGGAATTTGACGGTACAGGTGCGACACGTGTGACTCGGCGATTCCACAGTCATCGACATAGCAGCTAGCGGACCACTGAGTGCTTGTGATACGATCCGAACGACAGCCAAAAAGTCTCCTTCGGCCTTGGCCCGCAAGAGATACGCCTGGCCGCCGATCGTTGAACAGTACCGCAATCTAGTCTCGCGCGGCTATTCAAGCTGATCTATCAAAGCGCTATCCAGCGAACGGCTATCAAAAGTGCTTCAGCCGAACGTGTTCTGGCCTCACGGCCGAGTGAAAATGCTGAAGTACATCAGCTTTTTTCAAAGGCAGGTAAGTCTCGGAGCAAGGGAGCGCGGCTATTTTGCAGAAATCGGGCGAGTATTTCCAACAAAGCCATTGAAAAAGATCCCGCCTACGCCGCTGGAATACTGAGGGGTGGCAGACGCTCTGGCTTGCCTAAATATGCGCACACCGCGCAAGGGATGTCATCCGGAGGCGATGGCCGCCGCTCGAAAAGCGGTGGAACTGGATGGTCACCTCCCCGAGGCGCATACCATCGTTAGCAAAAACGCTTCACGGGGAGCTTGCAATTCCAAAAAGCGATCGCATTGAACCGAAATCACGGGACCGCCCATCACTGATATGGAGAGATGCTCGTAACCCACGGCCGTGCCGATGAGGCCGTCGCTGAACTGAAATGGGCGCAAGAAGTTGATCCGCTGTGCGCGATCAGCCAATGCCGCTCTCGGCTCAATACTAGCGAGCGCGCATCGATCCGAGGAAGCAATCGAGCAATTACGAAACGATTGAGATGGAGCCGACGTTCTGCCGTACGCATTGGTTTCTTGTACGTTCTTCGAGATAACGGCGCATTGCCGCACGCCATCGGAGAGTACGAGAAGACAAAAGATCTCGATCCTGATCCGGCGGTGCTCGCGCCGCTTGCTTCGGCGTACGCACAGGTTGGCCGGGAGCCGCCGCGCAGAAGGGTTCTCGACGAGCTCACTACGCGCTTCCAGCTAGGTTATATTCCTGATTACCCACTCACGATCGTTCACCTGGCTCTCGGCGAAGAAGAAGAAGCATCGCGTTTTCTCGAAAGAGCTACTCCAAGGCGCGAGCCGCCGGTCGCTACATCGCTGCTCACGAAAATTGATTGTTCTAATTTGGAGAGCCGAATTTATTGCTAATTTCGCCAGAACTGGTCAGGCTCGGTGCATTATAAAGACAAGCTATGCGTTGCATTCTCTCCGACGCTTTTCCTCCACAGAATCGGGCATTTTAGTTCTAGCCGTTCGGCTCATGCTCTCCTGGATGATAATCGCTGTTACCGAGACGGCATTTGCGGCCTCGGCCGAATCAGCTCCGTCTGCAGAGCAAGGCAATGAGCCGACACCTCGCCTCGGAATCAGCGCAAACCCAGGCGCCGTCAATCAGATCACTGGAACAGGACAAGCGGGCGAATGGCTCGGGTTTAAGAAAGATTCGGGCGTTTTCCTGGGTGGTGTATGGGCGGGCGACACAAACTACTTGATCTCGGGCGGCGAACAGCCGCGCGCGTGGAGTCAGAACAGTCTGCTTATCGCCAGCCTCGGCTTGGATGCTGAGAAACTCATCGGTTGGAAGGGCGGAAAATTTGGCGTCGAGTTCTTGCGGTTCGACGGAGAGCCCACGAATCAGCAAGCCGGAAGCGTGCAGGGATACAATTCCCTGCCTGGCGCCGAGCCGTTGAACCGGTCGGAGCTTTATCAGTTATGGTGGCGGCAGGAGCTCTTTGCTGGAAAGCTGATCATCCGCGTCGGAAAAATGGCGCCAACGGCTGATTTTAATAACGTTCTGCGTCCCGTTCCGACGCAGGACCAATCGCAATTCATTCCCTCAGTATCCGGCCTGATCTTCACACCTGTTTTTGTGAATCCCACACTGCTTGGCGTGATGCCCGGTTATTACAACTCTGCCTATGGGGCGACGACCACTTTTGCGCCAACGAACAATTTTTATTGTCCTATGGTGTGTACGACGGGAACGGCGCCAACGGCACGCAAACCGGCCTGAGAGGCCCGCAATTCAATGGCTATTATTTTAATATCGGGGAGGCAGGCACGGCGTGGGAGATGGGGAGCGACAATCTGCCCGGTTCATTGGGTGTCGGCTTGTGGAAACAATCGGGCCAGTTGCGCACGGGAAATGTGACCGAATCCGGCGCGACCGGTGTCTATATC
>JACDHZ010000233.1 GCA_013820755.1 Chthoniobacterales bacterium
AGGTGTTCGTCGACCTCCACGAGAAGGGACTGATTTACCGCGGCCGCCGCATGATCAATTGGGATCCGGCAGCACTCACCGCGCTTTCTGACGAAGAGGTGATTCCGACCAGGCAGAAGAGCATCCTTTATTATGTCCGCTATGAGCTGGTCGATGAGCCGGAGAAATTTCTCGAGGTCGCTACCACACGCCCCGAGACGATCATGGCCGACACAGCTCTCGCGGTGCACCCGAAGGACGCCAGATATCGGAAACTAATCGGCCGCAAGGTTTGGCGTCCGCTCGCGCGGGAGGAATTGCCGATCGTCGGCGACGACGCCATCGATCCGGAGTTCGGCACTGGTGTGCTGAAGGTGACACCCGCTCACGACAGGATCGACTTCGATATTGGGCAACGACACAACCTCCCGGTCATCGATGTGCTGCATCCGGGTGGCCGCATCAACTGTCCGGCGGTGCCGGAGCTCGACGGCCTAGACCGTTTCGCGGCGCGAAAACGGGCAGCGGAATTACTTGCTAAGGCGGGGCGCCTTGCAAGGGAAGAGCCGCACGAAAACACGGTGGGATTCAGCGAGCGTGCGGGAGTTCCGATCGAGCCGCGGCTCAGCGAACAGTGGTTTCTGCGTTACTCGAAAACCGAGGAAGCGCTCGCCGCTGTGCACGATCATCTGATCCGATTCTTCCCGCCGCATTGGGAAAAGGTTTACGCGCAGTGGCTGGCAAACATTCAGGACTGGTGCATCAGCCGGCAGGTTTGGTGGGGGCACCGGATTCCGGCGTGGTATGGTCCGGACGGAGACATCCGTGTGCAGCTCGAATCGCCCGGGGACGGCTGGCGGCAGGATGACGATACGCTCGACACCTGGTTCTCGTCGTGGCTGTGGGCGTATCGAACAATGGACGCAAAGACGCGGGCGAAGTTTTATCCGACGTCGGTGCTCGTCACCGCGCCCGACATCATCTTCTTCTGGGTCGCACGCATGATCATCGCTGGGCTCGAGTTCAAACCGGGGCGCACAGCGACAGACGAAGATAACATCCCGTTCCGCGATGTTTACTTCACAGGGCTGATTCGCGATCGCTCGGGCCGAAAAATGAGCAAGTCGTTAGGCAACTCACCTGATCCGCTTGAGCTGATCGGGAAATATGGCGCTGATGGACTGCGCTTCGGACTCATGCGAATCGCGCCGGGCGGCCAGGATATTCGGTTCGATGAAAAGCAGATCGAGGAGGGCCGGAACTTTGCGACGAAGCTCTGGAATGCCGCCCGTTTTCGGCAGATGCATGGTCCCAGCTCCGGTGAGGTCAACCTCGATGAGCACAGCCTGTCCATCTACTCACTGGAGGTGCTAGCACGCCTCGATGAATGCATCGTCGCGATCGAAAACGCGTATTCCGAGTACCGATTCAACGAGGTTGTCCAGCGACTCTACGACTTCTTCTGGAACGACTACTGCGACTGGTTCATCGAAGCCGCGAAAACGGACATTTTTGCTGATGATGCTTCGCGCAAAGCAGCGGTCCTCGCGGTGATGGATTCCGTTTTGTCAGCCGTGCTGAGGCTGCTCCATCCATTGATGCCGCACATCACCGAGGAGCTGTGGGCTGTGCTCGGGCTCGGCCGCAGTGACGATGATTCGATCCAATTTGCAGCGCCGCCTCAGACGGTCGCGTTAGAACCGACGGTTGTCGCTAATGCGAGTCGAGTGGTCGGAGCGATCTATAGCACGGTACGCGCGGGACGGAACTTGCGAGCGGAGTCGCGGGTGTCGTCGAACAAGAAAGTGCCATTTATTCTCCGCGCATCCGACTCGTGGGTTTCGGACGAATTGACGACGATAGCACGGCTGTTAAACGCCGAGCAGCTGACAGTACAGCCGGACTACGTCGCATCGGCGGGAGTGCCCGTCGCGGTCACAGACACGGGAGAGCTTTACCTCCTCGCTGAAAGCACCGCAGAGGCCGGAGCAGAGCGTGACCGCTTGGACAAGGAGATCGCAAAAGTAGAGAAGGAATCTGAAGCAACGCACCGGAAACTGTCGAACGCGTCCTTCATCGACAAAGCGCCTCGCGAAGTCGTTGCCGAGCATCGGCAGCGGAAGATCGATTTCGCGGAGAAGCTGGCGCAGCTCAGGGTCGCGCGAGCCGCGCTGAACTGAGCGTCACGCGGTGGCGATCAATTTCGGCATCGAGGCTGGCAAAGTAGTCACGCAGCACCGGCGTGTACCACGTGCCATCGAATTCGCGGTTAAACTCCAGATGAATCCGCGCACCCGGCCGGAGATGACGCAGAAGGTCTTCGAGGAAGAACTTCCACTCGGAAGGACCCCACAAACGGTCGGTTTTATGATCGTTGAAGCAGATCATATGCGCTGTCACCACGTCAAACTTCGCGCCAAGGCCAGGCAGCGGCGCAAAACGTTCGATCCGCCATATCACGCGCGGCACGCCAAGCAGTCTCGTGATTTCGGTAAACATCGCTGACTCAGTGGTGTCCAGACCGAGCACATCATGGCCGAGCCACTTGCAGATGTAGAGGAAGTAGCCTGCGCCGCAGCCGATATCGAGCACGCGCTTACGAAACCCGAAGTCGAGTTCAAGATCGCGTACGCGCCGGATGTTCGTTTCCACCCAGCGGCGTAGCTCCAGGTATTTCTCCGGCGCGTCACCCGGCTCATCGACGGCATGCCGTTCGTGAATGGCGCGGAATTCCTCCTGGTCGATGCTTCCGATGATACGCTCCGGATCGATCCGAAACACGAAACGGCGCGTGAGAAAAAAACGGCCGGTGTGGCGCCGCATACTGCGGAGGAGGCCCGGATCGAGCAACTTGTTCAGCTTGTGGGAAAGGCGCATCAGCGTTCGGAAAGGCGACCCGTAAGTTGAAGCGCTCGGCAAGTCAAAGGCGCGTCGGCCGCGCTTGGCGGATAGCGCCAGTTCTGTTTATCATAGCGGTGAAGTTGCTGCGTATCACATGAGTCTCTGGAAACGTCTGATCTGGATCCTTGTCAGCGCGCTGGGTCTCGGCGCAATCGCTGTGCTTGCAATGAGCCGCGGCGAACAGGTGAACGCCATCTGGATCGTCGTCGCAGGAGCGTGTGCCTTTGCGATCAGCTACCGCTTCTACAGCAAATGGCTGGCGACGAAGCTGCTGATGTTGAATGACGAACGCGCAACGCCAGCGCTCGTTCAAGACGACGGGAAAGATTTTGTGCCGACCAACCGCTGGATGGTGTTTGGCCACCATTTCGCCGCGATCGCCGGTCCGGGGCCGCTGGTTGGGCCGGTGCTGGCCGCGCAGTTCGGATTTCTACCGGGCACTTTGTGGATCCTGATCGGCGCGACGCTCGGTGGCGGAGTGCACGACATGATCGTGCTTTTCAGCTCGATCCGTCGCCGTGGCAAAACTCTCGGGCAGATGGTGAAGGAGGAGATCGGGCCGGGTGTCGGCGCGCTCGCGCTCATCAGCGTGCTCCTAATCATGATCATGATCATGGCCGTGCTGGCGCTTGTCGTAGTGCAGGCGCTCGCGCAGAGTCCGTGGGGTGTATTCACCATCGCGACCACGATCCCTGTCGCTTTGCTTATGGGGATCGGCCTTCGGACGGGCCGCATCAGTGTCCTCTGGATCACCGCATTTGGCCTGGTCGGTCTCGCATTTGGAGTCTGGGGCGGCCAGTTTCTCTCGCATTTTCCGACCGTGCAGAGCTGGTTCATGCGCGACGAGAAATGGCTCGCGTGGGCGCTGATGTTCTACGGGTTCGCCGCATCGGCCTTGCCAGTCTGGCTTCTGCTTACACCTCGCGATTACCTCAGCACATTTCTCAAACTCGGAACCGTCGCGGCATTAGGCGTGGCGGTGGTCGCGTTGCGCCCGACACTCCTGATGCCGTCGATCTCACGCTTTGTCGATGGATC
>JACDHZ010000088.1 GCA_013820755.1 Chthoniobacterales bacterium
GCTCCAACGTGAGCACGTTCTTCGGATTGAAGCCCGGGTCGACGTTTTGCAGGCGGACGAAGCTTTTCATCAACAAGCCGGCACTGATGAGGAGAACAAGAGCGAGCGCGACTTCCCCCACCACGAGCGCGTTACGGACGCGGTTGCGGCGGACACCGGTGGTCGATCCGCGGCCGCCTTCCTTGAGTGCTTCGGTCAGCTCGGGATTGCCGCTGGCGAGCGCGGGAATCAGTCCGAAGAGGATGCCGGTGCCGACCGAGACCAGCAGCGTGACGAACAAGACGCGCGTGTCGAGATTCGCTTCCGCGAGGCGCGGAACCGTTTGCGTGCCGATGGCGCGGAGCAAATCGAGACCCCAGATGGCAAGGAGCGCACCGGCCAGGCCGCCGATGACCGCGAGCAACACGCTTTCGGTAAGCGTTTGACGCAGCAACTGCATGCGCCCGGCGCCAAGCGCGACGCGGATGGCGAACTCCCGCTCGCGCCCGCCAGCGCGCGCCAGCAGCATGGTGGTGAGATTCGCACAGGCGATCAGGAGCACAAGCGCGACTGCGCCTGACAAGATCCACAACGCCGTCCGCATTCCGCCGATGACCTGTGCGTGGAGGGAATAAAGCGACGCGCCGAAGCGGGTTTGCGGGCTGTAGTTATCCGGGAACTGAGAGATCCAGTTCGCGGCGATGGTGTCGATCTCGGCCTGTGCCTGCGCGATGGTCACACCGGATTTCAGCCGGGCGACGATGCCGTAACTGCGCGAGCCGCGCGATTGCAGCTCGTCCTTGGTGAACGCGATCGGCTTCCAGATATCGACCTGGCCCGAGAACTGCCCGCCCTGGATATTGAAGAGTGGGATGGGGAACTCGAATTTTGCCGGCATGATCCCGACGACCGTGAAATTGCGCCCGCTGAGTGAGAGCGGCTTGCCCAGGATTTCCGGGTCGGAGTTGAAGCGGCGATGCCAAATGCGCTCGCTGATGACGACCACACCATCATTGCCTTCACCGGCCTCGTTCGCGCTGAAGACGCGCCCTTTGAGCGGCTCGACTCCGAGAACCGAAAAGAGGCTCGGTGCAACCACCGCGCCCTGGATCCGCTCGGCCATCTCATTACCGGTGAGATTCAAATTGATGTAATCGAACGCGGCGATGCCGGTGAAGCTGCGCGTTTGTTTTTCGTAATCGAGATACTCCGGCGCGGAGACGGGAATGACGTCGAGGCCCTGGCCGGAGAACTTCTCCCAAAGGAGAACCAACTCGTTAGGCGCCTTGTAAGGAAGTGGCCGAATTAGAAGTGCGTTGACCAGACTGAAGACCGCCGTGTTTGCGCCAATCGCGAGCGCTACGGTGATGATGGCGACCACGGAAAAGCCGGGCGTGTGGAGCAGGCTGCGAAGGGCGAGGCGGAGATCTTGGAGCATATAGCGGCGGTCCAGGTGGTCTAGAGCCGACGTTTTGCGAAACGCTCACCGAGCAACTCACCGGGCGTACCCTGCGGCCGGGCAATCTTAAGAACTGACAAGGCGGCTCCGGCGTCCCCTGCTCTTCCCGTCCCGAACAGAGCGTTCGCGACAAGCAACAGCAGGATGATAACCGCGTGTGTCATCGTCACATTCCTGAGGGTGCGATCTACATCACAAGGGCGTGAAGGGATTGGCTACGCCGCCATCCGATCTTCCACGACGCGGCCGTCGAACAGGTGGATCGTGCGATCTGCGTGCTCCGCGAAACGCACGTCGTGCGTCACCATACAAATCGTCGCTCCTCCTGCGTGCAGTTCCTTGAGGAGATCCATGACAGCCTCGCCGTTTCGCGAATCGAGGTTACCCGTCGGCTCGTCGGCAAGCAGAATCGCTGGTTTTCCGGCCAGAGCGCGGGCAACCGCGACACGCTGCTGTTGACCACCCGACAGCTGACTGGGCAGATGCTTCGCACGATGACCCATGCCAACGCGCTCGAGAGCTTCGACGACATGCGCTTTGCGGTCGCTTGCGCCCATGCCGCGATATGTGAGGGGAAGCTCGACGTTCTCGTAAACTGTCAGATCGCCGATCAGGTTGAAGCTCTGGAAAATGAAGCCGATCTCCCGGTTTCGAATGCGCGCCCGCTCAGGGAACGAGAGGTTCGCCACCTCCGTTTCTTTGAGTGAGTAGCTGCCGTCTGAAGGGGTGTCGAGCAGGCCGAGAATCGAGAGCAACGTCGATTTGCCGCAGCCCGATGGACCGGCGATCGAGACATACTCGCCCTGTTTAATGTCGAGGTGGATTCCAGACAACGCGTGGGTCTCAACTTCGTCGGTCAGAAAGACCTTCGTGACGCCGTCGAGTTTGATCAACGTTGGCGAGCCGTTTGCTCCGCGCGTACGCGGAACCTGTTCAGTCGTTTCTTCAGTGGTGGGCATGGTGGGTTTCTTGGTTTGGGTAGCTGCAGGGGTGGTTAGTTGAGGCGGATGCGTTCATGCGCATCCATCGCGCTGGTGTCGGAAAGGATGACCTGGTCGCCAGGCTCAAGTCCGCTGACGATCTCGATCGTGTTCACTGAACTGCGACCGAGTTTCACTGGCGTACGCACGGCTTCGGATGTCCCAGCGACTAGCTTGAAGATTCCTACGGTGTTGTTCTCCTGGCCGAAAGCTGGCCGCCCCACATAGACGACGTTGTCCAGCCGCTCGAGTTCGATCGTTCCATCAACGCTCAAGTCAGGCCGCGCACCTTTAGGCAACTCACCATCGAGCGCTACATCTACCGTGACGGTTCCCTGTTCCACCGCCGGGTCGACACGGACGACATGACCCGGCACAACGCCGTTTCGTGTATCGATGCTCGCCTGCTGATTGATGACGATGTCCTTCGCCTGCGTTTCAGCAATCTTAACCTGCGCTTTCAACTTCGTCGGATCAGCGACGCGCGCGAGGTTTGCGCCCGGAATTACCCGCTGGCCTACCTCGAGCGGCAGTTGTTGTAACACGCCAGTGAATCCAGCGCGCACCTTTAGCTGCTCGACCTGGTCCTTCTTCAATTGCGCCAGCGCTCTGACCTGATCGACCGCGGCCTGCTTCGATGCGATCTGCGGTTCGATCGAAGTTTTCGCGAAGTCGTACCGCTTTTGCTCGATGCCATCCCGCGCGGCGAGGTCCTCAGCTTTGATCTTCGAAGTCTTGTGCGTGAGATCAGACACGAGGCCGTTTTTGCTAAGATTGTCGTTCGTCTCAGCTTCCATCTTCGCCTGCTGAAACTCAGAGTGAACCTTGGCTGCGCTCGATTCCTGGTCGAGCAGCTCACGCTGTAACGTCGCGCGCAGCGTCGTCAGTTCGGCTTCCGCCGCTTTGAATTGCAACTCGGCGTCACGCGCTGCCTGCTCAAGCTCCGGGCTGGTGAGTTCTAGAAGGATGGTATCCGGCTCTACGTGTGCACCTGGTCGCACGACGATCCGCTCAACGCGTCCTTCAGTCTGCGCCGCGATCCAGCGAATCTCTTCAGGCACCAGTGTCCCGAGACCACGCACCTGGCGCACCATCGGTCCCCGTTTCACCGTATCGATCCAGACCGTCGAGCGATCCACGCTTGGGACTGCGGGTTTGAGACGCGAAAGACCAAACGTCGCCACGATTAATGCAAGCACCACAACCGAGATCATGATGATCCGCTTCTGGCGCTTCTTCTTCGCAACGCCAGCGCGCGGCACATCCATAGCGCTCGTTCCTTGAGAAAAGCCGGCGGGACGCACGATCCTGGTCTCGTCTTTCGCTCGTGCCTGGTGAAGCATCGCTGTCGGTTTATTCCAGGTCTAGAGGAGGCCGTAGGCGGCCAGAATGTTCGCCGCGCCTCTTGCTCCCTGGATCACCGGGACCGCCGCTGTTATCCCCATCAACACGAAGACCGCAGCTTCAGTCAGGAAATGGCCGCGCGCCTCTTTCTTGAAGTAGTCTTCGCTAATCCCGCGGAACGATGGACCCGGGCTGCCCTGACAATGACCGTAAAAATCGGCTGTCGAGTTCAGCCGGAATTGGTAATCGGTCTTCGGCAACGCGTAGCCTGTGCCGCAGCTGATCGGTGAGTCGCCTCGGGGGTTCCTTCGGAGTATTTGGAGTGTAGGTTTCATGGATTGTCTCTTCCTTGGGATGCACGTGGCCGCCCGTTTAGATTCAAAAGTTTTCGATGTTGGCGTAGAGCTATTGCAAAGGCTGTGCCACGGGGAAAAATATAGTTATAACCAAGTGGGCGTCAGATACTTGCAATATTAGTTAGAACTGGTTGAACCGCTAAAAGTCCTCGGTTGTGGGATTCCTCAGTCCCGGTTGTGGGACACTGGAGATGCGCGCATCGCTGCCCGGCTACAACTGCCGCGGCAATCGGAGGAGCGCCTCGCAGCCAGAATGCCCGCGCCGGTTCACCAGTGTCAACGAACCGCCATGTGCTTCCGCGATCTGGCGGCTAAGCGCCAATCCGATACCAGATCCGCCGGGCTTCGTCGTGAAGAATGGCACGAATAAGTTCGTTGGGTTCATGATTCCTTGCCCTTCGTCCTGCACATACACCTCGACGCATTCCGAGATCTCGCGCCAGCCGATCGCGACGCTGCCGCCGGTCTCGAGCGAAGCGTCAACCGCATTTTGCAGAATATTGATCAACAGCTGCTCGAGTTGCGCCGGGTCGGCATTCAGCGTTGTCGCAGGTCCGCTGGCAATTTGAATCTTCAATCGTCTCTCCAGGCTCGCTACCCGTCTTATCAATTCCTCTAAATTGAAGGTCTCCTTCTGCGGTGAAGGCAGGCGTGCGAGTCGCGCGTAGGATTGCATGAAGCGGCTCAATGATTCCGCTCGCGCTGCGATCACGTTCAACCCGCTGCGCGCATCATCTTTCCAATCGGCCGGCGGCGGCTCGCGACGGAGCAGCGTCTCGAGGCTGCCGGCTATCGACTTGATCGGCGCGAGCGAATTGTTCAGCTCATGACCGAGCACCCGCACAATTCGTTGCCAGGCGTTCCGCTCCTCTTCGCGCAGGGTCTTGCTCAAGTCAGTGAGCACGACCAGCTCGTGCGGCAAACCGCGTTCACGGAAGGAACTTTTCCGCACGCCCCATCGTCCGGTCGCGCCTGGGAAAGGAAGTGTCAGCGGCACGTCTTCATCCGCGTCGAGAACGATATCGAGGTTTAATTCGCTGGCTTTTCGCCCAAGCAGTTTATCGATTGAGCGCCCAAGCAAAGTCTCACCTGCGCGATTAAGAAGCCGCAACCGACGCTCCGGATCGAAGGTGAAAATCACCACATCGATCTCCGCCATAATCGTGCGCAGGAGCGCGGTTGCCTCGAATGCGCCAAGTCGCTGCGTGCGCAACGTTTCACCGAGGGCGTTGATTTCGAGGAGGACTTCCCCAAGCGCATCGTCGGCACGCGCGCCGCGCGCGCGAATCGAGTAATCGCCTTCGCGTAGAGCGGCGAGGAGGTTCGACATCGTCTGCAGCGGGCGCACCGAGTGCTCGCGTGAACTGACAATGAATCCGAGCCCGGAGCAGACGATCAGGAGCGTCAACGTCCATTGAACCTTTGCCGTGTGATCACCAAACCAGAGCAGCGCGAGCGCTACAATCACTGGGGGCGCCGCAGCACCGATCATAAGCCACGTCAGCCGCCCTTCGTACGACAAACGACGCTGCAGCTTCGAACGCGTGGGCGTTTGTGGACCACTCATCGCCGGCGCGCCGGCAACGTCCGGTTATAATCCATGTTGCTGCAGCCGTCGATAGAAAGCGCTCCGGCTCAGTCCCAGCGCCTCTGCCGCTCGTCGCGCATTCCCATCGTAACGCGAGAGCGCTTTCTTGATCAAAAACCCTTCCACTTCCTCGAGGCTCATATCTTCGAGCCGGGAGGAGTCATCCCGTCCACTCGTTAGGCCAAGATCATGTGCCTTCACCTGCTGCCCCTGCGCCATCAGGACGGCGCGCTCGACGACGTGATCGAGTTCACGCACGTTGCCGGGAAATTGGTGCTGCATGAGGAGATCCCGCGCTTTCTCGTCAAACCCCGTCAGGCTCTTTCGATAACGCGCGGCATGCTGGCGGAGAAAGGTGTTCGCCAGCGGCATCATGTCTTCGCGTCTCTCGCGCAACGGCGGCAACGGAATCTCGATCGTGTTCAGCCGGAACAATAAATCCTGGCGGAAACGTCCAGCCGCAACCTCGTCGTGCAGGTTTGCATTCGTTGCCGAAACGATCCGCACATCCGCGTGCAAGGTTTTCGAAGATCCTACGCGCTCGAACTCTCCCGTCTCAATCATTCGCAGCAGCTTCGCCTGCTGGTTCATGGGGATGTTTGCAATCTCATCCATGAACAACGTGCTCTCGTCTGCCAACTCGAACCGGCCGGCGCGGTCGACTTTCGCGTCCGTAAACGCGCCCTTCACATGCCCGAACAGTTCGCTTTCAAATACCCCTTCCGAAAGTCCGCCCATGTTCACTGTGATCATGCTGTGCGACGCACGATTCGAGAGCGCATGCAGCGCGCGCGCGACGAGACCTTTGCCCGTGCCGTTCTCGCCCGTGATCAGCACGTTGGCATCCGACGGCGCGACGCGAGAAATCAATTCCAGCACCGGTCGCATACGTGGCGATTCCGCGATGATCTTCGGCGCGTTGCCGCGGAGCAATTGATTCGCCGCTTCGAGGCGTTTGCCTTTGCGCAGCGCGCCGGCGAGCTCGATCTGCGTCCGCACAATCGCGAGCAAACGCTCGTTGTCCCACGGCTTCGAGATGAAATCGCGCGCGCCACGTTTCATCGCTTCCACGGCGAGATCAATCGTCGCCCAAGCCGTCATCACAACGATCGGCAAAGTATTGTCGAGCGCCTCGATGCGCGGAATCACCTCAAGCCCTTCCTGGCCTGACGTGGTGTCCCGCGTGTAGTTCAGATCCATCAGGAGCAGCGCGTAATCGCGTTTCGCGAGCGCCTGCATCACGCCGGCGAGTGAAGTCACCGCCTCCGTTTGATGTCCCTCGCCCTTGAGCAAAATGCGCAGCGCCTCCAGCACATCGGTCTGATCATCCGCGATGAGGATTCTGCTCATTCGGTAACTCTGAACCGCTTTTCGGACGCGGTGTCAATCGTCCGCGGCACCTCGACGGTGAGCAGTTGCCCTTGTCTCGCCGCAATCGCAATGCCACCGGATGAATGGCGAAACGCGTTTTACGTTTACCCGGAGACGGCATATTGATGAGCGCAATCTTACGTTCAACTGCGACCTGGAAATGGGCGCTGCTCGTGCTGATGCTCGTCGCGGCCGTGTTCGCCGCACGCATGTTTCCGCTGCTCGAATGGGTGAAATCTTTCGCGCAATGGGCAGAGCAACTTGGGACGGTCGGCGCGTTGGTTTACGGCGTGGTGTTCGGCATCGTGTCGATGTTGATGCTGCCCTCCATCCCATTCACGATCGTCGCCGGCTTTGCGTTCGGGATGGTGAAAGGAGTGATTTCGATCATGCTCGGGATCGCGATCGGGGCATCGTTGGGGTTCTTGTTCGCCCGCTATGCCGCTCGCGGTGTGATTGCGCAAAAAATCGCGTCCAATCCGCGCTTCAACACGATCGACCGCGCGATCGCGAAGGACGGCTGGAAGATCGTCGGCCTGCTCCGCATGTGTCCCGTGCCGTTTGGTATCACTAATTATCTCTACGGTCTCACGGCGATTGAATTCTGGCGCTACATGGGTGCGACGCTTGTTGGAATGCTGCCTGGTTGCGTCGCATTCGTTTACGTCGGCGCTTTTGGGAAAGACACGCTCGATGGTCCGCGTCAGCCGATCCAGTATGTCCTCGGCGGACTCACTCTCGTGGCGCTGATCGGAGTTACCTGGATGCTTGGCCGAATCGCGCGGCGCGCGGCTGGGACGGAGTTCGAGTAGGCGCGCGAGGAGAGAATCCATGCAATTGCTACTGAGCGTAGCAATCCAGGTATTTGATTCCTGAGCCGGTGTTGAAAATTACCACGCGCTCGTCGCGGCTGATGCTGCCGTTGCTGAGCAGTGTTTTCAGCGCCGCGAAACATGCCGCGCCTTCCGGCGCAACGAATAGCCCTTCGGCCGCGCCAACTTCGCGCGTGATCCGGATCATCTCCGCGTCGTTGACTGTGATCGCGCCGCCGCCGGACTTTCGCAGGATCCGCAACATAAGGAAGTCGCCGATCGCCTTCGGGACGCGCAGACCCGAGGCCACCGTGTGTGCATCCGGAAACTCAGCAGCAGTCTCAGACGCCGCTTCGAACGCGCGCACAATCGGCGCGCAGCCGCTCGCCTGAACACTGAACATGCGCGGCCGCTGAGATCCGATCCATCCCAGCGTCTCCATTTCGTTGAAGGCTTTCCACATGCCGATCAAGCCTGTCCCGCCGCCAGTGGGATAAAGGACAACATCCGGCAACTCCCAGCCGAGTTGCTCCGCAAGTTCATAGCCGAGCGTTTTCTTTCCCTCGACGCGATACGGCTCTTTTAGCGTCGACATGTCGAACCAGCCTTCCGCCGTTTTGCGCTTCGCAATTTCCGCTCCGCAATCTGTAATCAATCCGTCGATCAGGGTCACCTGCGCACCGAGTTCACGGCACTCGATCATGTTCGCGCGCGGCGTATCGCTGGGCATGAATATGTAAGCCTCCAATCCCGCGCGAGCCGCATAAGCCGCGAGCGCACCTCCTGCGTTGCCCGCAGTTGGAACGGCGAGCCTGGTCGCGCCAAGATGCTTCGCCATCGACACCGCGACTGCCATTCCTCGCGCCTTGAAGCTCTGCGTCGGGTTCTGCGATTCGTCTTTAAGGAACAGCTGCGAAACGCCGACACTCTCGCCGAATCGTCGGGCCTGGAGCAGCGGCGTGCCACCTTCGCCAAGCGTGATCGGTTCGACATCAGCAGGTAACGGCAGGACTTCACGGAACCGCCACAGTGACTTCTCGCGTGTAGCGAAACTCTCGCGCGTCACCACGCGCCCGACCGCCGTGAAATCGTATGTCGGAAACAGCGGCTTCTGACATTCCCTGCAGAGATTTTGCAGCGTTGCGGCATCGTGTCGCAGCCCGCACGAGGTGCACTCAAGATGCGTGAGGAACATGGACCAGCCAGAGCTGCGAGACTCGATCTACTCGGGCTTCACGACCGCATCGGCCGTAAGCGCGTTCTTGTAGATCGCGCCGCCTTTCATCACGAACTCGGGCTTTTCCAGCACAGTCACGTCTGCGACCAGATCACCGCTAACGGCCACGAGATCCGCGAAATATCCGGTGGTCAGCTGGCCGACCTTTGCTTTCCAGCCGATCAAATCAGCCGCACTGACCGTGGCTGCCTGGATCGCCTGCATCGGGGTTAATCCCCACTCTACCATCTTCCCTAGCTGCTTTCCGTTCCAGCCGTGCGGGTAAACGCCCGCATCGGTTCCATACGCAATCTTCACTCCGGCCTTCGCCGCTTTCCGGAAGTTCTCGCGTTGCAATCTGCCGACCAAACGCTCCTTCTCGATGATCTTTTCCGGGTAACCGAGCCGCGAATACTCCGCGATGATGTAGTCGTCGTTGTAAATGTCCGCCACGAGCCAGGTGCCCCGCTCCTTCATCAACCGGATGCCTTCGTCATCAATCAAGCTGCCGTGCTCGATGGAGGCGACTCCCGCGCGGATCGCCATCTTGATCGCTTCCGCGCCGTGCGCGTGCGCCGCGACTTTCCGGCCCCAGAGCGCAGCTTCGTCGACTGCCGCTTTCATCTCCTCGGGCGTATATTGCGGAGCGCCGACGGATTCCTCTTCGGATAACACCCCCGCGCTGGCAAGAATCTTAATCCAATCCGCGCCGTATTTGATATTCGTTCGCACCGCCTTCCGAATCGCGTCCACACCATCTGCGACTGACGGCGAGACTTCCCGGAAGCTGAGGTAAGGTGAAAACCCGTTGAGGTCCGCATGACCTCCAGTTGAACCGAGCGCAAGGCCCGCGCAAAGAATCCGCGGTCCAGGAACGGTACCGGCGTTAACTGCATTTCGCAGCGCGATGTCGATGAATTCGCCGGCGCCGACGTCGCGGACGGTCGTGAATCCCGCTTCGAGCGTTCTTCGCGCGTACACGTGAGCTGTGACGGCGTAATCGATCGGCGACCTGCGGAAGATATCCTCATAGTAATTCTTCGGCTGACTGGTGATGTGCGTGTGACAGTCGATCAGGCCCGGCACGATCGTCGCGTCGCCAAGGTCGATGACCCGCGTCTCCGGCGGAATGCCTTTCGAAATGTCCGCTGCCGGACCAATTGCTTTAACCTTCTCGTCCTCGATCAGTACCGCCTGGTTGTCGCGCACCACGCCCGCGGCGGTATCTACAAGGCGCGCCGCTTTAACTAACGTCAGAGGCTGAGGCTTAGTCGCGGCGGTTTCCTCGGCGAACGCCGCTGATGCAGACGAAAAAATCAGAAAGGCAAAACGACCAGCGACCATCAATTGCATCGAACAGGAGATGGCGCGGCGTGAACGTTGTTTGCTCATAAGGAGATCTGCTGGGGGTACGGCGGTTGAACGAACGCCGCCGACATAGCGCTGGCGCGTTGCGAATCATGTCGTGCGTCGCTGTGCGATCGGACGCATTGCAGGTCGAGTGAAAAATCTGCTGGAGGACAAAAGCTACAGGGCCACCCGGCTCGCGCTAAGCCTGCCGCGGGTTACACCCAAGGATACGTCCGCGGCTGCGCGCAACAATAAAGAACCCTCCGTCCCAGCCGGAAGTGCCAGAGCGTGCCCGATTCAATCAGATAACGGCACCTGCAGCGGCGCGTAGTTCACGCGCGTTACGGCGCAGGCGTCCACGCCCCGAGGTCGTAGACTTCTACAAGTCCGACGCC
>JACDHZ010000234.1 GCA_013820755.1 Chthoniobacterales bacterium
GCTGATGCTCTGCACGCACTGCTGCAAAAGCGCAACTCGATCCCGCGTCGGGATGATGATCGTGACCAGCGGCTTCTGCTCGGGCACGGGGTAGATCACGCGATGCGACTCGGTGTTCTCGGGGCAAGGCTCCACCCGGCCGGCGATGCCGCAGCGTTGCAAGTGGTCGGCTAATGCGCGTCGCGCCGCTTCTTTTGCGTACGGCTTCGCGTCCGGCACTTCCGCTAGACTGCCAGGTGCCATCCGCCAGTGATACAGAATCCGCGGGATGTGCCGAACCTGTTCCCGCCGGAGCCTCTCGCAGCAACGGGAAGCCAGATCGTAGTCTTGCGAGCCTTCAAATCCTTCCCGGAATCCCCCAACGTTTCGCAGTAACGCGGTATGATAGACGCCGAGATGATTGATGTAGTTCTGCCCTTGGAACAGCTCAGGATTCCAATCCGTCTTAAAGAACGGATTCGACCGGACACCCTCGACGTCCATCTTGTCTTCGTCCGAGTAAATGACCCGGGCATCGGGGTTGGCCGCAATCTCCAGCGCGACAAACGCGAACGCGTGCTCAACGAGCGCATCGTCTTGATCGAGTAGCGCACACCATTCGCCCGTCGCTAGCTCCAGCGCTGAATTCGAAGCTGCGGAAATGTGGCCGTTTGTTGTCCGAAAAGTCACTCGGATCCGCTCATCCGCCGCTGCGAGCGTCTCGAGGAGCGGGCGGATTGCCGGATCGGTGGAGGCATCATCTGCAATGCACAGCTGCAAGTGCTGGTAACTCTGCTGCCGGACAGAATCGACGGCGGCGACGAGAAGTGTCAGGTCCGGGTTGTAGACCGGCAGAAGAACCGAAATGATTGGCGTATTTCGTAGCGAGCGCATCTGGCGCACCAGGGCGATGCGGTCACCCGCGGTCGGCGTGTCGTAGAGCACGATCCAGTCGCGGTATTGTTGCTCCGCGCCGGGACGGCTCGTCGTCAGTGGCTCGTTGGCGGCAAGATCGATTGCAGCGGCAAAGCGAGAGCCGAATTGCTCGAGCGTGAAGTGTTGCGCGAATGTCCGGCGTGCCGCAGCTCCGCACAGACTCCGCCGTGCCGGGTCGGTAATGCAATCACTGAGGGCTTTTGCCAGTCTCGCGGGGTCCTCACGCGGCGCGAGGAAGCCATTCAAACGATCGTGGAGCCATTCCGAGACTCCGCCGACATCGGTACTGACGACGACTTTTCCGAGGCTCATCGCTTCGATGATCGAGATCGGCATCGTTTCGTCGCGCGACGCACACACGAGCACATCCGCGTCTGCAAGGAGTCGCAACGAACCGGAGTGATCCACCGCGGAAGCGAGTTCTACGTTCTCTAGCCCGGCTCTTAGCCCGGTGAGGGTGTCAAAGAACGACTGGTCCAAAACACGACCCGCCATCGTGAAGGAAGCGACGCTTCGAACCTCGGGAGCGAGCCGGCGGATCGCCTCCAGGAGCACATCCTGCCCTTTCCGCGGTTCGTAACTGCCAAGCGCGACGAACTTCAACCGCCGGTCAGTATCATCGCTCTTTCCGAACCCCACCGGCTCCGGGATTCCATAAGGCACCACCTCGATCGCAGTTCGCGTGAGTCCTCGATAAACATTCGCGGTTTGCTGCGTCGGCGTGATCAACAGATGCGCGTGATCAAGCGTCGGCCCGATCTCCGAAATTTTTCCGATGAGGTCGATCGCAACAAGCGTCTCGTGCAGGTACCAGATCGCGCGTGCACCCGCTGCACGTGCGGCGCGCACCGCTGCCCAGCTCGCGATCGTATTCGCGACGACGACATCAAATCCGGCGCAGATTTCGAGGAGCTTCCCTTGCGACGAATCGGCCAGGAAGGCCGCGTCAATCACCACCTCGATGCCGCGGGATTGGAGAAGATCGGAGATCGGTCCGCGTTCAGGTACCGCAACCACGGGCCGTTTGCCACTGTCCTGTAGCCAGCAAGCGAGGTGAAAGAGGGCGATCGGCGCGCCGCTCAGAGTCGCCTCGTGTGAGAAAAACAGAACGCGCGGCGGCTCGCTTCCTGATCGAGGAAAGGTCGGTTGAGTCACGGTGCGTCAGGCAAGCGTCGGAAGCGCCGTGGTAGAACCGGCGTTTGTTCCGCGCTTTGCTGCGATCATTTCATGCACGAGTGCAATGAAGTCGCGGCCAAACCGGTCCATTCCGAATTCGCGCTCGAAAGTCGCTCGGGCATTTGTGCCGAGCTTTCGCATCGCTTCGGAATCCGTGATCAGCCGCCCAATAGCAGCCGCGAGCTCATCGGGTTGCTCCGGTTTCACCAGCAGCCCATTCGCACCAGAATCAATATACTCCGGCAAACCACCGACGCTCGTACTCAGGATCGTTTTGCCAAAGCACATCGCTTCCAGAATCGTTACGGGCATCGCCTCATCGCGTGAAGCGCAGACAAGAACGTCGGTCTCATTGAGCAACGCCAGTGCGTCGTTATGATCAAGCGCGCCGGAGATCGTCAGGTTCGCGACATCTTCTGCAAGCGCTTGCACCTTGGCTGCGAATTCCGGATCCATCACACGGCCAGCGATGTGAAACTCGGCTTGTTCCTGCACGTCGCGCGGCAGCCTGCGCAGCGCTTCTGCAAAAACATCCTGGCCTTTCCGTGGTTCCACACTGCCGAGGAGCAGAAAGCGCATCCGCCGGCCGTCATTTTCGGGTTGATCCGGCGGTCGGCCGAGATCCGGAATGCCGTATGGAATCCGACGCGGAGCATTGTCCGTGAATGGACGGTAGACTGATGCAGTTCTTTCCGATGGCGCGAAAATAACATCCGCCTGCGGAATCGACATCCGCAGCTGCGCGTCCTCGCGGAGGAAGTGCTCGCCGACCTCCGTCTCGTGCAGCCACCAGAGCCCCGGCACACCTTCGTGTTTCGCGGCGCGAATCGCAGGCCAACCGCGGATTGTGTTCGCGAGCACCGCGTCGAAGTTCCGCAGAAGATTCCGAAACGACTGGTGCTCGGTCATGATCAGCGGATCGAGAATGATCGGAATGCCGGCAGCCTCGTACTGCGCGCGTAGCGGACCATCTTCCGGCGCCACCACCGTGGCGAAAACACCGTTCTCTCGACACCAGCGCGCGAGGTGGAGCAGCAGAATCGGCGCTCCGCTCAGGCTGAGATCGTGTGAGATGAAGAGTAGATCCAGACCGTCAGATGCCGACGGATTATTTCGGCCAAACATCCGGATCGGTGTGGGCGAATCGGCATAAATCCAATCGCGCATGTTGTCGTTGTAGAACGGATCGTGCGTCACGTCGCCGCCCCATCGCTTCAAAAGGTAGATCGACGACTTGTCGCGTTTCGCGGTCGCCTTCCCATTCTTCTCCTCGTGGACTAACGAGGCGTGGCCCGCATGCAACAGCGTCGTGAAAGGCGTGTAGACGCAGCGCAATCCCGCTTCCCGAATTTTGAAGCAAAGGTCGATGTCGGAGTGCGAGACGGGCGTGTTCACTGCATCGAAACCGCCGACGCGTAGGAAGTCGGCCTTACGCACCGCGAGACAGGCGCCGGATAACGCCGACACATTGCGCATCGATTGAGCGAAGTTGACATGCATCGTGGAGTCGGCGGGCTGCTGATGAAAGGCGGTCCCGATCAATCCGCGCACCCCGGTGACGAGGCCAGCGTGTTGAATCTTGCCGGTTTCGTAGAGCAACTTCGGCGAGACGGCGCCGACCGCTGGATTCTGGAGGGGCTCGATCATCTCTTGCACCCAATCCGCATCGCGTGGGCGGACATCGTCGTTGTAGAAGATGAGCCGGTCGCCCGTCGCCGCTTCCGCCCCCTCGTTGCATTTATCTGAGAAGTTGAACGGCTTGTCGTACGGCAGTAGCCGTAAACCCGATT
>JACDHZ010000009.1 GCA_013820755.1 Chthoniobacterales bacterium
GGTTTTCAACGCGATCACCGCCGCGAGTTACTCGCCTGGATCGGGAAAAAGGTGCCCGTAAAGGCCGTGATCGCCGCCGATGATCGGGTGCGGATCCCCGCTAAATCGCCCGCTGGCGAACTACGCGGTTTTTGCGAAGTGCCTCCGCTGGCGCAGGAGGTGCGCGTCGCTGTCTTCGCTGCCGATCTTGGATCGCTGGAGGAGATGCGCGCTACTGGCGTTACCTACGTGGCGGTGGCAGAAGGCCGCTACGATGTATTCTTTAAGAAACGGCGCTCCGGCACGCGGGGGAAAGAAGAGCTCTTCGAACGCCGGCGGGAATTCTATCGCCGGCTTTTTGAGGAAGGCAGGCTTGTTTGGTCGCGGAATACGGGCCATATCGGCACGCTGAACCCCGGGCTGCGCCTTTACCAGATCTCTCAACTGCCAGCGTCGCCTCCATGAAGTATATTCTTGTCACGCTCCTGTTGTACGTCGTGGATCAGCTAACGAAATGGTGGGCGCTCCACAACATTCTGCCTGATGATCCACGTATCATCGTTCCCGAATTTTTCGTCCTCGTTTTCGTGACAAACACCGGCGCGGCTTTCGGTTCGTTCAAGAATAACAACTGGTTCTTTATCGCGCTTTCGTGCGCCGCGCTGATCTTCGTTCTCACGCTTCTGCTCCGCCGGCACGCGCGCGACACTTTGCGCGATCTCTCCCTTGCGCTCCTGCTGGCGGGAGTGATGGGAAATCTCACTGACCGCTTGCTGCATGGTCATGTGATCGATTTTCTGCTGTTCGACCTGCACGTGCCGTTCGCGCATCCCTGGCCGGCATTCAATGTTGCGGATGCCTGCATCTGCGTCGCGGTCGTTTGCTTCATCGTCCACTCTTTCCGGCAGGAGGCAGTCAAGACCGCGCCGCACCATAACGCTCAGTGATGCACCGCTTCAGGGAGATAGAAGAAGAGAATGCCGAGGATTAAGTACACTGAAAGCAACTGGATGCCTTCGATCCAGTTTGTCTCTCCGTCCCCGCTGATCTGAAACAAAATGTAGACCGAGGCTACGACTGAGAAGATCTCCGGCATGGTAAACTCGAGGTTCATTGGCCGGCCGAAGCAGTAAGAAAGAAAAACCAGTAGCGGCGCGACAAAGAGAGCAATTTGCAGGCTGGAACCGATCGCGATCCCGACGCTGAGATCCATTTTGTTCTTCATCGCCATGACGATTGCGGTGGAGTGCTCGGCAGCGTTGCCAACAATCGCCACAACAATGACACCAACGAAAACCTCAGTGATGCCGAGCGAGGTGCGGACGCTCTCGATTGTGCCGACGAGGAATTCGGACAGCAGCGCGACGACCGATGTTGCGATCACGAGAATCGTCGTCGCTTTCGCGCGCGACCAATTCTGACCTGTATCGTGGGCCGCTTCGCCTCCTTGGAAGAAATGCTTGTGCGTTTTTAGCGAGAAGCCCAGGACACAAACGTAAGTCAGGAACAACACGATCGCGATCGCCAGGGAGAGTCTCTGCTCCTGCGCGGGGCTCCACCCAGCTGGGCTGATGCTGGCCGCGTGATGGAATACTGTCGGGATTATCAGCGCGATTGCCGCGAGTGAGAGAGAGATTACCGATGTCCGTGCGGCAGTGCGATTGAACCGCTGTTCGCGATATTTCGTGCCGCCCGCAAGAATGGAAAGGCCGAGCACCAGCAGCACGTTACCAATGATCGATCCGGTAATCGAAGCCTTCACAACGCTCGTAAGACCTTTCGATAACGCAATACCAGCGATAATCAGCTCTGCAGCGTTGCCGAACGTTGCATTAAGCAATCCGCCGAGTCCTTCGCCCACTCGTGCAGCGAGGGCTTCCGTTGCATGTCCTATCCAGCCGGCCACCGGAATGATAGCCAACGCGGCACAGATGAACAGAGCAGTCGGATTGTGCCAGGGAGGTAGGAACCGCAACGCCAGCGCAACGGGAACAAATACAAGCAGCCAATCGATGGAAGGTCGGACTCTCACGTCGCTGATGCATCGCATCGTGTGGACGATTCGCGCGTCATCGATCGCGCATCGCGACTGCTCTATCAGCGATGTCGGCAGTCAGGAGTTGCGTGCTCGACACTGGTTCTGCGGCGGCCACATTCATTGTCAGATGCGGACGCCGCAACTTCCTGATTCTGCGCTGAATGCTACAGCGCGAGCGATCTCTCAACAGCTACGTGACGCCGGACATATCGCCTATTTCGCTGGAGGCTGCGTTCGGGACCTTCTACTCGGCGTCGAGCCCAAGGACATCGATATTGCCACGAATGCACCGCCCGAAAGGGTGCAGAAGATCTTTTCCCGAACCTACGCGGTGGGTGCGCATTTCGGAGTCATCGTTGTTTTGGAGCACGGGCTGCAATTTGACGTAGCGACGTTTCGCTCAGACGGCGCGTACGTCGATGGGCGCCACCCGACTGCAGTCACGTTCTCGACACCGGAGGAGGATGCCGCGCGCCGCGACTTCACGATCAACGGGATGTTCTTCGATCCGAGCGCCGATGAAGTGATCGACTTCGTCGATGGCCGTAGGGATCTCAATGCGCGGCTGATTCGCGCAATCGGCGACCCGGAAAAGCGGTTTGCCGAGGACCGCTTGCGCATGCTGCGGGCGGTGCGTTTCGCGACAACTCTGGAGTTCGAAATCCAAACCGACACATGGGAGGCCCTGGCGCGCAGCGCTGCGTCGATCACGGAGATCAGCGCCGAGAGGATTCGTGAAGAGCTGGTTCGCATTTTTCTCTCGCCGCACAGGCCACGCGGCTGGGATTTGCTCGATTCGAGCGGGCTTATGGGCGCGGTTCTTCCCGAACTCACGGCGATGAAGGGATGCGAGCAGCCGCCGCAGTTCCATCCGGAAGGTGATGTGTTCAAGCACACGCGGATCATGCTCGAACTGCTACCGGCGGAGGTGTCGCTGCCGCTGGTATTCAGCGTGTTGTTCCACGATATCGGGAAACCGCCGACCTTTGGCGTCGATGAGAACGGTCGAATCCGATTCAACGGTCACGATCGGATAGGCGCCGAGATGACTGAGCTTGCGATGCAGCGGTTGCGCTTCTCGCGTGCGGAGATGGAGGCCACGGTCGAGATGGTACGCCAACACATGGTGTTCAAAGACGTCCCGAAGATGCGCGTCGCAAAGCTGAAACGATTCATGGCACGACCGACGTTCCAGGACGAGTTGGAGCTGCACCGGGTCGATTGCGCGAGCAGCCACGGGATGCTCGACAATTACGAATTCCTGCTTCAGAAACGCGACGAGTTCTTGGAAGAACCGATCATTCCGCCACCGCTGGTGCGTGGCGATGATTTGATCCGGCTCGGCATGAAACCAGGGCCGCGTTTCGGCAAAATTCTAGAGGCGTTGGAGACGCGGCAGCTGGAAGGTGGATTCCGGGACAGGGAGGATGCGATCGAGTGGGTGAAGCGAGAATACTCCGTTTCCCAGGAGTAAAGCGGCGCATCGGGGATAGCGAGACAATGGAGGCGCAATCGGTCCTGCGGAATTGATGTTGGACCTTCCGCGTTGGGCATAGAACGTTCGGATTCGATTCTCGTATGCGAATCTTGATGATCAGCCCGGAAGGACCGCCGCTCGTTCGCCCGACCGTGTTGGTGGATGTGATCGAAGCGCTGCCGCGCGAGCTCCGCGCGCGAGGACACGAGATCGGAATCGTGCTGCCGTACTACCGCGCAATTCGCGAGAACATGTTCGTCGACCACACGGACACCGGCATCACTGTCGACGTTCGGCTGGGGGCGAAGACTTACGTCGCAGAGTTCCTCACCGGCCGCACGACTGGAGGCGTGCAGTCGTTCTATGTTCGATGCGATGAGTTTTTCGACCGCGACGGCATCTATGGCGAGCACGGTGTGGCCTACGAAGACAACGACGCTCGTTTTATTTTCTTCAGCAAAGCAGCGCTCGAGCTTGCGCGCCGGCTGACGCCTTCGCCGGAAGTGCTGCATGTTCACGACTGGGCGGCCGCTCTAGTGCCCGTGCTGGTGCACGCCGCGCAGATGCCGTTCCGAACGGTCCTGACAATTCACCACCTTGCGGACCAGGGGAGCTTCTGGGGGCTCGACTTCGCTCTCACCAATCTGCCGGAGCGGTATTTCACGCTGGCTGGTCTCGAATATTTCGGGCGTATGAATCTGTTGAAAGGCGGCATCCTATTCGCCGACAAAACTACGACAGTGAGCGAGCGGTATCGCCACGAAATGCTGACGCCGGAGGGTGGATTCGGCCTGGACATCGTTATGCGCGAGAATGCGCACCGGATCGCCGGAATCCTGAATGGCGCAGATTATGAGCGTTGGAATCCCGCGACGGATCGGTTGCTGCCGCACGTCTTCGATGCCATTCCCCTGGACGGCAAGCTAGTGTGCCGCGACGCGCTGCTCGCCGAGATGCGGCTGGGACCGGCGCCGCGCGGTCCGGTATTCGGAATGGTGACGCGGCTGGTGCCCGAGAAAGGTTTCGACGTGTTGATGCCGGTGCTCGATCGGCTGCTGAGCGACGACGTGCGACTGATTATCCTCGGCGAAGGCGACCCCGCGTATGAACGCGCGCTGGCGATCGCGGCGCGGAGATATCCGGCGAAGTTCGCGTATAGGGAATCGTACGACGAGCGCCTTGCGCACCTGATCGAAGCAGGCGCCGACATGACGTTGATTCCGTCGCGGATCGAACCGAGCGGGTTAAGCGCGATGTACAGCCTGAAGTATGGCGCGCTGCCGGTCGCTCGCGCTACAGGCGGTATCCAGGAGATAATCGAGGACTATGATCCTACGACAGATCAGGGATACGGGTTCCTGTATTACGACGAGTCCTCGGAGGCATTCTGGGACGCGATCAAGCGCGCTCGCGAGTTATTCCACGAACAATCGCTGTGGACTCGACTGGTGCAGCGCGCGATGACGCAGGAGTTCTCCTGGCAAACCGCCGCCGTCCAGTATGAGCAGCTATACGCAAGCGTGCTGTCGCAACCGCGAAGCCGGGCAGCTTGAGATAGCTTCGCTAAGCGTGATCGGTTGATTAGCGTCCTCGGTGGTGGAATCATCTGACCAGTTTCATCATAATGTGTATGTGGTCCTGCTCGACTCGCAGGTGGCGAAACATCCATCGGTTGTGCGAGCGAATCCGCGGCGCGATCCGGCGAAACCGTGCGTGTATGTCGGCATGAGTGGTTTGCCACCGGAGCACCGGTTTGAGAACCACAAGCACGGCTACAAATCCGCATGGACCGTGGAGAAGTACGGCGTGCGTTTGATGCCCGACCTCTACGAGCATCTGAATCCAATGCCGTACGAAGCCGCCCTCCAGATGGAGATGGAACTCGCGGAGGATCTTCGCGCCGAGGGCTTCACCGTTACTGGAGGGCACTGAGCGCTGCTTCGCAGCATCGCCGCGTAAGGTCGTGTTCATCAACCGCTGCACGAAGGTCGTTAAGGGCGGTCAGCGTTTCACAATGACGGCTATCTGAAGAGAATCCGAGCGGCTTCGCCGCGATTGTAAGAGGCGCGATCAAAACGTCCGCGATACGCGGCAGCCTGTGTTTACACCCTCCGCCGACAAATTTGGCCACAAATCTCCGTTGGAGATTCCTTTCTACAACCCGGGAAATTGGGTGTGACTTCAACGAATAAAGGTCCCGGCTGGGCGTCAAAGGTTGCTCGACCATGGAAACCGGCGTCCAGCTTTCAGCACCGATGCGATTCCAGACTGCACGGAAGGACCGGCCGGTACTTCGCGGAGAGGGGCAGTTGGCAGGTGTTGCCGTCACTCCTGTCGTGAACGAACCGTTCAGCAGCAGGCCGAAAGCACTGCGCGCGATACTCGCGGGGCTCGGCTTCACCCTGGTGCAGTTGTTCATCACGGTGGTCCTGATCGCGCCTGAAGGGCCGATGTCATACCGCTACCAAACCCTAGTGCAACACGACAGCTACTGGTTCGCCAACATCGTCGGACGCGGTTACGACACGATACTGCCGCCGATTACCC
This sequence comes from Chthoniobacterales bacterium, assembly GCA_013820755.1. Taxonomy (GTDB): domain Bacteria; phylum Verrucomicrobiota; class Verrucomicrobiia; order Chthoniobacterales; family UBA10450; genus JACCTI01. Next base: position 6,042 of record JACDHZ010000009.1, read on the forward strand.
GCAAAATGATGGAAGTTTCGAACGTTGCCTTTTTCCCGGCTTATCCGGCCATCGCGGCGATCTTGCACAAGGCGACCGGGATCGGGATCTACAATTCTTTATTGATCTCTGCGCAAACAGCGGCCTGGGGGTTCTGGAGTTACTTCTTTCTTCTGTGCGATCGCTGGACGGTGCGGCCGGAACTGCAATTCCTCGGCGCGATGAGCGTGCTCGCGCATCCTACCGCATTTTTTCTGATCGCCGCGTACTCGGAATCTCTCTTTCTGGCCGGGTTACTCGGATTCATTTACTGGAGCGCAGCGGAGGGGCGCCTTGCCAAAGTCATCGCTGCGGCACACGGGATCGTGATGTCCGCGACTCGCATCGTCGGCATTCCATGCGCGGCCTACCCTGTGGTGCGAACGCTTTGCGAGCGGGGCTGGGGACCCTTGCGTGATATTCGCGCATTGGTGCGCAATTACGCCGCGCCGCTCGCACTCACGACGGTAGCGACTTTTGGTGGCTTCGCGTTTTTCTTGTATTGCCTCGTCCGCTGGGGACGCTGGGATCTGTACATGCAAACTCAGGCGACTGGCTGGGCGATCATCCCCGATTATCTCGCGGTGCTAAAGCCCGCTAGTTACCGCTGGTTGATTCCCGCCATGGATAATCCAACCCAGGCGAGCCAGATGACGATGACCCTCGGCGCTATCGCATTCCTCCTTGTGGGTATCTTCGAATTGTTCGCCGCCCGGCGGTGGCGCACTGCGTGGCCGAAGCGTCTCGCCATCTATTTTAGTGCGTTCGTCACATTTTATCTCGCAGTCAGCGGTGTCGCTTCGGTCGAAATGGAAAGCATGCTGCGTTACCAGTTCTGCGCGCACGCTTTAATCGTGCTGGCGCTTTTGCATTTTCTGGCCCAGTTTCGAACCCCGCCGATGCCGATACGCATCGTGGGCATGGCAGCGGCGGCGCTGCTGTGGCCTCTGGGGTTCAGCCTGCAAGGCTGGTACGTCTGGAATTTCACCCGCGCAGGGTGGGTAGCTTAAAACAACATGAAAACAAACGTAGCGATCATTGGTGCGGGACCGGCCGGGCTTACGGCGGCGTACCTTCTGTCGAAAAACAACGTCGACGTCACGGTGCTCGAGGCTGACCCGGTTTACGTCGGCGGGATCTCGCGGACCGCGAGCTACAAAGGATTCCACTTCGACATCGGTGGGCACCGTTTCTTCTCGAAGTCGAAGGAAGTGAATGATTTTTGGCAGGAGATTTTGCCGAACGACATGCTAGACCGGCCACGCTCATCGCGCATCTTTTACGGTGGGAAGTTCTTCGCCTATCCGCTGAAGGCACTCGAAGCGCTGACCAAACTAGGCGTGGTGAAGTCCACGCTTTGCGTGCTCTCGTGGCTGAAAGCACGCGTTTTCCCGGTGCCGAACCCGACAAACTTCGAGGATTGGGTGAGCAATCAATTCGGTAAGCGGCTCTTTAACACGTTCTTCAAGAGCTATACAGAAAAGGTCTGGGGTATGCCGTGCAAAGAGATTTCGGCGGACTGGGCTGCGCAGCGCATCAAAGGCCTGTCGTTAGGTAGTGCCATCAAGAACGCGCTCCTTCCCGAGAAGCAACCCAAGGATAAGAACAAGGTAATCAAGACGCTGATTAACTCCTTCAAGTATCCTCGCAAAGGTCCAGGTATGATGTGGGAAGCTTGCGCGGAAAAAACGCAGGCGCTCGGCGGCAAAATTGAGATGGGGGCGAAGGTAGTCGGCTGCGAATATGATGAGGCGGGCGCGACCTGGACGCTGCGTTACACCGATCAAACAGGAAATGTCCACGCGCTCGAATCCGAGCACGTGATCTCGTCCGCACCAATGCGCGAGCTGGTAAATGGGATTCAGCCGAGCGTCTCGGATCCCGCAAAACGCGCTGCCAACAGCCTGAAGTATCGGGATTTTCTTACCGTGATGCTGATCCTGAAGAACCGCGAGGCCTTTCAAGACAACTGGATCTACATCCATGATCCAAGCGTGAAGGTCGGGCGGATCCAGAACTTCCGTTCGTGGTCGCCTGAGATGGTGCCCGATCCAGATAAAGCGTGCTTCGGCCTGGAGTATTTTTGCTTCGAGCATGACGGGCTGTGGGAGTCGTCGGACGAGCAGCTGATCGAGCTCGCGAAGGAAGAGCTGATGCAAATCGGCCTCTCGAAAGAAGGTGATGTAATGGACGGAACCGTTGTGCGCCAGAAGAAGGCATATCCGGTTTACGATGACGACTACGCGAAGCACGTGTCGACGATTTCGGACGAGCTCGATGCGCGTTTCCCGAACCTGCACCTTGTTGGCCGCAACGGCATGCACAAGTATAACAACCAGGATCACGCAATGATGACGGCGATGCTTTGCGTCGAAAATATCTTGGCGGACACAAAGCTTTACGACCTGTGGCAGGTGAACGGCGACGCCGAGTATCACGAAGGCGGCGAAGCGGCAGAAGAAACCGCTGGCACTGCACTACGTCAGGTTCCAGGACGCGTGAAGACGCCGGAGCTCGCATCCGAGCAGACTTAAGCGCAATTCTCGGGCACGGGATGTTTGAAGAGGCGGTGCATCGCTGCACCGCCTTTTTGTTTTGTTATTGTCTTCGCGGCTGACCTTACCGGCGGCAACATTACTCCGCTAAGCTCCACTCGGCACGCAGGAGCAAAAGAGATTGCGATCGCCATACACGTTGTCGATCCGCCCCACTGGCGGCCAAAATTTGGCATCCCGCAACCATGGCGCGGGATATACTGCCCTTTCGCGGGGATACGGCCGGTCCCAGACATCGGCAGTCGCATGCCGCGCTGTGTGCGGAGCGTGCTTCAACAGGTTGTTCTGCCGGTCGGCGGCTCCTGAGACGATCTCCTGGATTTCGCCGCGAATAGAGATCATCGCTTCACAAAAGCGATCAAGCTCCGCTTTCGATTCGCTCTCGGTGGGCTCGATCATCATCGTGCCCGCCACGGGAAACGAAATTGTCGGAGCATGGAAGCCATAATCGATCAGCCGTTTAGCTACGTCCTCGACCTCCACCCCAGCGGCCTTGAACTGCCGCAGATCCACGATGCATTCGTGGGCCACGAAGCCGTGTTTGCCTTTATAGAGGACCGGGAAATAAGCATCCAGCCGCTTCGCAACGTAGTTCGCGTTCAAGATCGCGACCTTTGTCGCCTCGGTAAGTCCCTGTGCGCCCATCATCCGAATATACATCCAGGAGATCGTCAGAATGCTGGCGCTGCCGAACGGAGCCGCCGAAATGGGTCCTACTACTCCGTGCCGCTCCGATACTTCACCGCCGTGCAACTTTGGATGGGAAGGCAAAAAGGGCAGCAGATGGAGCGCAACACCAATCGGTCCCATCCCCGGCCCACCGCCGCCGTGAGGAATACAAAACGTTTTATGCAGGTTTAAATGGCAGACGTCCGCGCCGAAATCACCCGGTCGGCATACGCCGACCTGCGCGTTCATGTTCGCGCCATCCATGTAAACCTGACCTCCGCGCAAATGAACGACGTCGCAGATTTCGCGGATCGTCGGCTCGAAGACGCCGTGGGTTGACGGATACGTGACCATCAGTGCGGCAAGCTCTTTTTTGTGCTGATCGGCTTTGATCCGCAGATCCGCGAGATCGATATCACCGTCCTTCAACGTCGCGACCGGCACGACCTTGAAGCCGGCCATGATAGCGCTCGCGGGGTTAGTGCCGTGAGCAGATTGCGGTATGAGGCAGACCGTCCGGTGTCCTTCGCCTCGGGAATTGTGGAATTCACGAATCGCGAGCAGCCCTGCGTATTCGCCTTGCGATCCGGCGTTCGGCTGCAGCGAGACGGCAGCAAATCCGGCAATCTCCGCAAGCCAACGCTCGAGCTGCTCGCACATGTCGCGGTAGCCGGCCCATTGATCCCCCGGTGCGAACGGATGCAGCTTGGCGAACTCCGGCCACGAAATCGGAAACATTTCGGCAGTCGCGTTCAGCTTCATCGTGCAAGACCCGAGCGGGATCATGGACGTCGTGAGCGAAAGGTCGCGTGATTCGAGATGGCGGAGGTAACGCAGCATCTCCGTTTCGGTGTGATAACGGTTAAACACCGGGTGCTTGAGATACTCGGATGTGCGACGCATCGCTTCAGGCAGCGGAAACGCCGCGCCGTCCAACTCATCATCAGCAAACTCGCGCACGTGCGTGCCGCGGAAAATCGACATCAGCGTTTCGACGTCGCCGTCGGTGGTCGTCTCGTCGACGGAGATGCCGATCGCGTGCGGACCGAGCTGCCGCAGATTGCACCGGACGCGCTCGGCACGGTGCAAAACATCTGCGCTCGCCCCTGCGCCGAGTTCGACGCGTATTGTGTCGAAGAAATCTTCGTGCGCGAGTTCAAAGCCAAGCTGCTGCAGACCGCCGGCTAGTTTTGCCGCAAAGTTATGCACGCGTTCGGCGATGGCCCGAAGCCCATGTGGCCCGTGATACACCGCGTACATTGACGCCATCACCGCGAGAAGCACCTGCGCAGTGCAGATGTTGCTCGTCGCTTTGTCGCGGCGGATGTGCTGCTCGCGCGTTTGTAGCGCGAGACGAAATCCTGGCTTTCCATCAACGTCATGTGAGACGCCGACAAGCCGGCCGGGCAGATGTCGCTTGTAAGAATCGCGGGTGGACATATACGCGGCATGAGGTCCGCCAAAGCCTAGCGGAACGCCAAACCGCTGAGTGTTCCCAACAACAACGTCCGCGCCAAACTCCCCCGGCGGGCGCAGCACCGCGAGACTGAGAAGATCAGCGGCAACGACGACGAGCGCACCAGCATTGTGCGTCTGCTCGACAAAGCCGGAATAGTCGATGACTGCGCCGTCAGTGGCCGGATATTGCAGCAACGCACCAAACATCGGCTGCGCGAAATCGAGCTCCTCGTGATCACCAACGAGAACCCGAATACCCAGCGGCTTCGCGCGTGTTTGCACCACCTGGATCGTCTGCGGATGGCACTGCTCTGAGACGAAAAAAACATCACGACCAGTTACCACGGCCCGACAGAGCGTCATCGCTTCCGCTGCAGCGGTGGCCTCATCGAGCATCGATGCGTTCGCAATATCGAGTGCGGTCAGATCGGTGATCATCGTTTGGAAGTTCAAGAGTGCTTCCAAGCGGCCCTGCGCGATCTCCGCCTGGTAAGGCGTGTATGCGGTATACCAACCGGGGTTCTCGAGGATGTTCCTCTGAATGACAGGCGGCGTAACGCAATCTGAGTAGCCGGCCCCTATGAAACACCGGACGACTTTGTTCTTCAGAGAGATGGTTCGCAGCTCTTCGAGAGCTTCGCGTTCGCCCTTTGCAGAGGGCAAACCAAGCTCGCGATTGAGACGGATGTTCTTCGGAACAGTGGCGTCGATAAGCGCATCGAGGCTCTTATGACCGACGGTCTCAAGCATCTGCGCGATCGCGTGGCCGTTCGGGCCGATGTGCCGTCGCGCAAATGCATCAAAGCGGTCGAGGAGGGGAGAATCGTGCCGGTTTTCTGCGCGGTTTTTCGCCGGCTTTTCAAGCAAATCCGCGTTCGCCTTGTGCATCACCGAAAGTACGGAGGAACGTAGCGCGTTCAAGCTAGCGGCCGCTCGCTACCTTGAATCAAACGTCTGCACGCCGTGGCTTTTCAGCCGCTCACGCAGCTCAGCGAGATGCTGGTGATTGCGCGTTTCTACCGTGCATAATACGTGCACGGCCGAAACGTCCGAACCCGCGAATGCGCGATCGTGCACCACTTGCTTAACGCTAGCACCGGACGCCGCGATTTGCGCCGCGAGATCGGCTAAACCGCCGGGCCGATCGCTGATCATTGCGGTGAAACGACAAAGTCGTCCATCCGCGACGAGCCCGCGCTCAACAACGCGGCTGAGCACGTTCGGATCGATGTTTCCGCCGCACAGAAGGATCACGACTTTCCTGCCGGCCAACTCCGGCAGCTGACCGGAAAGGCACGCGGCCAGGGGAGTCGCAGCCGCGCCTTCGACGACGCCTTTTTCCAGCTCGACGATTCGCAAAATCGAGACCGCGATTTGTTCCTCCGAGACTGTGATCACGCGGTCGACGCGATCTTTGGCAATGTTGAAGGCATTGCTGCCCACGACTGGAATTGCCAGACCGTCTGCGAGTGTTGGTTTCGTCGAGAAGCGAGTTGGCTCTCCAGCTGCCAGGGCCGCAGAGAAGCTCGCGACGTTCTCCGCTTCGACGGCAATTACTTTCACCTGCGGCCGCAGCGACTTCACTGCCAACGCGACTCCGGCCAGCAATCCGCCGCCGCCGACCGGCACCACAACGGCATCAAGATCCGGCACTTGCTCGACGATCTCGATTCCCATCGTGCCCTGACCCGCGATGATCGCCGGATCGTCGTAGCCGTCGATATAAGCGAGACCGCGCTCCTTCGCGATTTCGTGCGCGTGAGCTTTCGCTTCTCCGAAATCGTGCCCGTACATCAACACCGTGGCGCCGAGTTTTTGGCAATTACTCACCTTGATGAGCGGCGCGAATTTCGGCATCACCACTGTAGCCGGAATGCCGAGCAATTTGCCTTGATACGCGAGCGCCTGCGCGTGATTGCCCGCGGAAGCTGCGATCACACCTCGCTTTTGCTGCTCATCTGGAAGCTGCGCTAGGGCATTACGTGCGCCGCGTTCTTTGAAACTTCCGGTCCGCTGGAGGTTGTCCAGTTTGCAGTAAATTTCCATCCCGGTGATCTCGCTCAGCGGAATGGAATGCGGACACGGCGAGCGGTATACGGCCGCATCGATCCGCGCGCGTGCTGCCTCGATGTCTTCGAACGTCGTCACGCGATTGCATATACCCGCACGGCGCTAGCAGCAATGTTTTCGGAGACCTCCGCAGCTGCAACAAGAGAAATCACCGCATGCGCTAGCCCGTGGCGATTCCGTCGAATTTTTCCCCGGCGTCTTCGATCCGGCTAATCCGCGCAAGGACAGTTTCGAAGTCATCCAGGAAAAACGGGAATCACCCCCGAGGGACAATGGAGCCGGCGGGAAGCCGGTGCGACACGGACGCAGCCCGAAGGGTGAGCGAATCAAGCTCCGCCACGCCGTCACCGACGAGCTCGCCGCCTACAAGCTGGCGCAGTTACCCTTCCCCGGCGTCTTCGGCGTCATTTACCAGAACAATCGGCCAACAAGAATCGAGCCTGCGGGAAGCGGTGCGAGATGGACGGGAAGCCCGGAGGGCGAGCGACGGGCGGAGCGAGTTAACGCGTTGGAGAAGAAGTGGGTGGATTCGACGAGGGAAAAACTCGGTCAGCCCACGGACCTACAGCTTCTTCAGAAAACATTCGACCGAATGAAGTGACAACGCTAGCAGCATTGCAATGCTGAGCGCAGTAGATGGATCTCCCTAAGTCTGCGCGCGTCAAACCAATCCGCCTGTCAGGGCACGCATTCCGTTACATTGAGAAGCGCGGCTTCACGATCGCCGAAGTCGAAGAAGCCATTCGGACAACTCCATGGAGCCCCGCGGAACTGCAGCGGCTTGAATGACGCAAAGATTTTCCTTATCACCGACAATGGAACGGGAAGTTCTACGCAACCAGCAAGTGCGACCTGTGTTCGTCGATGAACCTGAGGAAATCGTTGTCGTGACCGTCTACACCTACTACTTTTGACGCATGAAAATCAGCTATGACGCTGAGGTCGATGCGCTGAGCATCATGTTTCGTGATACGACAGTCACGACGAAGCATTTAGCCGAAGGCATCGCTGCTGATTACGACAGCGAAGGCCGTCTTGCCGGCCTCGAAATTCTCGATGCGAAGCAGCGTTTCGGCGACGCCGACACAATGCGCCGGGTCGAGCTGGAGGGCGTCGGCTCATGATCGGCCGACCAAAAATCGAGCCCGCGGGAAGCGGTGCGAGATGGACGGGAAGCCCGGAGGCGAGTGACGGGCGGAGCGAGTCAATGCGCTCGAGAAGAAATGGGTCGACAGCACGCGCGAAAAACTCGGCCAACCGAGCGATCTGCAACTGCTGCAGAAGACCTTCGATCAGATGAAGTGAGTACGGCCGTTAGTAAAGCGCTCGCGGGGACTCCGCTCCCTACGCGATTGCTCGAGTGCTCAGGCGTAATGGTTGGCAAGCCGGAGATCTTAGGCACTCATTGAGAGTTAGATTCGCAATCGTCGACGCTTCCGGCATTCCAAAATTCGTCCTGCACCGCATTGTGCCGGATCGGTGCCGCGCACGCATGCCGCAGGCGTAACCCCGCGCGGCTCCAGCGATGTGTTGCTTAACGCAAGCGGCGCGTCATTGTGCGACAAACGCGTCGCTGTGAATACCGCCACCCAACAGCGTCGCCGCACTCGATTGGAGACGAGTCATGAAGAGCTCGAGCGCACCGGATCTTCCGCGCCGGCTGGGCCAACGTCTGCAAAACACCAGACGCCTGCTCAGCACTTCTTGAATGGAGAAGTTCATGACTGGATCGCATCCTTTTGGTTATTCAGACCACCTCGTTTCTGCCCTTCTGGATCGTTTCGAACTGACGCACACGGACCATGTTCTCGATCCGTTTTGCGGAGCTGAGACGACACTTGTCGAATGCATGAAGCGCCGGGTTTCAGCAGTGGGAATTGACGCCAATCCCTCCGGCTGCTTTGCAACTCGGGTGAAGACAAACTGGAAGCTCTAATCGAAACGTTTGCTCGCGCTGCTGCGGGAAGTAGAGCGGAGTTACTGCACCTTCCTGCTGGAACCAACATCGGGAGATCCGACTCACCGACACCTCATTGATAGCGGGATGCTTGAGCGAGCTGGATTAGCAAAAGGCCGTTGCGGAAGACCCTAGCCCTGAAAAGAGCGATTTTGGCCACGCGTACCACGCGTGCTTACCGTGACGCACTGATGTTAGCGCTGGTTGCTGAAGTGGTCAGCACGGCTTCAAATATTCGCTTCGGACCGGAGCCATATTGTGGACCCAAGAAGAAGGATTCCGGTTTACTAGAAGCATTCTCGAAGCGTGTAAGAGCAATGGCTGGGGATCTAGCCCTTGTTGGTGTGATTGACCCGGGCGACGCAGTAGTATTTGAGGGCGACTCCCGCGAATGCGGCTCTGTTCTTGGCGAAGACTTCAACGAATCGTTCACTGCGCTGATCTGCTCGCCACCGTATCCTGCCGAACACGATTATACGCGACACGCCCGCTGGGGCTCGCATTTCTTGAAGCGGTAGTCGACCGCGCCAGCTTGCAGGAAATCAAACGAACGATGATCCGCTCGCACACGAAGGGTATCTATAAGTCGGACGACGACAAAGCATGTCTGTGTGACTCCCCCTCCTTGACCGCAACCACTGATCTTATTTCGTCGAAGGCAGCAACTAAGACTCACGGCTTCGCTCGCCTGTATTCTACGGTAGTTAAAGAACATTTCGGCGGTAGGAAGCGCCACCTTGCGAGTGTTTTGCCACTCCTTGCTCCAGGAGCACAGTGTGCGTAGGTGGTTGGCGACCAGTCTTGCTATCTCCAAGTACATATTCCTACTGCGGAGATTTTAGGCGATATTGCGTCAGAAGTCGGCTTCCGAGAGGTAAGAATCGAGCACTGGCGTGAACGATGGTCGACAACGACGTCGAAAATGATCGACGAGAACATTCTATCGTTTGAAAAGCCTTAGGCGGTACTGATGCTTAGGATCAAAGTTCACGAGAAGGCTCTCGCGCACCTAAGTCGGGGACTTCGAGGCCCCGCAAGTGCACTGCGCGAACTGGTCAGTAACGGATGGGATGCGAACGCCACTTCTGTCCGGATTGACACTAACTATCCAAACTTTTTTCAAGTCTCGGTAGAGGATAACGGCGACGGGTTCACACGCGATGAGTTCGAAAGGATCATGGGAGGCGGAATCGGGAACAGCGAGAAAAGGCCGAGGAATAAACGGCTGAAATTCGAGCGCCCGATCATCGGAAGGTTGGGTATCGGGCTCCTCGGCATCGCTCAAATCTGTGGCGCATTCACGATCACCTCTAAGACAAGGTCCGGGGACGGGTTCAAAGCGCGACTGCATCTATACGATCTATTGAAGGAACGTATGGACAAAGACGACCCGACGTCGTCAAAGATACTGAAGTCGACGTTGGCGAGTATCATTTCGAAAACTTCGTGCCGGCGGAAACTCGGAACGGCACGCTCATCATCGCTGACGCTGTGCATCCGAGCTTTACACGCGCCTTTCAAGCGTCGCTTACCTTTGAGGACTTCGAGGAGCCACCATCGGATTGGGTCGCTGCCGTCGACGTCGTTTCAAGTGTCCATTCCCTGCAACAGCAAGGAGATTATTGGCGTCTGCTGTGGGAGCTAGCCGCTTCTTGTCCGATTCCTTACCTAGACGGGTTCGCTTTACCGGAAGGCTGGTAGTCGACCAGCAGGCGAGACTGCTAAAGTATAATTTTGAGGTGCGTCTGGATGGCCTAAAGCTCCTCAAGCCGGTCTACCTCGATGGCAATCCTGGTGGTTATACGACTTTGCGAATTCCGGACGAGCCAATGAAGGTCTATGGTAACGACGTCGCCTTTTCTGGATACATCGCGGTCTAAGAAGGCGCGCAATGAATCCCGACGAGCTCCGCGGGATAATGGTACGCATCAAGAACATCGGGATCGGGTACTATGATCCTACGATGCTCGACTATCGATTCAACGAGGGGCCTCGAAGCCGATGGCTGACCGGCGAGATCTTCGTCGAGAAGGGCTTGGAGAATGCACTGAACGTTGGATCGTGACAGCTTCCAATCGCTTTCATCCTGAATTTCGGGCGGTGCAAGAGTTTGCTCACAGACTGCTGCATCAAACGGTATTTCCGCAGACTTACCAAACTATCAAAAGGCGTTCGGCTTCCCGCGCTCGCCGCCGTGAACGGGAACGCCAGACCCATTTGGAAGGTGTGCTGGCGCAAACATTTGAGAAGCCGGTCCGTCTCGTCCTCGAAGAGGACGCTGTTCCCGTCGTGACAGAGAACAGCCGACAAATCACCGTCGGCCTCCCTGCTCCCGAGACATCGACACAAAAAAAGCCAACCGGCAATTAGCATCCGCCATCCTTGCGCTTTCCGAGGTCGCACGGCACCAGCCAACAGCGGAGAGGCGACGTGAAATCTTCACAACCCTTCTCTTGCACCTGCTGAAGCGCTGGTAATCTATGACCGAGGGAGGCTTTTCGTTCGAAGATTGCTTATTGAAGCACTACGTTCGACATGAGGGTTGGTTACCCCGCGTAAAGAACGGCTCGCGGCGATTAGATCCGCGGTTCGTAAACCAACTGAGGCTCGCCGGCTGAGATACTTTACATTCTGTGCAGTCTGCGCCGTCGATGTCTTGATGCTCGACGTGACAGGGGTGATTCGTCGTTCGGGCGCCGGTAAGTTTGACACCGTCGTCCGGTTCAACACACAAGATTCAAGCATATGGTCGTGTAAATGATACTTGACATAAAGACACTCATCTTTTACTACACGTCCATGACAAAAACGCGGAACGTTAATGAGTCGTGTAAGAGCGCAGGTGGTTCATTCCCCGTGGTTGCGACCGTCACGGGTGTCGCCAGTTGCTTTGCGCAATCACTCCTCCATAAGCACGTAGATCTTGGCTCGGGGTTGGAGGTGCTCCTCGCGGTCAGCCAAGCAGTGCCATTCGCGCTCGTGCTCCGGTACTTCGGGACACGCCTGCGTGCGAGATCCGGCCTCACGTCAGCGCACCAACTCCGATGAATTGCCCTTCCCACAAATGAACGAAACTCCTGACGTCTCTCGGTTGTGCGACACACGGCAGCGCGAAATCCCATTGCTGCCGACGGCTCTGTGGATCGGTAGCTACCTCGGCGTATTGCTGCTGCTGAAATACCTGACGCTCTCCGCGCCGTTGCAGATGGCGGTCGCGTTCATTCCAGTGATTCCATTTCTGTTCTTCGTCCGGCGCTTCGTCGGGCATCTGCGCAATTTGGATGAACTGCATCGCCGCGTGCATATCGAGGCGCTGGCTTACGCGTTTCCGTTGTCGATTCTACTGCTCATGACGCTCGGCTTGCTGGAGCGGGCGGATGTGCTCGCCGCGCAGCAGTGAAGCTACGGTCAAGTTTGGTTCTACCTGCCGTTGTTCTATCTCATTGGGCTGGCGATCTCCTGGCGCCGCTATCGATGACGAACCGTCTTCGGGTTCTGCGCGCGGAACGACGCTGGTCACAGGCGGAGCTGGCGGAGCGCCTCGGCGTCTCACGTCAATCCGTGAATGCCGTGGAGACGGAGCGCTACGAGCCGAGCCTTTCGCTCGCGTTTAAGATTGCGCGTCTCTTTGAACGATCAATCGAGGACATCTTCGAAGCGCCTGTAAATGCCGGCGAGAAGTAGGCCCGCTGTTTCTCTGGAATGGCTATGGCAGGGCTTCGGCGCGCTATCAGGGACGTCTTCGTTTGGGCGGCGCGGTAACGGAGTCAGTAAAGAAAAACCGCTGCCAAGAATAATCCTTGGCAGCGGTGTTCGATGCTCGGTAATCGAGAGGGGAATTAGTAGCGGTAGTGCTCGGACTTGTAGGGTCCGTCGACGGGTACGCCGAGATACTCGGACTGCTTCTTGGTGAGAGTCGTGAGCTTCACGCCGATCTTCTCGAGGTGCAGACGCGCGACTTCTTCGTCGAGCTTCTTCGGCAGGATGTAAACGCCAGGCTTATACTTGTCCTTGCCGGACCAAAGGTCGAGCTGCGCGAGGACCTGGTTGCTGAACGAGTTCGACATCACGAATGAAGGATGGCCTGTGGCGCAACCAAGATTCACGAGACGGCCTTCGGCGAGCATGAAGACCTCGTGGCCGTCTTCGAAGGTGTACTTATCGACCTGCGGTTTGATGTTCGTCCGCTTCACACCCTTGGTGGTGTTGAGAAGATCGACCTGAATCTCGTTGTCGAAGTGGCCGATGTTACAAACGACGGCCTGGTTCTTCATCTTCGACATGTGATCGAAGGTGATGATGTCGACGTTCCCCGTCGTCGTGACATAGATGTCGCCGCGGCCCAACGTGTCTTCGATGGTAGTCACTTCGTAGCCTTCCATCGCGGCCTGGAGCGCATTGATCGGATCGATCTCGGTGATGATGACGCGCGCGCCCTGGCCGCGGAGTGATTGCGCGCAGCCTTTGCCGACGTCGCCGTAGCCGCAAACAACCGCGACTTTGCCGGAGATCATGACGTCGAGCGCGCGGTTCAAGCCGTCGACTAACGAGTGGCGGCAGCCATAGAGGTTGTCGAACTTGGACTTCGTCGCGGTATCGTTCACGTTGATCGCCGGGACGAGCAGCTTGCCCTTATCGAGCATCTGATAGAGGCGATGCACGCCGGTGGTTGTCTCTTCTGAGACGCCACGCCAATCCTTCACGACTCCATGCCAGCGGAAGGGATCCTGCGCTTTGATTTCGCGCAACGCGTCTTTGATGACTTCCTCTTCCGCGTTGCTCGCTTCGGTGTCGATCCAGTCGCTGCCCTCTTCGAACTCGTAGCCTTTGTGGATGAATAGCGTCACGTCGCCGCCATCATCGACGACCATCTGCGGGCCTTTGCCGCCCGGAAACGAGAGCGCCTGGTCGGTGCACCACCAATATTCCTCCAGTGACTCGCCTTTCCATGCGAACACCGGCACGCCCGCTTTCGCAATCGCGGCCGCGGCGTGGTCCTGCGTCGAGAAGATGTTGCACGAGCACCAGCGAACATCGGCGCCAAGTTCGACCAGCGTTTCGATCAACACCGCGGTCTGAATCGTCATGTGCAGCGAGCCAGTGATGCGGACATCCTGAAGCGGCTTCGAGGCTGCGTATTTTTTGCGGATGGACATGAGCCCGGGCATTTCCTGCTCGGCGATGTCGATTTCGCGGCGGCCGAAATCGGCCAGGCTGATGTCGGCGACTTTGTAGTCGTTTGTCTCTGTTTTAGTGATGGTTTGGGTGCTCATAATGTTATTTCCTGAAGGTTGTCCGCAGATTGCGCAGATTGCCGCAGATTTTCGGAGAGGGTTCGGACGGCTCGTTTAAACTCCAAACTTCGCCCGCCGAAATTGAGAAGCAGACCACGTTCGTAGCTGGTCGCTTTCAGCTCGTTGAGAAGCTGCGCGTCATCGGCGCTCGTCAGCTTTGCGATTGCTTTGGTCTCAACGAGGAAATTGTCGAAACAGACGAAATCTGCTCGATAGGCACACGTCAGGAGCTTTCCTTTGTATCGGATCGGAAGCGCGACTTCCGCTTTGTATGGAACCCCCCGTTCTTGGAACTCAAGCGCCAGAGCCGTCTGATAGACAAGCTCAAGAAAACCACCGCCAAGCTCGCGATGAACTTCCATCGCAGCTCCGATAATCGCGTGGCTCTGGGGATCCTTCTCCATTAAAATCTGCGTCAATCTGCGGTCAACCTATCTGACCGCTGCCTTCAGCTCCTCGACCTTATCCGTGCGCTCCCAGGTGATATCCGGATCGTCTTTGCCGAAGTGGCCGTAGTTCGTGGTCTTGCTGTAAATCGGCCGGAGGAGATCGAGCTGCTGGATGATGTCGGCAGGTTTGAAACTGAAGACGGACTTTACCGCTTTTTCGATCGCTTCTTCGTCCACCGTGTTCGTGAGGAAGGTGTTGATATGAATGCTGACCGGCTGCGGATGGCCGATCGCATAAGCGAATTGGACCTCGCAACGTCGCGCCAGGCCCGCGGCCACCACGTTCTTCGCCACCCAGCGTCCCATGTAAGCTGCGCTGCGATCCACTTTACTCGGATCTTTCCCGGAAAACGCGCCGCCGCCGTGACGGCCCATACCGCCGTAACTATCGACGATGATCTTGCGGCCGGTGAGGCCGGTATCACCCTGCGGTCCGCCGACGACGAAACGGCCGGTGGGATTGATGAGGAACTCGGTCGTGCCGTTTATCATCTCGGCCGGGATGACTTTGCGAATCACTTCCTCGATGCAGAAATCCTTGATCTCGCGGTGCTTCGCCTCAGCCGCGTGTTGCGTCGAGATGACCACGTTTGAGATCCCCACCGGCTTATTGTCTTCGTAGATCACGGAGACCTGCGACTTGGCGTCGGGGCGCAGCCAGCCGCACTTGCCGCTCTTGCGAATGCGGGTCAGCTCGCGCCCGAGACGATGCGCAAACATGATCGGCGCCGGCATCAGCTCCGGTGTCTCGTCACAGGCGAATCCGAACATCAGGCCCTGATCGCCCGCGCCTTGCTCCGCGTGGCCCTTGCCCTCCGCTTCGCTTTCGTTGACACCCTGCGAAATATCCGCGGACTGATCGGTGATGATGTTGGTAACGAAAACCTTGTTCGCGTGGAAGACATCGTCCTCATGGACGTAGCCGATCTCCTCGATCGCGCTCCGGACGATTTGGTCGATGTTCAGAACGGAAGTGAGAGACTTCTTTTCCTGCTCGAGTTTTGGAATCGTGATCTCACCGCCCACGATCACGATGTTGCTCTTCGCGTAGGTCTCGCAGGCGACGCGGCTCGTTTTGTCCTGCGTCAGGCAGGCGTCGAGGATCGCATCGGAGATGGTGTCGCAAACTTTATCAGGATGACCTTCGCCGACGGATTCAGACGAAAAGATGAAGCGACGAGCCATGGGCAGAGAAGGAGGAAGTAGGAAGGCGGAAGTAGAAACAGGACGGCCAACATATTGACCAATCATGATGCGTAGATGTATCGTTTCCGGACTTGATGGCGTCAACTTTAAATTTCCTCCGCTTGCTCGCCGATCCGACGCGCTTGCGCCTCTTGCTGCTGCTCGAGCGCGAGGAGCTCTCAGTCGCGGAGCTGCAGGACATTTTAGGCATGGGACAGTCGCGCATTTCAAGTCATTTGGCGCAGTTGAAGCGGGCGGGAGCGGTGGCAGATCGGCGGGCGGGGAAGAATGTTTATTATGGCCTGGTGCGGAATGCGGAACCCCATCCCGCACGGGCGCAAATCACAGCGCTCATGCGCACGCTAGCCGCCGAAATTCCCGAGACACCGCACGATGAGACATCGCTCACGCTCGTCCTCAAAAGGCGCAAGGACCGGGCGCGCGAATATTTTGACGAGCTCGCGGGTAAGTTTGGCCGGAGCTACGTGCCGGGCCGTTCATGGCAGGCGCTTTCGCATACGCTTATTGCACTGCTGCCGGCGCAAAACGTGGCGGACCTTGGCGCCGGGGAGGGAACTCTTTCGCAGCTGCTGGCAAAGACCGCGAAAAGGGTCATAGCCGTCGATAATTCGCCAAAGATGGTCGAGTTCGGTTCGGCTCTGGCCGTACGGCACGGGTTTGCGAATTTGGAATACCGGCTCGGCGACATTGAAGACCCGCCGATCGCGAAAAGCTCCATCGACCTCGCAATTCTCAGCCAGGCGCTGCATCACGCGATTCACCCGGAGCGCGCAATCCAGGCTGCTTACCGCATTCTTAAGAAAGGTGGCCGGCTTGTGATCCTCGATCTGCTCACCCACCGGTTTGAGCGTGCACGCGAACTTTACGCGGATCACTGGCTTGGGTTCAGCGAGGTGCAGCTGCATCAGTTACTGGAGGGGAGCGGATTCGGCAGGATCGAGGTCACGGTCGTCTCTCGCGAGAAGGAGAGCCCGCATTTTCAGACAGTTTTCGCCACCGGAGTGAAGTAGCGACGCCGGGGGATCGGCTCAGTGCAATGCCATTTGCAAAGCCAGCTGCGAGAGCCGGCTCACTCGCCGGGCTGCTGAGCAGGGCCGTCGCGCTGAACGAGAAAAATGTTAATCGTGCTGGCTTTGCCTTCCCTTCCCTGAGCGACGACGCAAAGAGTGGACGACAGGGGCGAATTACATCCCAGGCGACCTGGCATCAGAGCGAAATGGCGCCTTTTCTACTTCACCAATCTTGTCGAATGGCTGCTCTTTGCCGGGTCGAACGATGGCGCTTATCGAAGCGATGCGTTGTTCGTCGTCGGTTTTTATAAACACCGCGCTATAGTCTGTCTCAGCAATTGCCAGAGGACCTTGCGTGTGCCGCGAGCGGCCTCATCGCCGCCTTTCTTCTCCCCTTTGGGGTCCAAAGCCACGCCACGAACCTGGGAAAGATTTTCGTGTCGCCGCACCACGCGAATATTCGTTGTTATGCGCGCTCCCACCTGATTTGCTCTGTGCGATGAAACATTTGTTAGTTGTGACATTTATAGCCGTCGGCCTGGCCCAGATTTCGGACGGTCAGACAAGCCGAGGCGAGGCGACCCGGGGAACGACACAACGGGCCGCCGCCCCCGGCACATACCGTGATTGGCATGATATCGACGAAGTTACAATTCTTCAGCCGTTCGACGCCTCCGCCTACAGTCAAATCGCCGTCGAGTCTTTCGACAGCTCAGGCGTGAAGTTGCCCGAGACGAATGACAACACCTATCGGGCCGGTGCAATCCGCGTTGCGGGCGATCAAGCCGGCGTTCATCGAAGGGTTGGAGAAGAAGGCACAACGAAAGGCGGGCGCGGCGCAATCCGGTCGCACACTGATCGTTCGAGCGAGGTTGACCACAGTTGATCCGGGCTCGCAGGCGGCACGCTATTTTGGGGGCTTTGGTGCGGGCGCGGTGAAAATTGCGATGGCGGGCGAAATAATAGACGGTGCTTCTCAGAAGACCCTGGTGCGGTTCGTCCAGGAGCGACGTTCGGCCTTTGGTGCTTTCGGAGGCGGCTACGGCGAGTTGTTCCAGAGAACTGCGCGTCAGCTTGGCGGTGACGTGGCTGGTTTGATCAGCGCTTTCTAACTTGACCGCTCTCCCGACACTCTACTAGCCCGCTCCGAGCGCCGGCAGGGTAAATGGAAGGAGTCGACTGCGCATTACAATCACGCTGTTTCGCTGAACCCGAACGACGCCGTCCTGGTGGAAAACCTCGGCCTGAATTACAACGCGACCCGCGATTACGCGGCCGCGGCGGCGATGTTCGATAACGCAATCAAGCTTGCGCCGGATGCATTTGAGATAAAAGCGGAACGCGGTTGGGTGGATGTGTATGCAGACGGAGATTTTCGCCGATTGCACGAACTGCTCGATGCCGCTCCATACGGCGTGGATCCAAGCCCCGTCGTGGCGCTAACGCGTTTCAACGTCCACTTCTTTGAGAGAAAGTTCCCGGAGGGGTTGGCAGCACTTGCGAAAACTCCGTTCGAGAACATGCGAGGCGAAACAAGTGCTCCATTGCCGAAACCCTTTCTAGCTGCGCAGATTTATCGCGCGATGGGAGATGCGGAAAAGGCCCAATCGTCTTACGAGCAGGCCCGCGCGATCGCAGAGCAGGCTCTTGCTGTCAGCCCCGGCGATGCGGCACGGCATAGTCTGCTGGGATTGATCGACGCCGGGCTCGGGCGGAGCGAGGAAGCAGTGAGCGAAGGAACTCGCGCGGTGCAGATATTACCAGAATCGGTGGATGCAATGGACGGTCCGCTGCTGACGATCGCGCTCGCGCGCATCCACACGGTCGTGACGAACCACGATCGGGCTCTAGAGTTGCTTGAACACTCACACTCGACGCCCTCCGGCATCACGACGAGTGAGTTACGGGTGGATCCTACATGGGACCCGCTCCGGCAGAATCCGCGTTTCGAGAAGCTGATCGAGCAAGCGCCGACAACACCATAGGGGAGAATCCCTCGCCATGGCGCGCGCTCGGTGGTTGCGGTTGTGTACATTGGGTGCCGATGTTGGTCTCCGCATGATGAACAGCTTTTTAGCAGACCTGCGCAGGAGAAAAATCCATGGCGTGCCGGTGACCGGGACACGTCACGCAATCTGCCGCGGCGCGGCGCGGCGTTCGCGAAACATCACGAGCGCGCTTCGCATCTCACTCGCGTCGTGGATCGTTAGCGCCGCGGCCGCACAGGCGCAGTGGACCGCCGTCTCGTCCGAATCCGATTTCTCGAGCGGTAAAGCGGTCGAGCATCGACATGTCGTCGCTAGATCTGCCTCGGGTGACGAAGCGACGCTCGATGTCGCACTGTTCTCGTGGAAACGCGTGACGTTGCGCGTGATCGACATCCCCGCGGCAGACACCAGCATGGAAGCCGTGATGCAGAGGGAAGACGCGATCGCCGGAGTCAACGGCGGCTACTTCGATCCACAATATGCGCCGGTAGGTTTGCTGGTGAGCAGGGGACGGGTCATTGCACCTCAGCAGAAGGCTCGCCTGCTTAGCGGCGTCGTAAGCGTTGTCAATGGACGTGTACAGGTTCAACGGGCCGCGGAATTCTCAGTGAAAACGAAGCCGACAGCAGCGCGGCAATGTGGCCCTTTTCTTGTTGAAGCCGGCAAGGCGATGCCTGGGTTGAACAATTCGAGGCGCGCGCGGCGGACATTCGTACTGACCATGTCAGGGGAGCGCGCCGCGATCGGATTTTGCTCGCATGTGACACTTGCGGAACTGGCAGCTCTCCTCGTGACGCCTCAGGTGATTGCGAGCGGCAAAGTTCAACGCGCGCTCAACCTGGATGGCGGATCGTCGAGTGGATTCTGGTTTGCGGGCGAACGGCGGCCGTTTTCCATTCCCGAGCAGAAAACGGTGCGCGACTTCCTGGCGATTGTGCCTCGATAGCGGAAAATTCGACAGCGGCCTGCGGCCGTCGGAACTGGTCGGCCGTTCAAAAAAAGAGGCCGCTTTGATTTTCATTGGTGCTGCTTACATCCCGCGAGTGAACGTGATGCGATGTAAACTGTGGTTCATCGGAGCCAAAAACCGCCGAATGGAGAATCGCCAAAAGTTTTGCTCGACTCGCAGTTGCCGCGTTGCGGATAACTCGCGAGTGAATCAATGCTGATATTGGGCCGGTTTAACGAGCTTTCCCTCAACCCTATGAAAATACTGCTAACTATCTCCGTCTGCTCCCTCACTTTTGCGCTGACTTCGTTCGGCCAGAATCCGCCGCCGCCTGGTGGCGCCGGCTCACCAGCCGTCACGGCGCCTGGTGACCCTGCTGCTGCCCCTGGCGATCCAGCTGCTCCCCCTGCGGCACAAATGCCTCCGCCACCCAACGGCATGCCACCGGGCAGCAACGCGACAGCTCCCGCCCTTGCCCCGACCGCGCCGGCCACGGCTCCCGGAGCGCCTGGCCTGTCCCCAGCGGCTGGAACGACTCCCTCCGCCGCGTCAGGGGCGGCACCGGTGACGGCGCAGAGTATGGCGTCCGCTCCGGGAGCCCACGCCATCGAACCTACCGGCAACGCTCTGATCGATAACTTCAAAAAAGGCGGCCCGATCATGTGGCCGATCCTCCTGGTCTCCATCACGGCGATCGCGGTGGTGTTGGAGCGTATTTTCTGGTGGCTGTTCCGCTGGATGCGCCGTGACCCCAAGCGTATCGAAAAGGTTTTCACCGCAATCGAAAACGGCGATGTGGCCGAAGCTTCCCGGCTTTCCCGCGGATCGCGGGATCCAGTGCTCCGAATGATGTGGAATGGCTTGAATCACCAGCATGCATCCCTGCAGGGGGCACTCCAGGTGGCTGCCGGTATCGAGATCAAACGCGCCGGTCGGTTCCTGGTGGTCATGGACACATTGGTGACGCTGGCTCCGTTGCTCGGTCTCCTCGGCACGATTACCGGTCTGATGAAATCGTTCAGCTTCCTCGGAAACGAAGAACTCGCTGTCCAGGCGGTCACCGGTGGTATCGCCGAAGCGCTGATCGCGACCGCCGCTGGTCTGGGTATCGCGATTTTCGCGCTGATTCCGTTTAACTTTTTCACCTCGCGCGTGTCTAACTTAGAGTTCGAATTGCAGACTGCTGCGACGAACCTGGAAGTCATGCTCGAGGCCCGAAACCTGACGAAGCGCGATACCGAGGTAGCTGCAGCGGTGTAAGGAGCGGAAACGGAAATCGGATGGAAGTCGCCTCACCAATCCCCAAGAAGCACGCGCGGATTGAGATCATCCCGTTGATTGACATCATGTTCTTCCTGCTGGCGAGCTTCATGATGGTGAGCTTGAGCCAGACCACGATGAAAGGAATGAAGGTCGCGCTGCCGACGGGCAGCTCCGGCCAGACGCAATCGAAGAAAGATTACGTCAGCTTCTCCATCGACAAAGACGGAAAACTCTACTTCGATAAAAACCCGATGGGCTATGAGGAAGTAGCGCCTCGGCTGCGTCAGCTGTACGTTACAAATCCCGAGGCGAAGATCTTCGTTCGTGGAGACCGCGAAGCGGTGCACGGAAATGTGACTCGGTTACTCGATCAGATTAGATCGACCGGTTACAAGAAGATCTCGTTTGAAATCAAAAGCGAAGCGAGCGCGGGCATACCCGCTCCCGGAAAATAGGAAGTCTCTTCACGTCATGCAGGGTCCTCTCCTCTATCAGCCTCAGCCGCGCTGGCAAGTGGTCGCGGCGATCGGTGCAGCGTTGGCAATTCACGCTGCCGCGGTTGGTATAGCGGCTCTAAAGCCCGTCCCGCCGGAGGTTGATCTCTCCATGATCCCTGAAGCAGTTATCGAAATGACGATGGAGACCCCGACGGTGGAGCCGACTCCTCCCCCGGAGGAGCCTGAGCCCGAGCCCGAGCCCGACGCGCCGCCAGAACCCATGGATACGCCGGAGTTCGTGGAGGAAAAACCGACTCCACCGCCGAAACCGAAGACAAACACTCCGCCGAAGCCGGTTGCGCCAATCACGCGACCTGTCACCGGAGTTCCGGGGCCGAAACCTACCGGGCCAGCGCCTACGGGAAAAGCGGCGATGGTATACAAGCCGAACATCCAATATCCGTATGAAGCGCGCCGGCAAAAGGCGACTGGCAGCGGTGTGGTGCTCGTGTCCGTAAGCCCAAGTGGCAGTGTTACATCTGCTTCGATGGCATCGAGCACTGGAAACCCAATTTTGGACAACGCGAGCGTCACGGCATTGCGATCAGCTCGGTTCAAGCCTGGAACTGCGCCGCAGGTGAGAATCCCGATCACTTGGACGCTAACCGGCGCGAGTCTTTAAAAACTGTCGGTTAGTTACCTGAAGTAACGTATGAGAATGCGCTCCCCCATCCCGAAGAAGCACGCGCGGATCGAGATCATCCCGTTGATCGACATCATGTTCTTCCTTCTCGCGAGTTTTATGATGGTGAGCTTGAGCCAAACGCACATGAAGGGCATTGGTGTGAATCTCCCGTCAGCAGTGGCCGCGCCGCCTGACCCGAGCCAGAAGGACTTCACATCACTGCGCGTCAGCGAAGGCGGACTCACATACATCGACAACAACCTGGTGGACGATGACCAGGTCCTGCCACGCCTGTATCAGCTGTCGCAGGGAAATCCGAATGCGAAGGTCTCAATCAGCGCAGAGCAGATGGCCGCGCATGGCGATGTGATTACATTGCTGGATCGCGTGCGTTCCGCAGGGATCACAAAGATCGGGTACCAGGTGAAAACCGCGTCCGTGCAGGGTGCTGGCGGTGCTCCGCCTCCACCATAGAGCGCGGCGCAACTCGACGCGGCTCAAGACTTCTGGTCGACGCGCTAAAGGTGCTCGCGCAACGCGCCGATCGCTCGTGCGCGGTGGCTGATCCTGTTCTTCGTTTCTGCTGACAGCTCAGCAAACGACTGGTCGAACCCTTCGGGGACAAATACAGGGTCATACCCGAAACCTCCGTCGCCCTTTGGCGTGCTCATAATACTGCCGTCGACTGTACCCGCGACCGTCGCGATCGGGTTTCCGCCCTGCGCGAGCACGATGGCACAGTAGAAGCGGGCTTCGGCACCCGAAGGAGTGCCTGCGCGTCGGAGTTCCCTCAACAGTTTTGCAACGTTCTCCGCGTCAATCGCGTTTTCGCCAGCATATCGAGCCGAACGAATTCCCGGCGCACCGCCGAGGGACTCGACCTCCAGACCCGAATCATCTGCAACGACAAGTAAATCGGTCAGGCGCGACGCAGCGATTGCTTTCAACAGTGCGTTCTCCTCAAACGTCGCGCCCGTTTCTCCAACTTCGACGGTGTTAGTCAGCGAGAGGAGATCAGCGACGGTATAGTCGCCGCCAAGAATCTGCGCAAACTCTGCTGTCTTACGCGGATTCCGCGTCGCCAGGAGGAGCTCCACCACGACTGACGGTGTAACGACCGTGCATGAAATTCCAGCCGCATCCGCGACAATCGTCTGAATCCTGTTAATTCTGTCTGTCTCCCGTCATGTCCGAGCGCCGCAAGCCATACCCGTTCCACGAAATCGAGCCGAAGTGGCAGCAAGTATGGGAGAGGGACGGCTCATTCCATGCGCCGAATCCCGGCAATTCCGCGTTCGATCCGGGAAAACCGAAGTTCTACATCCTCGACATGTTTCCCTACCCGAGCGGCACGGGGTTGCACGTCGGCCATCCCGAAGGCTACACCGCCACTGACATCGTCGCGCGCTACAAGCGAATGTGCGGCTTCAACGTCCTGCATCCGATGGGCTGGGATGCATTTGGTTTGCCGGCGGAGCAGTATGCAATCAAAAGCGGCCAACACCCGGCGATCACCACCGGCGAGAACATCGCTAAGTTCAAGAGCCAGCTGAAACGCATTGGGTTTTCCTACGATTGGAGCCGGGAGATCAACACGACCGACAAAGGTTACTTCCGGTGGACGCAGTGGATATTCCTGCAGATTTACCATTCGTGGTTCAATCCGGAGACGCAGCGGGCGGAGCCAATTTCTACGTATCGCGGCACTGATGCCGACAACGTGCGACTCGCATATGTCGCCGAAGTGCCAGTAAATTGGTGCGCCGAGCTTGGGACGGTACTGGCGAATGAGGAGGTGATCGAAGGAAGGAGCGAGGTCGGCGGATTCCCGGTTGTGCGCCGGCCGATGCGGCAATGGATGCTGCGGATTACCGCGTTCGCTGAGCGGTTGCTGGATGAGCTGGAGGGGCTCGATTGGCCGGATTCGATCAAGGCACTTCAGCGGAACTGGATCGGTCGGAGCCAAGGCGCCGAGGTGGAGTTCCCAATCGTCGGGACAGCGGGCACGGGCATTCGCGTTTTCACCACGCGGCCCGATACGCTCTATGGTGCCACGTACATGGTGCTCGCGCCGGAGAACCCGCTGGTGGATGCGCTCACCACCGGCGAACAGCGCGACGCGGTAAACAGCTATCGGGTTGAGATCGGATCAAAATCCGACCTGGAGCGGACAGAGTTGGCGAAGGACAAGACTGGTGTTTCTACGGGTGCGTTCGCAATCAACCCCGTCAACGAGCAACGGATCCCAATCTGGATCGCCGATTACGTGCTGATGAGCTACGGCACAGGCGCGATCATGGCAGTGCCGGCGCACGACGAGCGGGACTTCGAGTTTGCGCAGAAATACGCGCTGCCGATCCGTGAAGTGGTGGCGGACGCGCCGCGTGCTAGGAATGGCGGTGAGGCGCCCTGCAGCCTGCCCCCGCTTGTCTGTACGACAGGTGAAGGTTTCGCAGTGAACTCGCCGCTCATCGATGGTTTGCCCTCGCCGGCTGCGAAGCGACAAATCACTGAATGGCTCGAGGAGCGTGGGCTCGGCCGTCGCATGATCAATTACAAGCTCCGCGATTGGCTTTTCTCGCGGCAGCGATATTGGGGCGAGCCGTTTCCGATCGTCTGGCGCGACGGCAAACATGAAGCCCTGCCGGAATCCGAGCTGCCGCTGGAGCCGCCGCCGCTCGACGATTTCAAGCCGACCGGCACCGGCGAGCCGCCGCTCGCGAAAGCGAAGGATTGGATCCACTACTCGGAAGGAGCGATGCGTGAGACGAACACCATGCCGCAATGGGCAGGCTCGTGCTGGTACTACCTGCGGTTTTGCGATCCGACGAACAACCAGTGTTTCGTCGGCGAGGAGGCGGAACGGTATTGGATGGGTGGCCCCAGGCCGGGCGGCGTCGACTTGTACGTCGGCGGTACGGAGCACGCCGTGCTCCACCTGCTCTACGCACGGTTCTGGCACAAGGTGCTGTTCGATCTAGGCTACCTTTCGAAGCCGGAGCCGTTCCAGCGGCTGGTGAATCAAGGAATCATCCTCGGCGAAGACGGCCAGAAAATGTCGAAAAGCCGCGGGAACGTGGTGAACCCCGATGACGTGATCGACGAACACGGAGCCGATGCGTTCCGCTGCTATGAGATGTTCATGGGACCGCTGGAGCAGATGAAGCCGTGGAGCATGAATGGCGTGGAAGGCGTCTCGCGCTTTCTGGCGCGCGTGTGGCGGCTGATGATGGAGGAAAACCAGGCGGGCAAATGGGTTTTGTCGGCCGCCGTAGCGCACGCGCCCGCCGAGAAGGCGCAGCTGAAAGTGCTGCACGCCACGATCAAAAAAGTTGGCGAAGACATCGAGACGCTTTCGTTCAACACCGCGATCTCCCAGATGATGATTCTGGTGAATTCCCTCACGATCGCGCCGGTGCGCTCTCTGGCAGCGCTCCGAACGTTGCTCGTCCTCCTAAACCCTTTCGCGCCGCACGTGACCTCCGAGTTGTGGGAGACACTGGAGCAGAAGTTTGGCAGCGGCACGGGCGATATTGCCGCTCAAACCTGGCCGAGCTACGACGAACAGATGCTGATCGAGGATGAAGTCACGGTTGTCATCCAGGTGAACGGGAAGGTCCGTGACAAGATCATCGTGCCAATGGATGCGCCTGCTCAGGAAGTTGAAAAGGTGGCCCTCGAGAGTGCGAAGGTGAAGGAGGCAATCGCCGGTAAAACCGTTCGCAAGGTAGTGGTTGTGCCAAAAAAGCTTGTGAACGTGGTCGCGAACTGAGTTTGCTTTAACATGTTCAAAGAGTTCAAAGAATTCGCCGTAAAAGGAAACGCGCTCGATCTCGCGATCGGCGTGATTATCGGTGCGGCGTTTGGCTCGATCGTCACATCCTTGGTTAAGGATATCCTGATGCCTCCCATAGGACTGCTCACTGGCGGACTGGATTTTTCGAATAAATTCCTTGTCCTCAAAGGCGCTACAAACGGCGCGATGTTTGCGACTCCGGCGGACGCGGTCAAGGCAGGGGCAATCACATGGAACTACGGCAATTTCGTCAGCTCGATCATCAACTTCCTTATCGTCGCGTTTTGCGTGTTTGTGCTCGTCCGCGCGATCAATAAGATGAAAAGACCGGCACTAACCACCGCTCCGGTCTCGAAGGATTGCCCATTCTGCCAGATGACCGTTCCGATCAAGGCAGCGCGTTGCCCGCATTGCACATCAGAGATCGCCGGTAGCGTTCGCGCGTAGAGCGGCGCCTGCGTTCCCTACACGGGAGCGGCAACTGTTTCAGCTAATCGGAGGATGCGTGTCGGGGTGCAGAGCCACATCCGGCTTTGCACCTCCGCTTTCCACGTCGCGCCAGTGGCCCACGGGGAGAACGCCGGCATAATCCAGCAGCGATCCTGCTGGACGAATGCCGGCAGCTTCAGCCGCAGGCCGGCACCGTCTGTGATGGTGCCGGAAGGGTGATGATGCCCGATGACTTGTGTCCGGCCCGTTGCGTCTGCCTCGCAATGTCCGTGATGAAAATGAAACCCGTCGCTCTGCCAAGAGTCCAGCATCGGGATGGTCCCGAGAAGCTGGCGGTCGTGATTGCCAGCCAGAAGGATCACCTCTATCTCGACCCTGAGCCGCATGACAAGCTCCCGCGCCTCGGGCGCAGCAGCTCGGTCATGTACCAGATCGCCCAGAATCACGAGCCGTCGCGGCTCATAGTCCGCCAGCAACGCCATCAGCCTTTCTTCAATCGAGTTCATCCCCCACATCGGCATCAGCCGACCGGCGGCGCGCTGGCTGATCTCGTAACCGAAGTGCAGGTCCGCGACGGCAAGCCAGCGTTGCTCTTCGTTGAAAAGCGCCAGCCGGCCATCGAGCAAAACGTGGTCCGCGATGGTGACTTGGCTGGAGTTTAGAGAGGGCATATCGCGTCGGCGCCGCGGAAATTATCGCTTGCCACTCCCTACCGCAATCGCTAATGAGGCTGCTTCCTAAATGGCAAAGGTTCTGAGACTTACAGCAATTGGCATGGCTGCCGC
>JACDHZ010000235.1 GCA_013820755.1 Chthoniobacterales bacterium
GGTGGTAGAGGAAGCTGCGGACGGAGCCGTTGGCGGCCAAGAAGAAAACCTGCACGACCGCGCTCGCGCCCTGCACGTTAGCCAGGCCGAACTCCACGCGGCACGCGCGCGTCATTTCGGGATAATTGTGACGCACCATTTCTTCGAACTGCGGGACGGTGAACTTCTGCTGCACGCCCGTGGCCGCGTGCCGATAAGCGCTTTGGAAATCAGCCGAGCGGAACGCGGCCAGTTGCTGATTCACGACGGTGAACAGTTCTCGGGGAAAGGGCGGCGAAACTCGATCGCTGACCCGATGAGCGACAATGAAGGCCCCGCCGCAAACGCACAGAAGGAACAGAAGGAGCGCTGTTTTCACGGGGCTACTCATCTGCGGGTAGCCATCCTAGCAGCTGCGTCAAGTCGCTGCGGCAAGACGTCGCAGATACTGATACGAGTAAATGCCACTGCCATGACCATCACCCCATCGGGGTTGCAAGGCATAGCCGCCAACGAGTTCCCAACTGCGCACGCCGAAGCTCTCGGGCGTATACCTTACATTCGGACGGATGATGTTTCCGAGCACATCCGGTTCGCCCCCGCATGCCGCGCAGGGGCAGGCGCGGCGAAGAAATTCAAGCGGCAAATAAGACTCGCTGCCGTCATTCCAATGGATCGCCAGCTCGCTTCCGATCAGCTGAACATTTTTGGGTTCGATGCGCATGCGGAGTTCGCGAGCGTAAGCCGCTGGCATTGGCATTCAAGAGGAGCCGGCCTTTCCTGCACGCGAACGCTGCTGCTCTTACTTCTCGCGCCCGCCGAAGATCGCGGTGCCGACGCGCACGAACGTCGCTCCCTCCTCAATCGCGATCTCGTAATCGTTGCTCATGCCCATCGAGAGCTGAGGGAGGTTCAAACGGAACTCGCTTTCAAGCTCATCGCGCAACTCGCGCAGAAGAACAAAGTATGATCGCGACGCTTGCGGCTCCGATGCGAGCGCCGGGATTGCCATCAGCCCTTCGATCTGGACGCGATTGAGTTCCAAAAGGTTCTCCATTTCCGAGCGCAGCGTCTCAGGTGCGAAACCAATCTTGCTCCCCTCGCCCGCGACATTTACTTCCAAAAGCACGCGCGGCCGCACGCCCTCCTCTGCGGCGATTCGCTCTACGTCGCGCGCCAGCTCTAGCGAGTCGATGCTATGGAACAGTTCAAACAACGGCAGGGCGTGACGGATTTTGTTCTTTTGCAGGTGCCCGATGAAATGCCAGCGAACTGCGGCAGGCAGCAACGGAATCTTCGCGCGCGCTTCCTGCACGCGGCTTTCGCCGAAGATCGGCTGCCCCGCGTCGAATGCTGCGCGCACCTTTTCCCCGTCCTGTTTTTTCGAGACGGCGATCAACTGCACGTCGTCCGCGCTGCGGCCCGACCTCGCGGCCGCAGCCGCGATTTGAGATCGGACCTGATCGAGATTTGCAGCGAGGCTGTTCATGCGTTGTAGCCGGGGGCGCTGACCCCGGCTGGTCTGACGCGTGGTCAAGTCTTCACCCAGCCGGGGTCAACGCCCCCCGCTACAACGCGCGCGCTTAGCTCTGCGTCGGTGCAGACATCCTGGCCGTGC
Source organism: Chthoniobacterales bacterium (assembly GCA_013820755.1). Classification (GTDB taxonomy): domain Bacteria; phylum Verrucomicrobiota; class Verrucomicrobiia; order Chthoniobacterales; family UBA10450; genus JACCTI01. The sequence goes on from JACDHZ010000235.1 coordinate 1,598, forward strand.
AGGCGGCTTTCCAGGCGACAAACTGCTCGTGGCTCAAAACGCCGCGCGCGCCCTTCTCCATCTTCGCCATCGTGCGCTCATTGCACCCGCCTTTGTCGCATTTCGCGGCAAGCTTCTCCATCTTGGTCTGTTGCGCGGGGGTGAGATTGAGATTTGCAAAGGTTGCCGAGCAGCCGCTCTTCATGTGACTAGCCGCTGTTCCGGCGCAGCATGCTTTGTCTTCCGCAAACGCGGATGACACGGCGAATGTTCCAAGAGCGATGAGTGCAAGAGCCTTCAGTTTCATAGCGCCACGGTAGCGGAGGAAGTGCGTTCCTTCAAACCCCCTCTGGCGTTGGCAAAAGGTTCCGCGCCCTTAGCTCCTCGCAGAAGATCCGCTTTGCATCAGTTTCGATGATCTCTCCATGCCCAACGATAATCCGCTGGAAATTCCACTCTAGAATCGGCCGGACCGACTCTTTGAACGCCGCGCGATCGCGCATCGTGAATGGACAGCGGCACAGGGCTTCGCATCCTCAATCATATCGTTCTCTCGTCCGGCTGCGGGTTTTAGGGTATTTAGCATGATCCGCGCGCGCGAGGGCGTGTTATCGCTCTTTCAAGCGAGGATCATCAAGGCATTACGCGTTGATGCCGTTTGAGCGCGCGACCGCTTCGGGGAGACGCCTAGCCCGGGGAATCTGACGAGCACCGAAGTTCAAGAGCACAGTGCGGGTGCACGAGTGGACAAGAACGCGTTTCCGATGAACGCTGTCTCTGTTCGATCGGCAGCGAGTTTCACCCGCACAGCACGGTTCAGTGAAGGTCGGCACAGCGACGGGCTGTTAATCCTGTCTAACCATTCCCTGTCTAACCATTCCCCGTGTATAACCCGAGCGAAAAATTAGAGCTGATCAATGTGTCCGAGGAAGTCTCCCGTTCCTTCCTCGACTACTCGATGTCGGTCATCATTTCGCGCGCGCTTCCGGATGCGCGCGATGGATTGAAGCCATCACAACGTCGCATCCTTTACGCGATGCACGATCTGTCGCTCTTCCCTAACCGGCAGCATCGGAAGTGCGCGAAGATTTGTGGTGACACGAGCGGAAACTATCATCCGCACGGCGAGGCGGTGATTTACCCCACGCTCGTGCACATGGCGCAGGGCTGGGCCATGCGCGAGACACTCGTGGATGGTCAGGGAAACTTCGGCTCGGTGGAAGGCGATCCGCCCGCGGCGATGCGTTACACCGAGGCGCGGATGACGCACCTCGGCGCCGCGCTCATGACGGACATGGACAAGGAGACGGTCGACTTTGTCCCGAACTACGACGAGACACGCACCGAGCCGACCGTTTTTCCGTCGGCGTTCCCGAATCTTCTTGTCAACGGCGGCACCGGCATCGCGGTCGGGATGGCAACGAATATCCCGCCGCACAATCTGGGCGAAGTTGTCGATGGCATCTGCGCACAGATCGACGATCCCGATCTCACGCTCGAGGCGCTGATGAAGTTTGTGAAGGGTCCGGATTTCCCAACGGGATGCGCGCTCTGTGGTCTCGCCGGGATAAAGCAATATCTGGAGACGGGGCGCGGCAGCATGAAAGTCCGCGGAAAAGCGGGTGTGGAGGAGCTGAAGGGAAATCGCGAGCAGATCGTGATCACGGAGATCCCGTACAACGTGAACCGGGCCACGCTCGTGGAGCGGATCGCGCAGCTCGTCAACGAGAAAGTGCTGAGCGACATCACGGCGATTCGCGATGAGTCGGACGAAAACACGCGTGTGGTCATCGAGCTGAAGCGCGATGGGAATCCGAAAGTCGTGATCAACAATCTCTACAAGCACACCGCGCTGGAGAGCTCCTTCGCGGCCTCGATGCTCGCGATCGATCACGGCCGTCCCAAGCTTCTCAACCTAAAAGACGCAAACGCCGCGTATATCGAGCACCGCCGGGAGGTGGTGATTCGCCGCACCCGCTTTGAGCTGCGCAAAGCCGAGGAACGCGCCGAGACTCTGGAAGGTTACCTGATCGCGCTCGCGAATCTGGACGAGTTCATTCGGATCATCCGCGGCTCGGCCAATCGCGATGAAGCGCGCGTCAAGCTCCTCGGCTTCGAGTTCACCCGCCGGCAGATCGAGCAGATCGGCGTTCTGATTCGCAACGAAGCGCGCCTGGCTGATGGCCGCTACGCCTTCAGCGAACATCAGGCGAATCAAATTCTCGAGCTACGCCTCTATCAGCTCACCGGCTTGGAACGCGACAAGATCATCACCGAGTACAAGGAGCTGATCAAAAC
>JACDHZ010000089.1 GCA_013820755.1 Chthoniobacterales bacterium
AAATAACCCGTCCTGGGCTCGGGAACTCCGATCTGGAGGTGAATATCGGGCGGCGCATTGCCGATGGTCGCGCTCTCGTAAAAAAGGAAGCTCAGCAACGCGAGAATCACCATGGCGCTCAACGCGAAGACCGACCATTCAATCCAGTTCTTCTCCGGAGTTTTCATTGCAACAAAAGCCGCCCCGCCGAGGCACCCAAAGAAGCGGCGAGACCAAGGACGATCGTCTGCGCGATGCAGGTGCCCAATGCCTGGTCGAAGCGGCCAAAAAACCAAAGCACGGCGGCGGAAATGATCAGCGCGACCGCATAAGTGACGACCGTGCCGACGACCACGGAAGCGATCCCGGTCGTGTGCACGTATTGCGTCGAGCTCGTGAACTCAATGTAGTAGAGAATCAGCGCCGTCAGCAGCAGGGAGAGTCCAGCCAGCCCGGCGAGCTTCTCGATTCGCGTCTCGGTCGCTATCATGATGATCTCCTCGGTGGGCGCGACGTTTGCCGCGAAGAGCATGGCGCCACAGGATGCGATCGCGATCTGGCCACCAAAAGTCACGTCCTGCTTTGCCGAAGCTTCCGCGCCCCCTTTGGCGCCATTGTCCCCGCCGCCTAGCTGCGAGGTGCCGACGGAAATGCCGATTGCAACCGTCATCGCTTCCACGGTGATTTTGCCAATAATCTCGTAGGCACTCATATCCGTCTCCAGCTGGCCCAGCAGGAACAGCACGAGCGCGGCGACCAGCAAGCCCAGACCCATCTCTTCCACGGAGTCGATCACCACCTCGGACCAGCAGGCATCATGATGCAGACCGGCGTAATGGTTATAGCCGAGCAGCAACACAAAAATGGCGCCCATGTAAACGACCAGCCGCATCGGCTCGGCGACGAACCCCGTCCACCAAACCTCCATCGTGTAGAGCAGCGGGAGACTGAACATCAACCCGCCCGCCATCCCGCGCGCATACTCGCGCAGGGAATTGCTGACGGGCGGATTCATTTTTGGGGAGAACTGGAACGCTGAATCAGGTATCTGCCGCCTGTTCTTCACACGGAAGTTCGTCAGGCCCGACACCGATGTGATCCGGATCAGGATCAAATTCGAATCGGACCGCCCCGATGCTCGTGATCCCGCTCTGCACTGCTTTCGCAACGCGGTGCATCCCGTCCATCAAACGGCCATCCGACGAGAGAATGATTGGAAAATTGAGGTCCGCTTCGTTGATCATTCGCGCGTGGTCGATAATCATGCGGCAGGTCGTATCGGACGTCCCGCCGCTAAACCAGTACGCTTCATCCAGCTCGGCGAGTTCAGCAACGTTGACTTCAGATCGAGGCAGATCCTTGGTCAACCTCACCAACCGATCCACGTCCCACGCCAGCCACCCGCGCTCTGACCGGCGGAAATGGTATTGCTTCCTCATCGTAGCCGCGGGAGTTGCAGTGCCCGAGTAAAGCTCTGCTCAACTACAGTTGGAGTAGATCCTCAGTTGCGCGTCCTCCCTCGCCGTCATGCGACTCGCCCAGCAATTGCCCGCAGAAGATCGGCAATGACTTCGTCGCGGGACCTGGCACCTAGGTTCCCTTCGCCGTGGAGGCGGACGCTGACGGCGTTCGCTTCCATGTCGCGACTTCCGATCACGAGCATGGTGTGGACTTTCATTTGCTCGGCGTTCGCGATCTTGCTTTTCATGTGGTCGCTGCTTGCGTCGAGTTCGCAGCGGACTTCTTTCGCGCGGAGCTCATTCTGAATCGCGCGGGCGTAGTCGAGGAGCGGCGCTTCGTCGCCGATGGGGAGAATGCGGACCTGCTCGGGCGCGAGCCAGAGCGGGAAATTGCCGGCGTAATGCTCGATCAGGAAGCCGATGAAACGCTCGTGCGTGCCGAGCGGGGCGCGATGGATGCAGAGCGGCATCGCGTCGGTGTTCTCGCGGGTTTTGTAGGTGAGGCCGAAGCGTTTCGGCTGGGCGAAGTCGACCTGATTGGTGGCGATGGTGAACTCGCGGCCGATGGCGCTCCAGACCTGGACGTCGATCTTTGGGCCGTAGAACGCGGCTTCGTTCGGAACCTCGACGTAGTTGATATCGGAGCGTTGAAGGACGCCGCGCACCATTTCTTCGGTTTGCTGCCAGAGCTCGGGTTCGTCGACGTACTTTTGGCCGAGCCGCGCCGGGTCGTGGGTGGAGAAGCGCATGACGTATTTGTCGATGCCGAAAAGCTTGAAATACTTCAGATACATCTCGTTCACGGCGCGGAACTCGGACTCGAATTGCTCCGGCGTGCAGTAGATGTGCGCGTCGTTCATCTGGAGCGAACGCACGCGCATGAGGCCGAAGAGCTCGCCGCTCTGCTCGTAGCGATGACAGGTGCCGTATTCGGCGAGGCGCAATGGCAGGTCGCGATAGCTGCGCGGGAGCGCATCGTAGAGCTTGTGGTGATGCGGGCAGTTCATGGCTTTGAGGTAGTAACGCTCGCGCTCTGATGGCCCGTCGAAATGCTTCCGCCAATCGCCCTCTGCCTCCTCGGTTTCGTTAATCGCCGCTTTCAACAAATCAATGTCCTCTTTCGTGAAATGCGTCTTCTCGACCATTGATGAGACACTCCCGCGCGCTTGGACTAGCCGTCGCTCAGCTCGAACGAGTCTCCCTTCCCGTTCGCGTGCCGATTCTCCTTCGAGCGGTAATAGCATCGGGGGAAACATCGATTCAGCGTAATAGGGCAGATGGCCGCTCGTTTTGTACAAGGATTCGCGCGCTAAGTTCGGCGTCCTTACACGCACATATCCCGCCGCAAACTCCGTTTCCTTCGCCAGCTTCTCGAGTTCCTCGATGATCGCGGTACCGCGCGGGAGCCAGAGCGGCAGTCCGGGGCCGACGTCGGCGTCGAAGGTGAAGAGCTCCAGTTCTTTGCCGAGCTTGCGGTGGTCGCGCTTCTTCGCTTCCTCGACCATGGCGAAGTAGGCGTCCATCTCGGTGCGGGTCTTGAAGGCCGTGCCGTAAATGCGCTGGAGCTGCGGGTTTTTCTCGTCGCCTTTGTAGTAGGCGCTGGCGACGTTGGTGAGCTTGAACGCGCCGATGTTGCCGGTGCGCATGACGTGCGGGCCGGCGCAGAGATCGGTGAAGTCGCCGTTGCGGTAGAGCGAGATTTCTTCGCCCTCGGGGATGTTCCGGACGATGTCGAGTTTGAACTTGCTCGGTTCGGGGCGTGGGCCGAGAGCCGCGAGTTCACCGGCTTCAGCCAGAGCTAATGCCTCGCCACGACTAACGACCAAGCGCTCGAAGGTGTGGTTCGCTTTCGTCTCCTTTTTCATCTCCGCCTCGATCTGCGGGAAGTCTTCCGGCGAGATGCGGTGCGGCAATTCGACGTCGTAGTAGAAGCCGTTTTCCACGGGCGGGCCGGCGGCGAATTGCGCCTCCGGCCAGATCCGCAGGATCGCTGTTGCCATCACATGCGCCGCGGAATGATGCAGCCGTTCGATGTCGGTCATTTGGGTGCGCTGCTCGAGAGTTTTACGTTCTTCGGACATGATCGGCAGCACGTTATTGCGGTTCGCCGCAGTCGACCAACGTTTTCCCGCCGAGCGGCCGCTACAGCGCCTTGAGCGCGGCGACGTCAATCTGATCCTTCTCGCGCCGGGAGTGCTCTTTCAACGCGATGAGAGCGGGAGCGGCGAGATAGGAAAGCGTGCAGTCTCCTACGCGAATCGTCCGCACCGATCGGCATAAATCGGCGTAGCGTTGACCACGCATGATCGTGAAGATGTCGAGGGGAAATTCCTCAACAACGCGGATCGCACCTTCTGTTTCGACAAAATCAGTCGCATCAAGCTCGCGGGCGTGACCTGCACCAAATGCGCCGAGCGTGCTGAGTAACGCGCCGATGTTGTCCGAAGCTGAATCCACCAGAATGTCGACGTCTTCGGTTGTGCGAACGAAGCCGTTCAGCGCGACAGCAAGTCCACCGACGACGATGAAGCGCACCTCAGCTCTGGCGAGGCTGACCAACAACTTTTCGTAGGGGGTATCCATCGTTGCTGGCGTTCGGCAGCTGGAGCGCGGCCGTGAATTGATTGAGCCGATACAGACGATCCCAGACGTCTGCCGGTCCAGGTCGCCCGACAACTTTCTTCAGGTGTTCCCCAGACTGCGGTTTGGAGACGTGGATCATTTCACGCCGGCGAGCTTCGTCAGGTCGATCCTCTTCCGCCATTCCTGAAGCTCTTGCGGATCCTGGCCGGTGGTTTCGATCTGTAGGAAGTAGCGTTTTGCAACCAGGAGCCACAGCGCGCCGTGTTTGCCGTCGTTCTCGAATGTTTCGAAGCCGGGCACACCATCGATATCAACGGACTTGGTGTAGCCGTCCGCGGTCGTCTCGTCCGACGTCCAACCGGAGGTCGTCATATCCACATATTCGGGATTCGCGACCGAATCGAGGATGCTGATCGATGTGGTGGGCGCGTCGTCCGCCTCGCCTTTCTGGTAGTCGCGATGAACGGTGGTGATTTTGGTGTCGCCCAGATCGTCCGAAGAGCCTTCCGCTGTCTCTGCGGTCCAGCCAGCGGGTGGATCGGGCAGCAACGGCAGGAGCTTGCCGACTTCCGCGACGTCGGGGACGAGCTTCGGCTCGTCCTGTGCGTCGAGTTCACGCGCGGCACCGAGCAGAACGAGAGCGCCAACAGCGACGATGGTGAATGTCGCGAAGCGGCAGAGGGCGAGGGGCCTGTTTGTCATAGAGCTCAGCAGCGAGTTGGTAGTCGATTGCTTTCGAGCAGGTGGTTTGTCAAGGCTCGATCCGAGATGGCATTCCCCGTCGGCATGGCGATGATCTGGACTCGCACCCTGAACGAGCAACTCTTATGGTCAACAAATCCGATGTTCCAGATAACACCCGCAGTCCGCGCCGACGTTCCGGTTATCCTGCAGTTGATTCGCGAATTGGCCGAATACGAGCGCGCCCCGAACGATGCGGTCGCTACGGAAGAGCAGCTGGAGGAGGTTTTATTCGGCGGTAATCCTTCTGCGCAGGTCTCCCTCGCACAGGAGGGTAACGAGGCCGTGGGATTTGCTGTTTACTTCCATAACTTCTCGACCTGGCTCGGAAGACCCGGATTGTATCTCGAGGATCTGTTCGTGCGGCCCGTGCATCGTGGCAAGGGCTATGGCCGGGCTTTGCTTGTGCATCTGGCGCAGATCGCACACGAGCGCGGCTGCGGACGGATGGAATGGGCGGTTCTGAATTGGAACGAGCCGGCGATTCAGTTCTACAAGAAGCTTGGCGCTCAACCAATGGAGGAATGGACGGTCTTTCGCCTAACGAGCGATCGGATCGCTCAGCTCGCCGGCGCGAGTTGAGCGCCACAGCTACTTCAGACGCGCGCGAATGCGCGAACCGGAAAGGTGCCCATGCGTTTCACCTTTACCGGCACGGCGTAGAAGATCGCGCCGCGTTCGGGTAAAGCTCCGAGTCCGCACAGATGCTCGACAATCGGAATATCCGCGCCCAGCAACGTCGAGTGCACCGGACGTGTGCGGTCGTCCGTGGAGTCGATGTTGAATGAGTCGATGCCGACAAGCGCCACACCGGCCGCGACGAGCTGCTCCGCAAGCTCCCCGGTGAGAAAGGGATGGTCTTCGAAATATTGATCCGTGCGCCAGTTCGCGTCCCAGCCGGTGTGCACGAGCAGCGCTTTCCCGCGCAGCCTCTCCACTTCGACCGGCAGCCGACGGATGGCGCGGCTGCGCCCTTCTGTAGCGCGGATCACAACGCACTCGAGATCCGCGATTGATTCGAGCGCGAGCCGCGAAAAGTCTTTACCACGTGCGTAGCGGTGGAAGGGACTGTCGATGTAGGTGCCGGTGTTTGCCACCATGTCGATCCGGCCGATTTGGAATTCCGTTCCCGCGGCATACCGCGAACGCGAAGCCTCGCGGCTCAAATAATCGCAGATCAACGGAGCAGGCAGGCCTTTGTAGGTCACCATGCCGTCTTCGACCGTATGACTCAGATCAACCAGACGAGCGGGAGTTGCCATCTCCCAGAATCGCATCGCCGAAACGCTGCGCCAAACACCGTTGCTTGCCGCAAAGCTTCAGGGCCACCATCGTCATCCGGCCTGAGATGACACGGATTGAAGATTACGCATTCCTCAGCGATACGCAGACAGGTGCGCTGGTAAGTCGCTTTGGATGTGTCGACTGGCTTTGCTTTCCGCGATTCGATTCCGGCGCGTGCTTTGCCGCGCTGCTGGGTGACGAAAAGAACGGCTCGTGGCGCTTCACGCCGACGGGTGAACTGATAGCCACCCGCCGTCGTTATCGCGGCGACACATTGATTCTGGAGACGGAATTAGAGACTGCGGAAGGCACAGTACGGCTAATCGACTTCATGCCGCCTCGTGGTAAGGCGCCGGACATAGTACGCATCGTCGAAGGCGTTGCCGGTAGCGTCCAATTGCGGATGAACCTCACAATCCGCTTCGACTACGGCCATGTGGTGCCGTGGGTGCGGAAACAGCACGGGGGACTCGAAGCAATAGCGGGTCCTGATGCGCTGATCTTGCATACACCAATCTCTACGCGCGGCCAGAATCTGAGCACGGTAGCCGAATTCACGGTGTCGCCGGGGGAGCGAATCCCCTTCGTGCTCACCTGGTTCTCATCGCACGAGAAGCCGCCGCCGAAGGTTCATGCCGAACACGCGTTGCGCGAGACAGAGCGGTTTTGGGTCGAGTGGGCGAAACAATGTTCCGTGGGCGGCGAGTGGCGCGATGCAGTGATCCGCTCGCTCGTGACGCTGAAGGGGCTTACCTACGCGCCCACCGGCGGGATTGTTGCTGCCTTGACGACATCGCTGCCGGAGGAGATCGGCGGCGTGCGAAATTGGGATTACCGTTACTGCTGGCTGCGCGATGCAACGTTCACGCTCGTGGCGCTGATGGACTCCGGCTATCTGGACGAAGCAAGGGCGTGGCGACAATGGCTGCTGCGAGCTGTCGCCGGCAGCCCCTCACAGATGCAGATCATGTATGGCGTTTGCGGGGAACGGCGCTTGTCGGAATATGAGGTGCCATGGCTCGCCGGGTATGAGAATTCGAAGCCGGTGCGAGTCGGAAACGCGGCGTCTGGTCAGTTCCAGCTCGACGTTTATGGCGAGGTGCTCGACTCAATGTATCGCGCCGACCGCGCGGGGATAAAAGCGGCCGAACCGGACTGGCGTTTGCAAGTGGCTTTGATCAAGTCGCTCGAGTCGAAGTGGGAATTACCCGACTACGGCATCTGGGAGATCCGCGGCGAGCCGCAGCATTTCACGCATTCGAAGATGATGGCGTGGGTAGCCTTCGATCGTGCAGTCAAAATCGTCGAAGAATGCAACTGCGAAGCAGAAGAGAACCTCGAACGGTGGCGGCAAATCCGCGACCGCGTTCACCAGGAGGTTTGCGAGCTCGGGTTCAACCGCGAGAAGAATGCTTTCACGCAGGTTTATGGATCAAGTGAACTGGACGCGAGTTTGCTGATGATGCCGCTGGTCGGCTTTCTGCCTCCGTCGGATGACCGGGTGAGGAGCACAGTGGATGCTATTCAGCGCGAGCTTGTTGAGGACGGATTTGTGCTCCGCTATCGTACCGAGGTTAACAAAGTCGACGGCCTGCCCGGATCAGAAGGAGTGTTCTTGCTCTGCTCTTTTTGGCTCGCCGATTGTCTGCACCTCATTGGCCGGACAACAGATGCGCGCGAACTGTTCGACCGGCTGGTTGCGCTACGGAATGATGTGGGGCTTCTCGCGGAAGAGTACGATCCACGCACGAAACGAATGCTCGGCAACTTTCCACAAGCGTTCTCGCATGTGGCATTAGTGAACACTGCATACATCCTCGGCCACGATGATGCGTTCGCGACGAGATCAGCGTTGCAGCGCGCGAGCTGAAACAATTCTACGCGCTTTGCACGAGTCGCTTGATCAGTTCCTGGTCTGTCGTAATGCCGGTGAGTTGCCTCCGAGAGTTCACCACCGCGGCGATCCCGAGTCGCGCGGCGCGCAAACGACGGATGATCCTATATGCGGGCTCGTGTTCGGATGCCGTGACAATGCGCCGCATGTAGCGCGCGAGGGATCTCGCCTCGTGCCGATCGAACAGCACGTCGTACACGTTGACTAATCCGATCGCCTGCCCGGTGTCGCTGATCACCGGGAACCGATCGACGCCGGAAGAGCTGCTTAGCTGCAAGATCTCGGCGACTCGCGTTTGCGGATTGACGGTGATGCACTGTGCAAGCGGCACCATGACGTCGCGCGCGCGGACATTCCGAAAATCCACGACATTGTGAATCATCGCCCGCTCCGTGGAGGTGAGGGATCCCTCGCGTTCGCTTTGTACGGCGACTTGCTTCAATTCCTCACGTGCAGCGAACAGACGCGCGCGGTCACTGCTGCGCTTTGGAAGAAACAGGCGGCCCAACGTCCCGCCGATCTGGAGCAGAGGGTACAACAGCAGCGACGTTGTTTCGAGCAGACCGCCCAGTGCGGCAAGCGCGCGGAAGGGGAACCGCCGGAAAAGCGATTTCGGCAGCACACCGAGGATGAAGACGTAAATCGGCACGGCGGCCGCACCGGCAATCACGTATCCGGATCTGCCGAACAAACCGACCAGCACGCGCGTCGCGATGAGGAGCGCAACGATGTCGGCGACGTTCGTCACAAGCAGCACAGTCACGAGCAATCGCTCGGGATGTTCGAGCAGCAGCTCCAATCGGTGCGCCCCACGTGTCCGCTGTTTCACATGATGCCGCAGCCGGGCGGGATTAATGGCGAGGAGACCGGCTTCAATGCCGGAGAAGAGAAACGACACGGCGCATAACAGAATGACGAGCAACCAGATCATCACTCGTTGTCCTCCGTCCCTGCACCATTTTGATCTCCGTCATCCTCTTCGAGGTTCGGTGTCTTCTCGAGCAAGATCTCCTCGATGCGTTTGCGGCCGGCGCGGCGGACTGTCACTGCAAGACGCGGCATTTCGAACTGCATCCCCGACGGCGGCAAGTAACCCAGCCGGTTGAACACAAACCCGCCGATCGTATCAATGCCGTCGGCCTCGATTTCGAATCCGAGATGCTCCGTGAGATCGTCAAGACGCGCATTCCCGCTGACCAGGAGCCTGCCATCATCAAGCGGTTCGATGTAGAGATCCGCGTGCCCGAGAGGCGCGGCATCGCTGATGATTTCCTCCACGATGTCGGACAGAGTGATGATGCCTTCGGTACCGCCGAATTCATCCACAACAACCGCGAGTCCCTGCGGATGCGACAAGAAGCTGCGGAGTAGATCGAGCGCCTGCATTGTCCCGGCTACGTACGAGACCGGAAGGAGGTGTTCGGTGTAGTGCTCGCGCGAATCGAGCAGGAACATTTTCGTGTCGAGAATGCCGACAATTTCGTCCGGGCTTTCGGCGTAAACCGGAACTCGGCGATGTCGCTTTTCCTTCAGCTGCGCGATTACTTCCTCGTTCGTGAGATCATCGGGTAGCGCAAAAGTATCGACGCGCGGTGTCATGCAATCCTTTGCCGTTTTGTCGCCCAGCTTGATGATTTCCTGAATCATCTCGCCCTCCGCTTCCTGAAGTGCGCCTTCCTCTTCGCCCATCTCCACGAGCGTCTCGATCTCCTCGTCAGCCGTGGTGACACGAGTGCGGAAACTCGCGGGCGTCACGACGTTGACAACCGCTTCGCCGATGTTTTCGAGTGCGTCGCCGGCGCGGTCGAGCAACGGCATTGACGCCTTCAACGTGAAGACGCCGATCGCCGAAAGCCGGTACGGCGCAGATAGCGCGAGCAGTTTCGGGATCAAATCGCAGAGCAAGACGATGATCGCAAAGATGACGGTGGCGGCGACCCATTGCGGAACGCGTCTCGCGAGGCCGCTTTCCCACAAAACGACCAGGGGCAAAACGATCAGCGGCACTTTGACAAGAGCATCACCGAGCAGGATCACGTTAAGGACTCGGCGTGGATTTTCGCAGAAGCTCTGAAGGAATTCCTTTAAAGAGGGATGCTGCTCCTCAAGCTGCTTCAGCTGATGCGACTTAAGCGAAAAGAGTGAGGTCTCAAGTCCCGAAAAAACTGCGGAGAGAAAAACAAGGGCTCCGATCGGAACGAGCAGTAGGATGAAACCTACGCCTGTCATTCCGCCTTGTGGCGCCGGTGCCGCGAAGAAGCCGCTGCTGTGGATTTCGCGCGTACCGGTTTGCCCCTCATCTCAGACGGCGCAAATTACGGCTAACGTGAACAAAGGCGAGAGGATTTCGCGGTTCGTGGAACAGCTCGAAGGGAACGCTCCGGCGGGGTCAACGGGCGGGATCACTCAGCACCCCTGTTATCGCGGCTTTTTTCGCTGCTGGAACGACCAACGCTACTATGAAGCTCACGACGTTCTGGAACATTTGTGGCTTGAAACGCGTTCCGAGGATGCAAACTACTTCAAGGGGCTGATCCAGGCAGCGGGCGGCTTTGTGCACCTGCAGAAGCATTTCGAACATCCTACCCACCCGAAGCATGCGCGGCGGCTCGCCCCAGCTGTGCGTTTGTTCGCGCTGGCTGAGGCAAATCTGGAGCCGTTCGGCGCCACGCGGCACGGCTTCGATATCGACGGCTTGCGTGCCTTGCTTGCGAGGACTGCGCGCGCGGTTGTCGACTCCGAGTTCAAGCGCAATCCATGGTCGCCCGCGACGGCCCCACAGTTGCAGCTACGAATTTTGTGATGCGCTCACGCCGTTGAGC
>JACDHZ010000090.1 GCA_013820755.1 Chthoniobacterales bacterium
AATTGTGCCGCGCCAGCATTGGACGATGTGGAGCCACTGGCTGATCTGGCACGGCCGGCGTCGCTGTTTCGCGCGGAAGCCGGATTGTCGACACTGCGAGATCCTCCGCCTTTGCCCGAGCGGCAAAGTTTTCATCCGAACCGGCCAGGCGCGACCGGAGGAAGCGGGCGCCGTCTCAGCGTGACGCGATCTCTTCTTTAACTTCCTCCACGTCCGCCTTCGCTTCGTCCGCTTTCTTGCCGATGCGCTCAAATTCCTTCTGGAGGTGCTGCAGTTCCTGATCGGACAATCTTTCCAGGTCTACCATATGGTTGCGCGCGCCGCCCACGGCCCGAATCAGCTCATCCAGTTTCAGATGAACCGCTTTCGAATCGCGGTTTTGCGTATTCTGAATCAGGAACACATCAGGAAAGTGACGATCGTGGTGCCGGTGTTGATGATGAGCTGCCACGTGTCGGAGTAATGAAAGACGTGTCCGGTTAACGCCCAAACCACGATGACGAGGATCGCGCTGACGAAGACCCACGCAGTTCCCAGCACTGCCGACGCCTGACGCGCGAAGACGCGGAATGCGTCCTGCACTTTGCAGATCAGGTCGCGATCCTTCGCGTGATTTGGCCCGGCGCAGTTTTGATTTTTGGATCTGATGACACTATTTCGGGGCTGCAGAGAATTGCGCGTGTATGGGATTTTTCTGTCTCATGCATTTGTGCTTCAGTCTTGCGGACACGAACCGCTCTATGCGCCTGAGACATCCAGGGAGTTTCTTCCTCCTTCTCCTTTCTTTATCGCTGACGTCCTGCAGTCGGTCGGCCGTCCGTGAATTTTCGACGGAAATGCAGACTGCGACCTCGTGGGCCGCGACGGCGCAGATGGCAGGTGAGGCGTGGGTGCGCCGCGCCGTGCCGACCCACTATGCAGGACGAACGATCGATACCGCGGTGGAGACACTCTCGGAAACAAGAGAGACGCTCGAGCAGTCGCCTTCCATTCCACCCGACCAGCGCGTGAAAGCCCGGGAACATCTACAGAACCTGGCCGCGACAATAGAGGAGATGCGGAAAGCTATCCGAAGCGGCGACCGCGCGCGCGTGCAGGAGCAAGTGCAACAACTGACCGCGCAAAAGCAGGCGCTCCTAAACTTCTTGGAGAACGCGGGGGCGCGGCCATGAGGAAGAAGGCGTTTGAAATCACGCTTGGGATCGTCACCAGCATCGGCGGCTTTTTGGATGTGGGCGCGATCGCCACGGCCGCGCAGGCTGGCGCGGCCTTCGGCTTTCAACTCGTTTGGGCTATCCTGTTGGGCACGATCTGCGTGATTTTCCTCGTTGAGATGTCCGGACGGCTGGCCGCGGTGAGCAAGCACACGCTGGTGGATGCGCTGCGGGAGCGCTTCGGAGTCAACTTTTGTCTCGTTCCATTTACCGCCGAGCTGTTCGTTGATGTTCTGGTGCTCGCTGCCGAGATCGGCGGCGTTTGTCTCGCGCTGCAACTGATCACGGGCATCAGCTTTCCGTGGTGGGCTCTGCCCGTCGCCTTCCTCCTCTGGCTGCTGCTCTGGAAAGGCACTTTCGAGATCATAGAAAATGGCACCTCGTTCTTCGGGCTCATTACGCTCTGTTTCGTGGTCGCCGCGTTCGTGCTGCACCCGCTCTGGAAATTGTTCGGGGCCGGAGTGCTGCCGAGCCTGCCGACGCACGACAAAGCGCATTACTGGTTCATTGCGGTGGCCATTTTGGGCGCGCTGATTAGTCCGTACCTTTTCTATTTTTATTCGTCCGGCGCGATCGAGGATAAGTGGGGGAAAGGTCATCTGGTCGTGAACCGCGCAATCGCCGGGTTGGGGATGGGGTTCGGCAGTTTGGTTTCGTTAGGCGTGCTGGTTGTCTCAGCGCTGGTCTTTCAACCGCGGGGCCTGCAGGTGGATGCTTACGAGCAGGCCGCGCTAATGCTGACGGAGTCGTTTGGTTACTGGGGTTTTATCTTCTTTGCCGTATCGCTCGGCATCGCCTGCTTCGGCGCGGCGCTAGAAGTCAGCCTTAACCTCGCCTACGGCACGGCCCAGGCGCTCGGCTGGAACTGGAGCGAAAACGAGCATCCGACACAGGATGCGCGCTTCAGCGCCAGCTATACCGTGTTCGTCTTCGCCGCCTCACTCCTCATGGTTATCGGCATCGATCCCTTAAAACTGACGCTGTTCACGATGGCGCTTACGGCCGTCATTTTGCCGCTCGTCATTATCCCGTTTCTCATCCTGATGAATGACGAACGTTATCTGGGCAAGCATCGCAATGGCTGGATTAGCAACGGCGTTATTCTGTTCATCATCGGGCTGGCGTTTGTGCTCGCCATCGTCGCCATCCCGCTCGAAATCATCGGAGGCTAACGATGGGTGAACTACACCTCATTCGCGATGTCCTGGACGAACAGGTCATCGACCGCCGCAAGCGCAAGATGGGTAAAGTGGACGGGTTGATCATCGTCTTGCGGAAGGATCAGCCGCCGCGACTGGCTTACATCGAGCTGGGGATGAGCACGCTGGCCCACCGCCTGCATCCGCGACTCGGCGACTGGGTCGAAGCGCTGGGGCGGAAATGGGGGGCGCGACAAGGCACGCCTTTCCGCGTTCCTTGGTCGAAGGTGCATCTCCTGCAACTTGATCTGAAGGTTGATCTCGATGCGGACGAAACGCCCGTTCTGAACTGGGAGAAGTGGCTGAATCAGCACGTCATCAAGCGCATTCCGGGATCGGGGTAATGGCAGATCGTGAAGTTCATCTGGAGCGGCTCGTCGGCCGATGCGTCCGGGATGGGGCCGGAAAATCCGTCGGGCGCATCGAAGAGGTGATTGCCGGTCGGAATGGCGGCGAATGGGTGATCCGCGAGTACCTCATCGGGAGCGACGCTTTCCTGGCTCGCCTTTCCGCTCTCGGCATCGGACGGCCGATCCTGAGGTTTTTCGGCGCGCGGGTGCACCCCGGCTACAGAATTCCCTGGGACAAGCTCAATTTAACCGACCTGGAAAAGCCGTGCCTGCACTGCCCCGCGGATGAACTTGAAACTCTGCGCGCTCAGCTGAAGAAGCGACGGTGACGACGCAGGAAGAGAGGATACGCAGCGTTTAGCCTGTGGCCCCGGCGCTTCATCTGGATCTGGATCGAGCCTGGCCGGCTGGAGCGCTTTCCATCGAGACCCTCGACGTTACCAGCTGGGGTCCACATCTTCGTTTCTCCGCGCCGCCGCGGCTGATCGAGAAATTTTATCGCGAGCGCGGTGAGCGACTCGCCCCGTTCCTGCTTTACGGCTCCGGCGATTTCCACCATCTGAGCGCGCTCTGGATTCGGCGTGCGAGCGAACCGCTGGTGGTGGTCTCGTTTGATAATCATCCGGATTGGGACGTGCGCCCGCCGCGGTGGTGTTGCGGGAGCTGGGTGAACCGCGCGTTGGAGCTCCCGCACGTGCAGAAGGTGAGCGTCTGGGGCTGCGGGAATTTCGAATGCTGGTGGCCGGGGCAGGCGTTCGGTAATCGCCGTGCGGAACGCGCGGGCAAGCTGGAGCTTCACGCATGGGCGGATGGCCAGTCTCCTCGGCGGCAAAGGCGGCGCGGCGTCATCTTTGCTGCGACCTGGCGCGAGGAGTTCGCGCGCTTCGTGGCGGAGCTCCGCGGCGCAAACGTCTACATCACCGTCGACCTCGACTGCCTGCGAAGCGGTGATGCGGTGACAAACTGGGAGAACGGCAAGTTCTCGATCGATGATGTGGCCTGGGCGCTTGGCACATTGCGCGGCGCCGCGCGCGTGATCGGGGGAGACATTTGCGGCGCGTACTCAGCGCCGGCCTATGCGCGTCGCAAGCAACGGCTCCTTTCGGAAATGGATCATCCGAAACTGCCGATCCCTGACCAGGACGTCGCGTGGGAGATTAATCATGCTGCTCTCTGTGAGCTTTGGCCGGTCTTAACTGATTGACACAAGAACGACGCCTGCGGTGATCAAGACGGAACCGGCAATCAGCGGCAGCGTCAATTTCTCGTGCAAAAGGAGCGCAGCGGCTCCGGCGATGAAGAGCACACTAAGACCTTGGAACGGGTAGAGGTAGCTTAGGTCGAGACGTTGCAGGAGCCCTAGGTTCAGGAAATAGGAGACCGCCATCGCGGCCGTGCCGGTGAGGATGAATACCAAAAATGTCCGCTGCCGGAATCCGCCCGTCACAGTAGATTCCATGCCATGCTTCAGCAGGAGCTGACCGGCGACGAAAGCGACTAACGAGACAAAGATGAGAACAAGCACGAGCGGGCTCATAGTTTTTCCTCCAGCTCTGCGACCGGCCGTGCCACAAGCGCCAGCCCGCAGAGGACGAGCGCAATCCCGCACCAGCGGAGCGCGCTGATCTGTTCGCCGAGGACCAGCCAGCTGCTCAGTGGAACAAGAATGTGAATTGCCTGGGAAGCAGGGAACGCGACGGAAAGAGGCAAGTGTTTGATCGCGTAAAGCCAGGTGATGAAACTGACGATGGTGAAGATGATGCCGAGCCAAACGAGTGGTGACGCAAGTGTCGTGAGGCCAGTCCACGACCATTCCGGTGACAAGGAGATGGTCGCGTCTGCTCCAGTTTTGAGGAACAGCTCTGAGATCGCGACGGCAACGGTGCTTACCCCAATCTGGAGCCACGGATTACGGAAGCCGGATAAGCGGTTCGCCATGTCTCAGAGTTCCTGCGCGTTGCGGAACCGCGACAGCACAGGGTCGTGACGCGTCGGTCCGGCGAGCGAGAGGATGCGCTGCATGATGGGGTTAAGCAGCTTCGCGGTGTGCATCACGTAGAGGTCGAGTGGTAATAGATCGCAGCCGAGGTGCAGCTTCGGCTCGTAGTTCAAAGGACTGCTGCAGTAGCCCTCCAGCCCTTGTGCAATGGCCCAGCTGATGATGTCCCGAAAGGTCTGGAAGTAGAGGTGCAGATCGAGTGCGACCCGGTAGTCGAGCCCGAGGTAATCGTCGTAGAACGTGCCGTTGTGCACCAGCGCCAGGCTGAACGCGATGATCTTTCCATCCTGTCGCCAGACAAAAAAACGCACCCGGTCACCCATGCGTTCTCCAAGAGCGCAAAAGTAATCTTTCGTTAAGCGCTCGAACTTCAATGCGGAGCGTTCGTGGACCTGCAGGTACAGTGGGTAAACCTCGTGAACGAGCGGCGTTACATCGGTTAGCACTTCGAGCTCGATCGGTGCCGCTTTTTCGATCCGGCGAAATTTCCGCCGCAAGTCTTTGCGTGTCGCCTTGCTCAGAGCGTTCAGGTAATCGTCGAAATCTCGGTAGCGCAGGGCGAGCGTTGTCAGCGGCATGCTGGCGATGCGTGCGTAACCGTTTTCGGTGAACCGCTCCAGCGTCTCGCGGTAGCACAATCGGAATTCTTTCAGCACGACGAGCGAAGCGCCGGAACTACGCGCGTATGTTTCAAGCGTCGCGAGCAGCGCAATCGTGAGCCATTCCGTATCTGCCGCGTCCAGGATGCCAAGATGACCTTCGCCGGCGGCGCAACCGACCATCAGCACTCGCATCGTCAGAAATTGCGGAAAGTGTCGCCGCACACGATCGACAATCGGGGCCAACGCCGGCACTCCTTCGACCAGATTTTGCTGCACGAAAAACACCGGCTGAATTCCGCGTACGCGCCCAGACTGGTCTTCAAATACCAGGTAGTGATGCTCGAACGCGCCGTCGAGGGTCTGTTCGAGGATCTCGTAGAAGCGGTGATCCTTCGCAACGTGATCAAACGCGCGTTGCCATTCCGGAATCGTCGACAAGTCCGTGCGGCTAATCACGCGAGCAGAGCCGCCGCGAAAG
Source organism: Chthoniobacterales bacterium (assembly GCA_013820755.1). Taxonomy (GTDB): domain Bacteria; phylum Verrucomicrobiota; class Verrucomicrobiia; order Chthoniobacterales; family UBA10450; genus JACCTI01. Next base: position 5,843 of record JACDHZ010000090.1, read on the forward strand.
CTTATTGTGGTCTGCGCAGCCATGCGGGAGCGCTGAGGGCGATCAAGCCTGCACGCTCGCGCCGGGGGTCGTCTCGCTGCGTGCTCTTCCTGACGTGACCGCGATGCTGCCGCTGCGAATAAAAATTTCGCGCTGCGGATTGGGAATTTCGCTCCGCCCGGGGTCCGGCGAGGCGTTCGGGTGCTCCCGCCCTGCCGCCGTCAGCGCAGCCCGCACCTTCTCCACGCCGCTCCCGTACGCGACTCCGATTGGAATGCGGAAGTGGACGCGCGCATCGCCGCATGTCCAGTTTGTCACTGTCCCTTCGATGAACTTCTTATTCGGAACGAAGCGGTTCGTGCGCGATGAAAGCCAAAACACGGTCACCAACATCAGGATCGGCGGGAAGATCTTGACCAAGCTGAGCTTGATGCCCGGCAGCGGTGCGCTCCACGCGAGCGGCAGGCCGGCTGCGTTCACCGCTGTGACCGTTAAGAACACGAGCAACGCGAGACTCAGGATCGTCGTGACGATTGCGATGAAATTCGTGTCGAGCTTAAAGCGACTTACGAGGTGTCGCACCCAATTACTCTGAAGAAAGTGCGCCAGAACGATCCCGAACGCGAAGAGAGCGTCGAAAACGATCAGGCCGAGCGTCGAGACGTAATGCCCGCCGATGTTGAACAGCGGCCTCTGATAAAACGCGAGGTTGACAGCCATTGGTGGATCATTGTGTGCCGGGGCTGTAGCCGGGCAAGTTCCTAATAAAAAAACACGGCCGAAGCCGTGTTCTCTCGTTTACCTAACTGCCAGGAGCGACAGCGGGGGGATCGAAGTTATGCCTTGGACTGCTTTTCTTCGATGTACTTGGTGACGTCACCGACCGTCTGAAGTTTCTCCGCATCTTCGTCCGGCACTTCCACGTTGAATTCTTCTTCGAATGCCATCACTAGCTCAACGATATCAAGCGAATCAGCACCCAAATCTTCGATGAAGGAAGCCTGCGGAGTGACCTGCTCCGGGTTGACGCCAAGTTGCTCGACGATGATGTCTTTGACCTTCTCTTCGGTTGGTTTGTCGCTCATAAAAACGTTGCTCAGTTCGCGTTGAATACGCGGGAGGCTTTAAGCAGTCCCGGCAGGATTGGCAAGTAAATGAATTAGCAGCCTTGTCAATTTATTTCAGGGTGCGCAGCGAGGCGGCGAAATGCCGGTGCGGCGGTTTACTTCCCGGAGCCTTGGCGTAAAGGAAACATGATGTCTGCGCCGTCAACGCCTGCCGATTTACTCGACCTGAAAATGATGCCCGCGTGGGTCAGTGAACCTGCACCGGCTAACGATTATTCCCAGTACGAAGGCGAGACGGAGCAATCATTCCGCCGTGAAGGTCGTGGCCCGGAGCGCGGCGAGCAGCGGCAGCGTGGACCGCGCCCGCAAGGCAGGCGTGACGATCGCCGCGAGGACCGGAGACGGCCAGATCAGCGGCGTCCCGATCAGCGTCGAACGGACGGGCCGCCCGAGCGCCGCGAGCCGCGGGAAGCGCCTGCTCCACTTCCGCGCGTATTGGTGCGTTTGCTTCCGCGCGCCGCTGCATTCGAGGGCGTGATAGCGCAGATCAAGGCTGGTCCGTTGACATATTCGGTGTTCGCGCTGGCTCGCCTTTTTCTCGATAAACCGGAGCGCTATGAGGTGCGCCTTACGGCCGCTGACGGCGCGGTGTTGTACCAGCTTGGTCAACACGGACCTGTAGCCGCGGACAGCCGAGTTTTAGAGAGCGGCGCGTTCGCAGCGATGCGCGACGAATTCTATACCGTCGAGGAGACGCAGACAGAGGCGATCAAGGGCAATTTCACAAATGTCGCGCGTGACCGGATCAGCGGCACACTTCTTGGACCCACGAACCATCACAACTATCAGCCGCAGCTGCGCAGCCTTTACGAACAACGCTACAACCGGCGGGTGAGCTTCCAGGATTTTCAGCGTCAGATCGAAATCGTCAGCGATCCAGCCGTTGTAGAGCGATGGAAAGAGCAGGCGCGAAGCATTACCACATACACGACAAAAGATCAGGAGCCGCCGGTTGTCTTTAACAGCGTTACGGAAGCTGAACGGCATTTCAGACAGACGCATTTACCGACACTGCTTCGCACCGCGCAGGAACTCACGATAAGTGGCGTTGTTAGCCGGCAACTGCCAGATCGTGCCGTGGGTCGAGTGATCGAAGATGCCTGGGCGGCGGAGATTCGCTCGCCTTCGAAGATGATGCAGGAGCTCGCGAGCGGTCTGCGGACAGCTGGGCTAAACATCTTCCGGCACCGGCGCGGGATGCTGTTCGTCTCTCCGATTCGCATCCGCACCTTTGGCCATGAACGCGCGAGTGTGTCGGCATCAATCAACGCGATTCTCGAAAAGCTCGCGGAAATGCCAGGCATCAGCCGTAAGAAACTCGCGGAGCATCTCGCACCTGCAGGTGCTGAGGCTGAGGAGCAAGAGCGCGCAAAACGGACGCTGGCGTCAGACCTCCGGTGGCTGGTGAGCGAGGGCTACGTGATCGAATTCAACGATGGCACGGTCGATCTGCCACGTGTGAAGCCAATTGTGACGGTAGCGCCGGCAAATGCGGCCGTTGAACCACAGGTTCACAGTGAGCCCGCGCCAGAGCCGGTCCGATCGGAGGAGCGAGTATCTGCAGAACTCACGGAACAAGCGACTACCACCGCAGAACGAACCAGCGGTGTGTCTGAAACGTGGTCTGATTCAGAGCGATCGAATCCGGTCGATGATGGGATCGAATCAGGCGAGCAGGTGGGCATGTCGGTGGAGCAATCGATCGAGCCTGCCGAGCAGACGCAGGCCACGTCGGATGACTCAGGCGTATCTAATAGCCGGCTGGAAGCAACTGCCACGGCTGCGACTGCGCAAAAGAGTGCAGGCACTGGGGCGGAAGGAGCGGCGCAAGAGAACGCAACCGACTAAGGCGTACAGCCGAAACAGTAGCGCGAAGGGAAGCTACGCGGAAAGCAAGCCGGCTTTTTTGAGGGTAGCGAAGGCGCCGTTCTTGTTCAGCGTTTTCATCGCGCGCGCAGTCACCTTGATGCGCATGTATTTGTGGAGCTCGGGGATCCAGACGCGGTGCTCCCGAAGATTCGGAGTGAAGGTACGCGGGACGTTCTTGGTAACGTGCCGGCCGACGCCGCCCTTTTTCTTGGCCATTCCGCGACGGTGAATGATGCTGCCGCGCGAGACTTTGGCACCTGTGATATCGCAAACTTTTGACATAGCTAACTCGGAAAAGAGTCGCGCAAGGTGCCGTGCCGCGGCAGTACCGTCAACAGATTCTTGAACGGGCTTGGCAGCATGCGGTCAAAAGTATCTCATCGGCTGACCGACTTTTGATCAACTGCTGACATAACGGAATTCTCATGGCACGAACTAATAATAAGATTCGGATTGGGATCATTGGCGCGGGGGAAATTGTCCGCTCGCGCCATTTGCCTGCTCTTCGGCGCCATCCCGAAGTGGAGATCGTCGCGGTTTCCAATTCCACATACGAGAGTTCCCAGAAGTTTTGCGACGAAACCCTTCCGCATGCGACACCGATGCAGAATTGGGCGGACCTCCTCGCTCTGCCTGACATCAACACCGTCTGGATCGGCACCCCACCTTATATGCACTCGGCGGTCACGGTTTCCGCGTTGGAAGCCGGTAAACACGTTTTCTGCCAGGCGAGAATGGCGATGGACCTGTGCGAAGCCGAAGAAATGCTCGCGACGGCGCGCCGTTTTCCCGAATTGGTGACGATGCTCTGCCCGCCGCCGTTTGGGTTACGTGGCGATGCACTCGTGAAGAAGCTGCTCGCAGAGAACTACATCGGACGTCCACATCACATCCGGCTGCAGAGCTTCACTGGTGCTTACCTCAATGCTGACGCGCCGGCGCATTGGCGGCAGCGAATCGAGATCTGCGGACTCAATGTGCTCGCGCTCGGGATTTACGTGGAGGTGCTTCAGCGCTGGCTCGGCGACATCACCGGTGTCTATGCGCGCGGCGAGACCCTGACCGAGGTGCGGCAAGGGTACGAGGTGATGATACCCGACATGGTCACGGTGTTATGCACGTTCGCAAACGGAGCCGAAGGCGTGCTTGAGTTCAGCGGTATCAATGCACTTGCTCCTCATGATCGGCTCGAGGTTTACGGCGACTGCGGGACGATGGCGTACGACTTTGGGACCGATGTTGTGCAAGCCGGGAGGCCCGGTGACCGGGCGCTGCACAAGGTGGAGTTGAGTCGCGAATTGGAGGGGGGTTGGATGGTGGAAGACGATTTCATCGGAGCGGTGAAATCTCGCGGCAAGGCCCGCCCGCACCCGGACTTCGAGGATGGGGTGCGCTACATGCGCGTGGTGCAAGCCGTCACGGATTCGCGCGCGGCAAATGCGTGGGTCCCCATCAGCACCGAGGTACGGGTCTAAACCAGCGGACTAAATGGCATGCGCCGCGCGTGCAAGCACAAACCCGATGAGACCAGTCGCGGGTAGGGTAAAGATCCACGCCCAGACGATCCGCTCGACTACCCCCCACTTCACGCCGCTGAAGCGTTTCACAGCGCCGACGCCCATGATCGAGGTCGATATGACGTGCGTCGTCGACAGCGGAATGCCCAGATGACTCGCAACCTGGATGATCACGGCGGCAGTGGTTTCGGCAGCGAAACCGTGAACCGGCTGCAGCTTGACCATCTTATGGCCGAGTGTGCGGATGATGCGCCAGCCTCCCGCTGCCGTTCCTGCAGCCATCGTTCCGGCGCAGAGAACGATCACCCATTTTGCGACTACGAAGTCCGGGGTGTTCAGGAAGTGGAAGATCGGCGGGAGGCCGGCAAAAATGCC
>JACDHZ010000236.1 GCA_013820755.1 Chthoniobacterales bacterium
GAAATAGTGCGCGCCAATCAGAACATCGTTCGCCCCGGCATCTGGATGGTTGTGATCGCGCGGCCGGCAGCGTCCGGTGTCAGCTATGGCGCCTTGGAAGATGAGTGGTTGCGTCTCGCAAAACGGGCTCTTATTCTAGCGCCCTCATGCTCCTGATCGTCCGGTTTTTGATCCGCGGTTATCAATGGACGATATCGCCACTGCTGTCATGGGTGGGTGGTCCCGGCTCAGGATGTCGCTTCGAGCCGACCTGCTCGCACTACTTCCTTGAAGCGGTGGAGGGGCACGGTGTGCTGCGCGGTAGCTGGCTTGGAGTGAAGAGACTTGGCCGCTGTCAACCATGGGGAGGGAAGGGCTTTGATCCGGTGCCGCCGCGCTCGGTCGAGCACACGCGTTTCGTTTGTGAATAGGCCATCGGCAGTTGTCTATGGATCGCCAAGCATGGATTGCCGTCACCCTTTGTGTAATCGGGCTTGTCGCGTGGCAGTTTTACATGGCTTCGCACGCTCCGCGCGTGCAGCCGACAGCCGCGGTTGCAACTCCGTCCGCGTCACCAGCCCCTGAAGCGCAATCCGCGCCGTCCGCAACTCCGACGAGATCGCCGGTGGGCGATGCCGCAGTTGGGGTTGCGCCTGCGCCGACGCCGGCCGAGTCGATTGAAACCTTCGAGGAGAAGATCGAGCCGCTGCGGAATGCAAGCGTGGAGCTGCGCCTGACGAATCGTGGCGGCGGCATCAGCGAAGTACATTTGTTGAATCACGCGGATGAAAAAGGCCAGGGAGCCGTGGTGTTGAATTCGGCCGATCATCCGCCGATCGGCGCCATCCTGGAACAGCCGTTGGCGCGCGCTTTGCCGGAATTCACCGCGACACGGCAGGCGGACGGAAGCGTGCAGTTCGAGCGCCGCACACCGCAAGGTATCGTCGTGCAGAAGCGGTTCTCGTTTGTCCCCACCGCCGATAACGAAGACAACTTCGTCACGGAAATGCAGCTCGATTTCCGCAACGAAGGTGCAGCACCTTATACCGCTGCCGAGTACTTCCTCGCGCTCGGTTCGACAGTGCCGCTCCACCCGAACGACATGACTGTCTACACGCGCCTCGTCTGGTTTGCCAGCGGCAAGGTGAAAAGCACCGACGTAAATTGGTTTCCGGCGCAAAGCTATCCAGTTATCGGAGTCGAAAAGCGCGGACCGAAAGAGTTTTTTCAGGAGCGGGTGAACAGCGGGGATTGGGCCGGCATGAGTAACCAGTTTTTCACCACGCTGCTGACTCCGCTCACCGCAAAAGCGACAGAAGTGTGGGCTCGGCCCTTCGACGTTAACCATGAAGGTGGTCGGCCGTTGCTGGGACTCGAAGGCGCGATGGGAATGCCCGGATTTCAATTGCAGCCGGGTGAGACGAACAGCCTCCATTTTCAGATCTACGCCGGTCCGAAAATCTACAATCGGCTTGCGAAGCTCGAGCACGGGGAAGCCGAGATCATGAACTTCGGCTTCTTCAAGTTGATCAGTCAGGCGCTTCTAAATTTCCTCAATCTCCTTCACGGATGGGTGAAGAATTACGGATTCGCCATCATACTGCTGACCGCGTGCGTGAAGGGTGTGCTCTGGCCTCTGCAAAACAAGGCGAACAAATCGATGCGCCGCATGTCCGCGCTCGCGCCGAAGATGCAGGCGCTGAAGGAAAAGTACAAGGACGATCCGACGCGGATGAACACCGAAGTCATGAAGCTCTACAAAGAGCACGGCGTAAACCCGGTCGGCGGTTGCCTGCCGATGATGATACAGATTCCGATCTTCTTCGGATTGTTCAGCATGCTCGGTCAGGCGGCAGAACTGCGGAATGCTTCCTTTCTCTGGGTGCGCGATCTCTCACAGCCCGACACGCTGTTTACGATTCCTGGCATGGGCTGGATTCCGATCCTCGGTAATCCGGTCGTCGGCGGCCTCCCCATCAACATCCTCCCACTGCTGATGGGCGCGAGCAACGTCTGGCTCATGCGAATGACACCAAACACGGGCGACGCGATGCAGCGCCGCGTGATGATGTTCATGCCGCTCATTTTTCTCGTTTTCTGCTACAATTTCGCGGCAGCCTTGGCATTGTATTACACAACGCAGAATCTGTTTACGATCCTGCAGCTGTGGCACAACCAAAGGCAGCCCGCGCCAGTGTTGGACATTGCGCCAACGACAACGAAGCGGGCGCGGAAAGGACGATCATGACGCCGAAGGAACTACTCGACACGATGCTCGGTTATCTCGGTTTCGTGGTGGAAATCGAGGAAACGCAGAGCGAAGGCGGCAATCAGACGCTGCAAATCTATACCGAAGAAAGCGCGCGGGTGATCGGTCGTGACGGCGAAACCCTTGAGGCGATTCAGTTTCTTCTCAACCGCCTTATTCAGGCCAAAGATCGCGACGCCGCGAAGGTAATCGTCGACTGCGAACACTACCGCTCCATGCGTGAAGACAAGATCGTGCAGCGCGTTCGCGACCTCGCAGAGCGCGTCCGAATCAGCGGTCGTTCGCTGCAGCTTGAGCCGATGAACTCGTACGAGCGGCGGATCGTCCACAACGCCTTCAAAGACGATCCCGACGTGGCCACTTGGAGCCCGTCAGACTCAGCACGCATCAAGCAAATCACCCTTTTAAAGCGTCAGCGAAAGCGCGAACCGACATCGCACCCGCGCGAATAGATAGCGCGTCGGCCGGAGGGTTCCACGCGAGGATCGCTCCGCGTCACCTGGTCAGATCAAAAACTACTTTGCCGGTCCGTCTGCTCTGCATCGCATGCTGAACAGCAGCCGTCGCGCCGGCTAACGAATAGCTCCGCTCGATTTCGGTGCGAAGCAGACCGCGCTTCGCCATGTCAAACAGCGGCGCGAACGTCGCAGCTCGCTCGGAGGCCGAAGCGCGATCGTACCACTTGTTCACCCAAAACCCGGTAAACTTCAGGTTTTTGAAGATCAACATGCCATTCGGAATTGTGAGCGGCTGCAGACTCATTGCGCCGTACGTTACCATGGTTGCTTCCGGCGCGAGCACCTTCGCGATCCGCAGCGCGCTCTCACCTCCGACGGCATTCAGCGCCAGGCGAATCGGCGCACGTCTGGTCAGCTCCGCAACGGCATCTCGCAGATTGTCGTCGTCGAGTAGAACAACATCCGCACCATCCTTCTGCAGGTCACCGGTTACTTCTGCTCGCCGCACTACATTCACGCTACGGAAGCCGAGTTCACTTCCGATCTGAATCGCAGCACGTCCTGCCGCGGAGTTCGCGGCGTTTTGAATAAACCAGTCTCCGCGCTGCAACGGCACGAAATCGTGCAGCATTCGCCAAGCGGTGATCGGATTGACCTTTAGCATTGCCGCTTGCGCGGGCTCAACTTCCGGAGGCGCTACCACAAGTTGATCGGCTTTCACCGCACACGCTTCACGCCATGTCCCGAAATTATGCGGCAGAATCACCTGGTCGTCGACGGCGACCTCGCCGGCGCTGCTGCCGGTCTCAACCACCACACCCGCACCTTCCATTCCGGGCGTTGCGGGCAGGAGGGGCCGCACCGGATACTTGCCCTCTATCGCGTTGATATCCGCCGGGTTCAGTGGCGCCGCGCTCATCCGCACCACTACTTCGCCGTGTGCATGCGCCGGCCACGGCTGCTCGACAACGCGTAGCACTTCAGCCGGATTTCCGTGTGTTTCGTAAAGGGCGACGCGTATAGTTTTGCTCACCGATGCCTCTCGCGCCGCATCATACATCGCACGACGCGTCGAGCAATTTGCAAACCGGCGCGCGCGTCGCCTTGCTCGGAATGGCCATCAACATCC